>CAZLRW010000042.1:0-30537 GCA_964561925.1 uncultured Flavobacteriaceae bacterium
ACACGTGGCGGCGGATACGAAAGTCGGAAGCGGCACGGCAGGTCGCGTGCTGGCTCGTCGCCATGTATATCCGGCTTGCCTGGGCCACGGGGCGCTGGGAGATCAAGAACGCGGCCGTGCCGGAGCGTTTCTGGCGCGAAGGCAAACCGTTCATCATCGCGTTTTGGCATGGGCGCCTTCTCATTCTGCCGGCGATGTGGCCGACGAGCGCGAAGATCTCCATGCTGATCTCGATGCATCGCGACGGCGAGTTGATCGCGAACGCGATCGGCTATTTCGGACATGGGACCGTTCGCGGATCTGCTGCCAAGCCCGGTTCGACGAAGGACCGCGGCGGGGTGGCTGCTTTGCGCGGCATGCTGAAAGCGTTGAAAGCAAACGAGTATGTCGGCATCACGCCGGACGGTCCGCGCGGCCCGCGCATGCGCGCGAGCGAGGGCATCGTCACGGTCGCGCGCATGTCGGGCGTGCCGATCATTCCGTGCAGCTACGGCGCGCGCGCGCGCAAAGTTCTGGGCAGCTGGGACCGCTTCGTCATTCCCCTGCCCTTCACGCGCGGCGTCATCGTTTGGGGTGAGCCGATCTATGTCGCGCGCGAGGCGGACGTGGCGGCGCTCGAGACCGCGCGGCTGACCGTCGAGGCGGGTTTGAACGCCGTTACCCGCGCGGCCGATGAGGCTATGGGCGTCGACCCCGTGGAGCCCGCGCCCGTGACCGCATCCGCGGAGGCCGTGGCGTGATGGTGGTGAAACGCTCACGGCTGCTTTCGGCGTACCGGGCGGCGACAGGGTTTGCGGAGCCGCTTGCGGCGCGCATCTTGCGTCAACGGCTTGCGCGCGGAAAGGAAGACGAGGACCGGCTGCCGGAGCGGCTTGGCCGCCCGGGGCGCGTGCGGCCCAAGGGACCGCTCGTTTGGGTGCATGCGGCGAGCGTGGGCGAGTCTATTTCCGTGCTGCCGCTGATCCGCGAATTGGGACGGCTTCGACCCGACACGCATGTGCTGGTCACCACGGGCACGGTGACGTCGGGACGCGTGATGGGCGAGCGGCTGCCCGCGAACGCGTTTCACCAGTTCGTGCCGGTCGACACGCCGAGCGCGGTTAGGGCGTTTCTCGACTATTGGCAACCGAGCCTCGCTCTGTGGGTCGAGTCCGAACTTTGGCCGAACATGCTGCACGAGATCCGCGAGCGGCAGATTCCGGCGGCGCTGATCAATGCGCGGATGTCGGATTCGTCGTATCGCGGCTGGCGGCGGGCGAAGCAGGCGGCGAGCGAGCTTTTGGGCACGTTCGATCTTTGCCTCGCCCAGGACCAAGACGTTGCGGACAAGCTCTCTCTTCTCGGTGCACGGCATGTCGAGGTGCCGGGCAATCTGAAGCTCGTCGGCGATCCGTTGCCGTTCGATGCGGACGTGCTTGCCGAATTGCGCTCGGCGATCGGCGGGCGGCCGATTTGGCTGCTCGCGTCCAGCCACGACGGCGAGGAGCAACTCGCCGCGTTCACGCATCGCGACCTCGCCGCGCATTTCCCGCGGCTCTTGACCGTCATCGTGCCGCGCCATCCGCAGCGCGGGCCCGCGGTCGCGGCCTCGCTCGAGCCGCTGTTCAACATCGCGCGGCGCTCCAAGGGCGAACTGCCGGCGCGCGAGACGGAGATCTACATCGCCGATACGCTGGGCGAACTCGGCGTGTTCTATCGCCTGTGCCCTCTCGCGGTGATGGGCGGAAGTTTCGTGCCGCACGGCGGACAGAATCCGCTCGAGCCGGCGCGGCTTGGCGCCGCAGTGCTGAGCGGCCCGCACATCGACAATTTCCGCGACATCTTCCGCATTCTCGTCGCCTCCGGCGGGGTCGAGGTGTTAACGTCGAACGATCAGTTGACGGCGCGGGTCGGTGCGCTGCTTGAAAACGATATCGAAACCATGCATCGGGGACAGGCGGCCGCGAAGGTCGCGGGATCGAAAGAACCGCTCGTGCGCACGTTCGAAATTCTTGCACCGTTCTTGAGGGCGCTCTCGACCCATGCGCGCGCCTGACTTCTGGTATTCGAACCCGAACGAAACCGTGGCCTTCGTGCTGAGGCCGCTGGGCTGGCTCTATGGCTTCGTCGGGCGGACGCGAGCGGCGATGACCGTGCCGTTCCGCGCCAGCGTGCCCGTGATCTGCGTCGGCAACCTGACGGCCGGCGGCACGGGCAAGACGCCCGTCGCGATCGCGATCGGTGAGCGGCTGAAGGCGCGCGGTCTGACCGTCGCCTTTCTGTCGCGCGGCTACGGCGCCGACATTCCGGGCGCGATGATCGTGGACGCAAGCGAAGACACCGCCGCCGAGGTGGGCGACGAGCCTTTGATGCTTTCGCAATATGCGATGACCGTCGTCTCGCCCGATCGGCCTGCAGGCGCCCGGCTTGCCGTTTCGCGCGGGGCGCAAGTCATCGTCATGGACGACGGGTATCAGAACCCGTCGCTGCACAAGGACTTGTCGCTCATCGTGGTCGATGCGGCGCGCGGGTTCGGCAACGGCTGCCTGATCCCGGCCGGCCCCTTGCGCGAGCGGATCGAGGACGGGCTGGCGCGGGCGGCCGCGGTGATTTCCATGGGCGCGGGGCACGTGCTGTTGCCGGTCGAGAAGCCGGTCCTGCGCGCGCATCTGGAGCCGCTGCCCGAAGAGGTCGCGCGGCTCAAGGACAAGCGCGTCGTCGCGTTCGCGGGCATCGGCGACCCGCGCAAGTTCTTCGCGACCGTCGAGGCCTGCGGCGCGATCATCGAGGCCTCGCGCGGGTTCGACGATCACTACGCCTATACGCGGGAGGATCTCCTGGATCTGCGCGAGACGGCGCAACGGTACGACGCGCTGTTGCTGACCACGGAGAAGGATCATCTGCGCATCGACCCCGACCAGCGCGACGGCATCAGCCCGCTCAAAGTGCGCGCCGCGTTCGACGCGGACGCCACGCCCCTCATCGACCAGTTCATCGAACAATGTCTGAAACAGTTCCTGCCGCCCGGACTGGTCAAGCACTGAGGCCGATCAAGCGCGCGACGACGCTCGCGGCGCAGGTGCTTTACGTCCTCGAATACGCGCTGTTTTTGAGCGTGATGGCCGGATTCCGCGCGCTGGGCTTGGAGCGCGCCTCCGATCTCGGCGGCTGGCTCGCGCGAACGCTGGGGCCGCGTATTCCGGTGACGCGGCGCGCGCGTCGGAACATGGCGGCCGCGCTGCCGCACTTGAGCGAAGCGGAGCGCGAGCGGTACATCGCCGAGATGTGGGACAATCTGGGGCGCACATTCGCGGAGTATCCGCATCTCGAGAAATTCTGGTCGGTCAAGCCCGGGGCGCGGATCGAGATTTGCGGGATGGAGCATGCGCTTGCGGCGATCTCGAAGGGCCGGGGCGGGTTGTTCGTCTCCGGTCATTGCGGGAACTGGGAGGTGCTGCCGCGCTGCATCAAGGACGTGGGGCAGCAGGGCACGCTCGTCTACCGGCCGCCGAACAATCCTTACGTCGACGCGTGGATCTCCAGGCAGCGCAGCATCGGTTTGCCGACGATGGCGGCCAAGGGCGGGGAAAGTGCCCGCTCGCTGATCCGCACGCTCAAGAGCGGCGGGTTTTTGGCCATGCTGGTCGACCAGAAGGCGAATGACGGCATCTCCGTTCCTTTCTTCGGGCGGCCGGCGATGACGGCGACCGGGGCGCCGAACCTGGCGCTGCGCCACAATGCGCCGATCGTGCCGGCGTGGGGCGAGCGACTGCCGGGGCAGCGGTTTCGCCTGACCGTCTATCCCGAGATTCCCTTCCCGAACACCGGCGACCGGGACAAGGACACGTATGCGCTTGCGCTGGCGCTCAATCAGTTTCTGGAGGCGCGCATCCGCGAGAACCCCGCGAACTGGCTGTGGCTGCACAGCCGGTGGCCGAAGGCATAACGTCAGGCCTTCGCGAGTTGTTCTCCCATCAGTTGGTGTAAGAGGTTGATCGCTTTCAGCGGGCGCACCATGACCTTGAAGTGCGTGATCAGGCCTTGCGCGTCCCAGGTGACGATGTCGACGCCGTTGATCTTGATGCCCTGAACCTCGTTCGTGAACTCAAGCACCGCGCCGGTCGCGCAGCGCCATTCGCCGACATAAGCGAAGCCCGGGCCGCCGAGCACCTTGTCGGCACCGAGCAGATACTTGAACGTGATGTCGCGCCCGCGTTGCGGCGTGTGCACGACGGGGCTTTCGAACACCGCGTCGGGGTGCAGCATTGCCCAGAGTTCTTTGTGGTCGTGGCTTTTCGTGTAGGCGTACCAACGTTCGAGCGGGGAGGTCACGGGCGCCTATCCTTTCGGCATCTCGGGCACGACGAGCGAGGCGTCGAGGCGTTCTTGGAACCAGTTCAGGCGCCAGCAAAGATGCGGGCCCGTCGCGCGGCCGGTCTTGCCGACCGCGCCGATGACGTCGCCCTTCGCGATGCGGTCGCCGACCTTGGCGTCGAGGCGCGACATGTGGAGGTAGCTTGTCGAAACGCCGCGACCGTGATCGAGGATCATCGTGCCGCCGGTGTAGTAGAGATCATCCTCCGCCATCGCGACGATGGCGCCCGCGGGCGCGCGGATCGCCCTGCCCTCCGGCACCGCGATGTCGACGCCGAAATGCGGGCGCTTCGGCACGCCGTTCAAGATGCGCTGGCTGCCGTAGATGCCGGTCAACGGGCCCTTCACGGGCCAATCGAATTCCTCGGCGAAGAAGGCCTCGTCGGTGTCGCGGGCGCGCGCTGCGCCGATCAGTTTGTTGTCGCGCTCGATGCGCTTGAGCACCGAGGCCGGCGGTTCGACGAACTTCTCCGGCAAGCCGTCGATGCGCTGCACGCGGTATTCGCGCTTGGCGAGTTCGATCGTCTTTTCCTCGCTCGCGCCGCCCACGAGCTTGATCTTGAGTTCGACGGGTTTCGCGTGGTCGTAGCCGAAGCCGAACACGAAGTCGCCCGCGGCCGTCAAGGCGAGGCGGCGTCCGTCGACGGCGACCGACGCGCCGGGTTCGGTCTTGCCGCGGATCAGCGTGCCTTGCACGAATTGGCCGCGCAGTTGCGCCTCAGCCCGCGCGGGCGCGCCGATGGCCGCGAGCACGCACAGGCTCATGCCTCCGGTCAGGATGTTGCGGCGGTCGAGCATGGTGCGACGGCTTTCCTAACGTTTGCGCGTTTGGCGGTAGCGGGCGTTCGCGGCCTCCGCATTCGCGTAGGCTTCCTGCAGGTCGACGTTCCAGTAGCGCAAATCGTCGAGCGGGATTTGCCCGCCGGTCACGGCGCAGATCACGTACGTCCCTTGCTGCACGACGCGGTATTCGCCGTCCAGGTATTGCAGCACCGCCGGGCGGTTCGTGCGTTCCATCATGTTCATGGGCGGGAGCTTCCAATGTTTGTGCGAGCATAGCCGAGAGCGGGCATGGGCTAGAAGAGGTCTCCTTGGCCCGCGGTTTTCGCTTTCTTGCGGCTGACCGGGGGGGCCGCGCCCGTTACGATCGCGCCGGTCGCGGTTGCGGGCGCGGTGCCGTCGGCGAACGTCAGCAGCAACCTGTCGCCGGGTTTGATTTCAGCCCCACGCTCGATGAGGCCTTTGCCCGTCTTCGACACCAGCGCAAAGCCGCGTTCGAGCGTCGCGCGGTAGCTCAACGTGTCGAGCAGTTTGGCGCCCGTCATCAGACGGCTTGAGGCGTCGCTCACGCGGCGCTGCATCGAGAGCTGCATCCGATGGGCGAGCGTCACCACCTTCTCGTGATCCTTGCGGACCACTTGCAGCAGCGGCGCAGGCGTCAGTTGGGCCGCGGCACGATCGAAACGCGCCCGTTGGCGATGGACGAGCAGCGTCAGCGCGCTGCCGAGTTTCGACGCGGCGTGGTCGAAGCGCTGGCGCGGGACTTCGAGCAGGCGCTCGCGGCGCGGCAGCGCGCGGGCGATGTCGGTCAGACGCTGGCGCGCGGTCGTGAACACGCGCAGGCGCCCGGTTTCCAGCCGGTGCGCGCGATCGACGATATTGCGCAAGAGTTCGGCCTTGACCGGCACCGCCATTTCGGCGGCCGCGGTCGGCGTGGGTGCTCTGCGGTCGGCGGCGAAGTCGATCAGCGTGGTGTCGGTTTCGTGGCCGACGGCGGAGATGAGCGGGATCTCGCTCGCCGCGGCGGCGCGTACGACCGCTTCGTCATTGAAGGCCATCAGGTCTTCGATCGAGCCGCCGCCGCGCGCGACGATGAGCACGTCGGGGCGCGGCACGCGGCCGCCGGGTTTCAGCGCGTTGAAGCCTTGGATCGCGGCGGTCACCTCTGCGGCGGCGCGTTCGCCCTGCACCGCGACCGGCCAGACGATCACGTGGCGCGGGAAGCGGTCCTCTAAGCGGTGCAGGATATCGCGGATGACGGCGCCGGTCGGCGAGGTGATGACGCCGATGACTTCCGGAAGATAGGGCAGCGGGCGCTTGCGCTCATCGGCGAAGAGACCTTCGGCGGCGAGCTTCTTGCGACGCTCCTCGATCAACTGCATGAGCGCGCCGACGCCGGCGAGCTGCAGCTGCTCGATCACGATCTGGTATTTCGATTGGCCCGGATATGTCGTGAGGCGGCCGGTCGCCACGACCTCGAGCCCGTTTTGCGGCTGAACGCGGAGTGCGCGCACGTTCATCTTCCAAATCACGCCGCCCAAGACCGCGCGCTCGTCCTTCAGGTCGAGATAGACGTGGCCGGAGGTGTGGCGCTTCACGCCCGAAAGCTCGCCGCGCACGCGCACGAAGGCAAAGTCGCGCTCGACCGTTTTCTTCACGGCGCCGGAGATCTCGCTCACCGTGTATTCGGGGACGTTCGCGGCAGGGTTCTCGGCGGCGATCAGGGGCGAATCCATTGCGCTCATGGCTCCACCCTATAAGCCGGGGCGCAGGGTAGCGCCCGCAGAAAACGAGGGCCCGGAGCCTTCAAGTTCGCGAATCCGTTAGATGCGTTAGAATGGCGGCTTTCTGCGGATTTATCCGTTTGGAATCCGTTTCCAATGCGTTTGCGGTTCGGCGGTTGGCGTTTGGACGTGGCGTTGATGCGGGGGCGCGCGGCTGTAGACGCGCGAACGGGGGCGGCGAAGAGGAGGATTTCCCGCATGTGGTACAAATAGAGAACGGCGTGTGGGATTGCAAGGTGGACCTTCGGCGCCGCTCGCACTGAAGGAGAGGATGAGGTCATGGCGTTCGCGATCAAGGCCGAGGTGCGCGACCCGCGCGCGAAGACGTTTGCGTTCGCGGGGCAGAAGACCATGTACGGCGGCAAGCGCATCGCCAGGGGCGACACGATCTTCGTGTTCGCAAGGGAGAACGAAGGCGGGCACGGCTTGATCGCGAAGGGCGCCCTCACCCGGGCGGAGGCGATCGTGAAGAGACGCGACGTCACCCGTCAAACACTCTGCCAGCCCGCGCTTCGCAAGCGCGGTGCGCGGCGTGGGACGACGGACGGTCGGAAACGGACTAGAATTTCGAGTTCCACCGGCAGGCGACGAACTAGATGGCTGGGATTTGGGAGGTGGCGGCGGAATTCACACCGTTCGCTCAGTCTGCAGAACGTCTATGACCCGGATATCGCCAATCGTGCCCTGGTCAACACGCACGATCGCATCAAAGAAGATGGCGAAGTTCGAGTTCGAGCTCTTTGATCTGCTGAGCCATGTCGGGAAGCCGGTGAAAATTGCGGTAGGGTGAGACAAAGTCTCACTAGCCCGATGAACCCGCCGGCTCGATGCTAAGTGGGCATTGGGCCGAGGTATTCATTGATTCTCGCCGTAAGGAGTTTTCGGCGTTCAGCGAGAAACTCCGTGTAGCGCTCCACGCTCCACAAAGACTCATCCATCGGGATACACTGCGTCGTTAGCGCCTCACGGCCTTGCTTTGCGATTACGCCTGGAAAATAGACCTTGGGCTCTTTGGCGCTTATGGCGCGGTTGGTCTTGCCGCCGACAAAGGCCAGGTTGGCGATGTCGTTGGCTTGCGCCTTCGAGTATTTCTTCTGGAGGATCGCCTTGGGGAAAATGTGATGGAACTGCAGCTTGTGCTCAGCGCCAAAGTTGGAGACGGATATCTGCAGGGGCGAACTCCAATCCTTCGCACCGCCTTCTTTCAAGGCTTGGAACATCAGCCGGAACAGTGACGCGCGCTGGTTGCGCCCGTCTAGCTCTTCGACGTCAAAATGAATGCGGCCGAACTGAAGTCTAATTGGGTCAAGCAAAGTTAGGATGTCATTCGTCGACCGAATGATCGCCATATCCTGTTCGAGCAGTGATTCACTTGATCCGCGGCTGTAACGGCCACGGCCGTTAGCAACCCTCAACCAGAAGCGAAGCTTCTTTTCATCGATCGCCGTCAGGTCGTGCTGGCGCTGATCAGCAAGATAGGCGATCAGAAGAAGGACGTACGGCGACGTTAAGAGGGCCGGACTTTCCAACCCGGCATTGTTCCGCGCGAAGTGAATGGCGAAACCAAGGCCACGCTTGGTTTTCTCCCACGCCCGCTTCAGGTCTTCCTCACTAAGGCTGCTTACGGTTTTGAAGCGACTTTGTCCGGTCGCTACAACAACGAGCGCGCGAACGAGGGTTCCGAATTGGATAGGAAAGTCCTCCCGCTCCACGTCGTCCGTAAACTCCTCAAACACGCCCAAGGCACCGCGCCAACGTGCGGTAATCTGGGCGAGCGCGAGATCAGAGCTCCTAAGCTTTGCACCGAGGGAGTTTACGCGAACGAAGACCTCCGTCACTTCGTCATAGGACATGTCGCGTTCAAGTATTTGGACCGAGTACATGTAGCGCCGGATGCCACGGAGAGCTTGAAGGCGCTGCGTATACTTCTGGTAGCGCGGATCGTCGAAACCCTTGACGCCGGCCTTGACCAGAAATGGCGCGTCGCTGTCGCTCTTGAACACTTCGGTGACGGAAACGAGATTGGGTAGTGTCGCCAAATTGCGACTCGACACAACGAAGGTTAGGCGCTGCACGCGCTCTTCGATCGACAAGTCAGCATCCTCATCGTCGTCAATACCCTCGGGATCGTTATCGTCATCGTCATCCACCTCCAGCACCTCCTGCAGCGATTCTGGATGCTCTAGGTTGAAGAGCACATCAATCGGGCGTCGCCGACCACGAACGTGGACCGGTTCACCCCGGAGGATGGCGCTAAGCGACGTGAGGCGTTGCTGCCCATCAAGTAGCAGCTTGAAGCCCTTAAACGGGCTATCCCTTTGACCGACCGCCATCTCGCGTAGCGGCATCGCCGTGTCAGTCTCCCAGACAAGAATGTTGCCAGACGGATAACCGCGATACAGCGAGTCCAGCAAATCGCGAACGCGCGTTGCCCGCCAAACGTAGCCGCGCTGCATTTCAGGAAGCCGCAACTCGCCTTTCTCGATCAAGCCAACAAGATCCTGAACCGAGATATCTGTCTTTTGCATATTCGTCCCCTGTCAAGCGGCTATATCACCAATTCAATCAAAGATCACTCCTTGGGCGTTTTACAAGTGGTAGTCTAGAAACCGGGTCGGAGTGGATTTCCATCGCATCGCTTCCGCGTTGAGATAGTTTCCCCTCTCGGCACCCGCGAGCGAGGCGACCACCCCCGCCGTGAGTGTTGCGACGCCTAGCATCGCAAGGGCTGGCATGCCGTCGAACGCGAGCGCTTGGCCGAGCGCAAAGATGCCGCCGCGAGCCTGGGAAGAAATCGGGTCGGCGTGGAACTCCATCGGCCGTGACAACGCTCAGGATGGAGTTGACCGGTGAGCCGCGATTGGAGAACCCCAATTCCATTCAATCCTAGACCAACGTGCTTGGGGCCGGGGCAACATTCGATCCGGTCAACGACCAGTTCCGCATCTGCTTTGTTTGGACGAAGGAAGGCCCGACCGACGTCGAAATCGTGGACTACCATTAGAGGACCATCGCGTATGCCCAAGAAACTCAAACCCATGCATCCCGGCGAAGTTCTGCGGGAGGAGTTTCTCGTTCCGTTGAAGATGTCCGCTGGCACGTTGGCCAAGGCTTGCGGTTTGCCCCGCACGCGGATCGAGCGGATCGCAAGCGAGCGGACGGGCGTCACCGCCGATACGGCGCTGCGCCTCGGCAAGGCGCTGGGCACCACGGCGCAGCTCTGGCTCAATCTGCAGAACGATCACGACGTGGAGGTCGCCAAACGCGAGCTGGGTAAGGCGCTCGATCGCGTCGAAATCGTAAACAAGCCGAGAGCGGTCTAAAGCCCCCGAAACTTACCGGCTTGAGCGACAAGGTCATGCGTTTGAGCGTTGCGGTCATGGGCCCGGAGTCGGACAGCGGCTAAAATGCCGCCCGATAGGCATGGTCGGATGCGCCGGCCGGGCGCCACCGGGGAACATTTGCATGCGAGCATTTCGGGTTCCGGATTGCGGCGTCGTCGCGACGACGGATGCGGGCGTGCGTCCATGAACCTTGGGCTTCTCTTGGTCTTTCACATCACGGCCGGGAGCGTTGGTCTGGCTGCGGGCGCAATCGCCTTGTTCACCCGCAAAGGTGCCGCGCTCCATCGCATGGCGGGCAATGCGTTCTTCATCGCCATGATCTTGATGGCCGTATCGGGCGGTGTGGTGGCCGTGCTCAAGCCCGTTGCGGCGGCGTTCAATGTCGTCGTTGCGGCGCTCACGACCTACATGGTGGTGACGTCGTGGGTGACGGTCCAGCGCAAGGATCGCGAGGCCGGCGTGTTCGAGTTCGTGGCGCTCGCTGCGGCCCTGGCCATCGCCGCCGGTGGAGTGCTCTTGGGGCTTGAGGCCGCTAAGAGCCCCGACGGCATCGACGGCATTCCCGATTTCTTGTTCTACGGCTTCGCCGGGATCGCGACGCTCGCCGCACTCGCCGACGTCAGCGTGATCGTGCGCGGCGGCCTTGCCGGCGCGCAGCGGATCGCACGTCACCTTTGGCGCATGTGCTCGGCGTTGTTCCTGGGCACGTTGGCGTTCTTCGTCGGGCAAGGGACGAACGTCTTTCCGCTTTGGGTGCGTGAGACGGGTTTGCTGCCCGCGCCCATGCTGATCGTGCTGGTCGTTGCGCTCTTCTGGCTTGTCCGCGTTCTGATGACCGATTGGTACGTGAAGGGATCAAACGCACCCGCAAACCGCTAGATACGGCGGATCCCCCACGCGAATCGCCAAACTGCGGCTGCGCGGGCTACACTTCGGCCCACTCACGCCGGGGGGCCGCAATGATCGCTTTCGTCAAATGGCTGGTTCGCGCATTCGTTTTTCTGCTCGTGCTTGCGGCGATTGCTTATCCGGTCGCAGACTTGATGCGCGAGCCGATGGACGGCGCGGCGCGCGACGAGCTCACGCGGTCGGGCAAGGCAGACAGGTTCGTTCCGCTCTCGGCCGGCGTGATGCATGTGCGCGTGCAGGGGCCGGAGGACGGGCCGGTCGTGCTGATGGTGCACGGCGCCTCGACCGGCGGGTTTGCGTTTCAACGCTGGATCAAGCCGCTCGCCGACGCGGGCTTTCGCGTCATCGTGCCGGACATGTTCGGCTACGGCTATTCCGACCGCCCGACCGCGACGCACGACAAGCAGTTCTTCATGGATCAGCTTGCCGAGCTGCTTGCGCAATTGAACGTCACGGCGCCGGTTCACATCGTCGGCACATCGATGGGCGGCGCGATCAGCACAGATTTCGTCGCCGCGAATCCGTCGCGCATTCGCTCCGTCACGCTGATCGCGCCGGCGGGCCTCGGCCAGGCGAGACTTGGCAATGCGCTGGCCGCCAGGCTCTTTCTTGCGCCCGTCATCGGCGATTGGATCGCGCGGGTGCTTGGCGCGACACTGACCGTCTACGGCGTCGCGCAGGTCGAAATCGGCAGCGTCGAGGGCGTCGCCGACTGGATGAACGAGCAAGCGAAGTACCGCGGCTTTGCCGAGGGGCAGCAAAACACGTTCCGGAACTACGACCTGCAAAACCGTCTCGAGGCCTATGACGCGCTCGGGCGGTCCGGCTTGCCGGTGCTCGCCCTTTGGGGAACGGCGGATACGATCGTGCCGTTCGCCCACGCGGAAGAACTGCTCAAGCGTGCGCCGCAAACCCAGCTCGTGCCGGTCGAAGGCAAGCCGCACGGCCTGCCACTTCTCGAGCCGGACGCGATGATCGCGATCGTGCTGCCGTTCCTCAGCGCGCAGAACCCGCCGGGCGGGGTTGCGGCGCAATAGATGAGGGGGACATGATGCACGTTCCCGAGAAATACGGGGACACCATATCCATTCCCTGCTCGTACCAATGACCGATTTGGTGCATTCGCGAACGAGTCCGAACAATCTGTCAGGCGCTGCTAACGGCGATCCAGACCGAACGGCGGCTGGACGGGCGCAGAAATGAGCCGTTTTCTGGGGTGAATCGCCTTTAACATCTTGACATCATCAGAATTTGCTGTCATGATGCCTAGATGACCCGCACAACCGTCACTCTCGATCCCGATGTGGAGCAGCTGCTCCGCGATGCGATGCAGCGTCGGCGCCAGAGCTTCAAGGAGGCGTTGAACCAGGCGATTCGGAACGGGCTGATCGAAGGCAAAGGCGCGCGCGAAGGGCGCTTCAAGACGCGCGCGCGTCCGATGGGCTTGCGCACGAGCCTCGATCCCGCGCGCCTCAACCAGTTTGCCGACGACATGGAAGTCGATGCGTTTCTTGCGCTGAGCCGCAGGCTTGAAAGCGAAAAGACCGCGCGCCCGTCGAAACGCAGGTGATCGTTCCCGACGCGAACTTGCTGCTCTATGCCCACGACGAGAGCAGCGTGTTCCACGACCTCGCTCGCGAATGGTGGGACGATTGCCTGTCCGGCAAGGAGGCGGTCGGCTTCACGCATCCCACGATCTTCGCGTTCCTGCGCATCGCCACCAACCCGCGCGCCTACGCGAACCCGATGACGTTGGACGAGGCCGCCGGACATATCGACCAATGGCTCGGCCGCAGCGTCGCCCAGGTCCTGCAACCGCCGTCGGATCATGCGAGCGACGTCATCGCTCTTCTGAAGACCGCGGGCGGCGCGGCCGGCAATCTCGTCACGGACGCACAAGTGGCCGCGCTTGCTGCGAGCTACAAGGCGATCGTCCATACCGCCGATCGCGATTTCCTGCGCTTCAAGACGATCCGGTGTCACTTCCCGCTGGACGACTAAGGATGCATGCGTGCACTTTCATGCGCTCTTCACTTCCGCGCCGTCACGCCTCGAGCCGAAACCTACCCGAACAGCTCCGCCAATTCCGCCGCAGCCGCGCGTAGTTTGCGGCGGGTGAGGCCGGTGCGGGCGCGGACGGCGAGCGCAAAGAGGAGGCTTGTGAGCAGGAGGGCGAGTGCGCGGGGCGGCTTTCCAGTGCGCCTTGCGTCCTTGGCGAAGCGTTCGGCGATCGCCTGCTCCAGGGCGGCTTCGAGGCCCTCGATGAAATGCGCCAGCGTGCGCCGCGGCCCTTCGTGGGTGGCGCATGCGGGGAGCGCCGTTCCGACCAGCAGGCAGCCGGTCGAGGGGCCCTCCGGTTTCGAATAGACCTCGGCCCCCGTCAGCAGCACGTTGCGCCCGGCCTCCGACAGGGTTCCGCCTTTTGCGAACGCCGCTATGATCGCGTCGTGCGCGTAGCGGGCGTAGGCGTCGACGGCCTTGTCGAACAACGCCGCCTTGTCGCCGAAGGCGTTGTAGAGGCTGGGTTTGGCGAGGCCCACGGCGCCGGCCAGGTGGTCGTAGGACGTGGCCTCGAACCCCTGTTCCAGGAAAATTTGCTGCGCCCGCATGAGAACGGCGGCTTCGTCGAAGGCGCGCGGGCGGCCGCGTGCCGGATTCCCATTTTTGTTCATGGTCGTACAAAATTACCTTGACCGGCCTCAGGCTTATTATTATACGACTTCGTATAAAATTATCAAATGCGCGGAGGCGGCGATATATGCGGACGAAACTTCTTGCGGGCTTTGGGATCGCGGCGGCGGCGGTTTTTGCGGCGTTGTTCTTCGGCCAAGACACGATCAGGCCGTGGCTGTTCTCGCAGGCGATGCCGGCGGATTACTTCTCCCATTTCGATCACATCAAGCCCGCGCTCTATCGGGTGTCCGGCCCCGTCTATGCCTTCGAGAAGGGCTTTACCCGTTCGCTCGTCCTGCGCACGCCGGAGGGCGTCGCCGTGTTCGACACGTTCAGCGAGGGCCACACGCGCGCGATGTCGGAGGCGATCGCCAAGGAATTTCCCGGCGAGAATATCCGCTGGGTCGTCCTCTCCCACAACCACCTCGACCATGTGCGCGGGTCGGCTCTGCTCGCGGGCGCCGAAGTCATCGGCCACAGCGACGTCAACACGCTCGTCGCCGATTGGACGGACATCGCCGGCGACGTCGCGCCCGTCACGCGCGCGATCGCGGGCGATCAGACGCTGGTGCTCGGCGGCATCGAGGTGCAGGCGCTCTATGTGCCGTTCTCGCACTCGCACACGCTCTACGGATTCCACGTGCCCGCGGCCGGCGTCGTGTTCGCGCCCGATATGATGTTTGTGAAGATGGTGCCGCCGTTCGACTTCCCGGATCACTACTACCCCGGTTACGTCCGCGCGCTCGACCGGCTGATCGCGCTCAACGCCGCCCACTATGTGCCGAGCCACGGCGAGCGGGGCGACCACGCGGCGCTGGTCGCGTTCCGCAACATGACGGTCGACTTCCAAAGCGCGGTGCGCGAGGAGTTCCGTGCGCGCGGCGTGGAGGTCGCGGTCGACGGGCCGAAGGCGCGCGAGGCGCTGCGCGCGGTCTATGCGAAGCTTCAGCCGAAATACGGCGACTGGCACGGCTTCGACGCGATGTTCGTGCCGAAGTTCGGCCGCCACTTCGGGGGTTCGTATCTGGGTTATTGATGCGGCCTGCCGTCTCCTCCTAATCTGCGGGCGCCGACAACGCCCGAGAGATGACATGCCACCAAGCCCGCTCGCCCGCATTGCCGCCGCGTCGCTCGCGCTTGCCGCGCTGACGAACTGCCAGCCGATCGACGAACCGGACGGCGCGCCGCCGCCGCCCAAGGGCGCGGCGTGCGCGGTGATCGAGAGCCGCGGCTGGGCGGCGTGGGTGAATGCGATGCCGGGGCCCGGCGCGACACGGCAGCTGATTGCGACTGGCGAGATCGTTTTGCCGACGCCCGGCTACAAGGTCGCGGTGACCGCAGGCGCCGCCGACCGCAGCGCGACGCCGGTGCAGCAGCTGATCCTCGACCTCACGCCGCCTTCAGGCCCCGTCGCGCAGGTTCTGACGACGGAGAGCGTGCGTTACCAGGGACCTGCGATCTCCATGACGTATCGCGGCGTGCGGATCATGTGCGGCGGGGCGATGCTCGCCGAGATCACGGACGTGCCCGTGGCGCAATAGGGCCTTTGTCCGCTCCGACGCGTTTGCATCAGGGGCTTGGCTTGTGAGAGGCTTTCGATCGGCGAAGCGGCGCGCGGTGAGGCGATGAAGTGGAGCGAGCGGCAGGTCGGGGAGGCGGTCGTGGCCACGGTCGCGGGGCGGATCGACCTGACGAACGCGGACGCGCTGCGCGATCAGATGACTGAGGCCTTGAAGAAGACGAAGGTCGCGCTCGTGCTCGATCTTTCCGGGGTCGACTATATGTCGAGCGCTGGGTTGCGATCGCTCATGATCGTGTTCAAGGCGGCAAAGGCCGAGGGCAAGGCGCTCGGGCTGGCGGCGCTGCAACCCTTGTTGCTCGAGATTTTCACGATCAGCCGGTTCCATCTCGTGTTTCCGCTGTTCGACAGCGTCGCCGACGCGACGGCGAAGCTTGCGCCGGGGCGGGCATGAAAGTCCGCTTCTGGGGCACGCGCGGATCGCTCCCCTCGCCGCTCGGCGCGCGGGCGGTCGAGGCCAAGATCGTGAACGCGCTGGTGAAGGGCGCGGGCGCCGCGCTCGACAGCGAGGCGAAGGCGCGGGCGTTCGTGGCCGAGCGCTTGAGCTTTGCCGAGCGCGGCACCTATGGCGGCAATTCGGCTTGCGTGCAGATCGATTTGGGCGGGCCCGAATATCTGATCTGCGATCTGGGGTCGGGGGCGCGGGAGTTTTCGCTCTCGACGCTGTCGAAGAGCGGGCCTTCGAAACCGCAGACCTATCACGTGCTCGTCTCGCACGTGCATTGGGACCACATCATGGGGTTCCCGTTCTTTGTGCCGGCCTATATTCCCGGCAACCGCATCCGGCTCTATTCCTGCCATGCGAGCCTCGAGCAGGCGATCCGGGGACAGCATAAGGGACCCTGCTTTCCGGTCGAGTTCGAGACGCTGGGCGCGAGCATCGAGTTCGTGGCGCTGGAGCCCGGGCGGCGCTATGACATCGCTGGCGCCGGCGTCACGGGTTTTGCGCAGCTGCACGGCAACGATTCCTACGGCTATCGCATCGAGAAGGGCGGCAAGGCGGTCGTCTATACGACGGATGCGGAGCACAAGCCCGAAGACGCCGACGAGATGGCGCGCACGGCCGCGTTCTTTGCGGGCGCCGATCTCGTGATTTTCGACGCGATGTATTCGCTCGCCGAGACAGTGTCGATCAAAGAGGACTGGGGCCATTCGAGCAACGTGCTGGGGGTCGAGCTTTGCCAGATGGCGGGCGCGAAGCAGCTTTGCCTCTTTCACCACGAACCGGTGAACGACGACGCGCGGATCGATGCGATCCTGGCCGAGACGATCCGCTTTGAGGAGATCGCGCGCACGGGCGCGGCCCTGAAGATATGCGCGGCGTATGACGGCCTCGAGATCGAGGTTTGACGGTGATCGGGCGCCTTCTCTTCGGCGGCTGGGGGCGGAAGGCCGCGTGGGCGGTGCTTGCGCTCTTCGTCCTGCTGCAGGCGGCGGCGCCGTCGGTGTTCTCGCTGCCGCGGTTTGCGTTGTTTGACTTCTACCAAAGTGCACAACCAAGGCTGACCATTACCAAGGACAGGGTCATCATCGTTGCGATTGATGAGGCGGCCCTTAAGAGTATCGGCCAATGGCCGTGGCCGCGGCACATCACGGCCGACCTGCTCACGAAAATTCTAGCCGCACAACCCGCGGCGGTCGGTATCGATGCGATCATGGCCGAACCTGATCGGTCGTCGCCGCAAGAGTGGTTGCGCCAGACGCGCAACGTGCCGCCGGCGATCGCCGAAAGCGTGAGCGCTTTGCCCAGCCACGAGCAGGCGCTGGCGCAAGCGATTGCCGCGGGGCCTGTTGCGTTGGGTGTCGGCGGGCTCGATGAGGGCGAGCCGAACACGGGACCGTTCGCCTCGATCCGATTCTTCGATGCAGGGCTCGCACCAAAGACGCCGACAACGTTGCCCCATTTCAAGTCGGCGCTGCGGAGCCTGCCGGTGCTTGATCAGGCGGCGAGAGGCCATGGCGTGCTGTCGGCGGCGCCGGACGACGACGGCGTCTATCGCCGGCTACCACTCGTTTCGATGATCGGCGAACAGACAGCACCCTCGATGGTGATCGAGCTGTTGCGGTTCACGGAGAAGGCACAGTGGGTTGGCGTTTACACAGATGACGGCTCGGTCAAAGGTGTCAGCGTCGGCGAGCTTCGGATCCCCACGGAAGCGGACGGCAGTGTTTGGGTTCACTTCTCACGAAGCGATCCGCGCCGATATGTCTCCGCGCTCGACGTGATTGGTGGACGCGTAAAGCCCGAGGTGCTGCACAAGGCAATCGTGCTCGTCGGCGTCACAGGGCTCGGCATTGACGACAAGCGCAAGACGCCCGTCGATTTCATGTCCGGACCGGAACTCAAGGCACAGGTGATCGAGAACATTCTCGACGAACGGATGGTGACAAGGCCGGTGTGGACGCGGTTCGTCGAGCCTCTTGTCACGCTTCTATTTGGGGTGCTTCTGATCGTTGGGCTCAGGCTCGTGGGACTGGGCTGGCAGATCGCCATGTGGGCCGCGGTGGTGGTGGTGCTCGGCGCGATCGGGTTTGGCTTTTGGCAGTCCTTGACGCTCGTCGATACGGCGACGCCGGCGGTTGGACTTTCGGCCGCTTTCTTCGCGTTCGTTGCCGCGCATTCGGCGGAGACGGCGCGGCAGCTTCAGAAGGCGCGGCTTGCCAAGGCGAGGGCCGAGGGCGAGATGGAGGCGGGGCGACGCATTCAGATGGGGATGCTGCCGGGGGCTGCTAGCGTTGCGGGTGACGCGCGCTTCGATCTCGGCGCGCTGATGGTGCCGGCGCGGCAGATCGGCGGCGACCTCTACGACTTCTTCAAGATCGACGAGCGGCGGCTTTTCTTCACCGTCGGCGACGTCAGCGGCAAGGGCGTGCCGGCGGCGTTGTTCATGGCGCTCGGCAAGTCGCTGTGCAAGAGCTACGCCTTGCGCGGCGAGACCGACATCGCGGGCATCCTGGCGCTCGCGAACGCCGAGATCGCGCGCGACAATCCGGAAATGCTGTTCATCACGATGTTTGCGGGCGTGCTCGACCTCGACACGGGCGAGCTGCAGTTCTGCAACGCGGGGCACGATACGCCCTATCTGTTGCGCAACGGAACCGCGGAGGCGGTCAAGTCGGACGGCGGGCCGCCGCTCTGCGTCGTCGAAGATTTTCCCTATGCGACGGAGCGGCTGCGGCTCAAACCCGGCGACCTGCTTTGCGTGATGACGGACGGCGTGTCGGAGGCGATGGATGCAAGTGGCGCGCTTATGGGGGCCGAGCGGACAAAGCAGACGCTTGCCGCGATGCCCGCGGCGTGGAGCGCGAACGAGGTTGTCGACGAACTCTACAAGGCGGTCGGTCGCTTCGTCGGCGGGGCGGAGGCCTCAGACGATTTGACCGTGCTCGCCATCCGCTGGAACGGGGTCAGCGCACCGTGATCTCGACGCGGCGATTTTTGGGTTCGCTCACTTGATCGGCGGTCTTGACCAGCAACTCGCGTTCGCCGCGGCCGACGGCGGTGACCGCGTCCGACTTCACGCCGCGCGCGGCAAAGGTTTCGCGCAGCGCAGCCTCCACCGCCTGCGCCCGTTCTTGCGACAGGCGGTCGTTGTCGGCAGCGCCGCCCACGGTGTCGGTGTGGCCGGCGATGACGATTTCGACCGCCTTGCGTTCGCCGACCTCTTTCAGCATCGCGTCCATTTCGGCTTGCGAGTCGGGGGCAAGCGTCGTGCCGCCGGTCTGGAAGTAGAGCACGTAGGTCTTGGGCGGGATCGGGCGGGCGGCCAGCGCGTTCGCGAAGATGTTCTCGACCTCCGCCTTCGTCATCTCCACAGGGGCCATCGCGCCCTCGCCTCCCGGCTTCGCGCCGGCGTAGGGCTTGTCGAGCACGAGCGTTTCGCCCGCCGCTTCGACCGTGACGCCGCCGACATGGCCGTCGGCGCCGGGCAGCACGACGATCAGGTCGTTGCGCGCGCCGCAGCACGCCGAAAGCAGCAGCGCGGCTGCGAGGGTGAGGGGCGCGCGCGTCGTCGCTACCGGCATCATGGAGCCTCGTCGGCGCGGACGGCGAACTCCGTCCCGCGCACGCCGAGCAGCGCCGCCGGCGTCTTCAAGCGCATGGCGCCCGGCGTCTGGCGCACGATTTGGCCCGACTTCACCGCGAGCGTGCCTCTCTTCAGCGAGGCGTTGAACGTGCCCGCGTGCGTCGTGCGGTCGAACTTGAACTGGTCGAGCGAAAGCCGCGTCCGGGGACCCAGCGACATCATCGAATTGTCGACGAACGTGATGCCGACCGTGCCGTCGGTCGTGACGATCGTGTCGGATTCGAAGACGCGTTCGCCGATCGCGGCCGGCGTCGTTGCGCCCGCGCGCTCGATCGAGGCGTTGCCGGTTGCGGTCTTGATCTGGCCGATGGGTTCAGCCGCGAACGCCGCCGGCGACAATGCGAGCGCGACGCAGACGGCGACGCATCGCGCGCGCGACGCTGTCATGATAGCCATGAACGCGGACTCCCTGACAGGACAAGGGCATGCCGGGCGATCTTGACGTGAATGTGCCCGCGACCACAAGGGGGCTGCAGGCGGCGCTGGCGGCTTTGGACCAGTTCTGTGCGGCGCGGGGGCAGGCTCACGAGGTGCAAAAGCGCGCGCGGATCGTGATCGAGGAGCTCTTTACCAACACGATCAAGTACGGCTACGGCGGCGCGTGCGAGCGTCCGGTGCGGCTGGCGTTTTCCTGCGACGCCGGTTTGACGGTCGTGTTTGAAGACGAGGCGCCGGCGTTCGATCCGACGCGCTGGATGCCGCCGCCGCTTCCGCCGGGCGAGCGGCCGCCGGGACAAGCGGGGATCGCGATGATCCTGGGGTTGAGTACGCGGGTGACGCATGAAGCGCTCGCGCCCGGCAATCGCGTGACTGTTTTGATCGCGCCGTAAAGATCACTCCCCTCGCCCGCCCATGAGGGCGGGAGAGGGGTTGGGGGTGAGGGTGGGCGGTCAACGTGCGCAGACGCTTCAATGGTACAACGGTGCGAAAGGCGACGTGGTGACCGAACAGCGCTTTGCGCGTTTGCCGGAAACGCAAGTTGACGCGGAACGCCCACCCCACCCCCATCCCCTCTCCCGCCCTCATGGGCGGGCGAGGGGCGAGTGCTTATGATTCAATGCCTGGAAGCACTCCGGCTGGCGCGTGCGGCGGCGACACGATAGGACTGGGGCATGCTCGAGCTTTTCCTCGCTTCGTTCGTCACGTTCTTCGTCGTCATCGATCCGCCGGGCGTGACGCCGATGTTTGCGACGCTGACGCAGGACATGTCGCCATCATGGCGGCAGCGCATGGCGTGGAAGAGCGTGCTGGTCGCGACGTTCATCCTGCTCGGCTTTGCGTTCGGGGGCGCGTGGCTGCTCGACAAGCTGCACGTCAGCATGGACGCGTTTCGCATCGCGGGCGGGTTGCTTCTCTTCCTCATCGCGATCGACATGCTGTTCGAGACGCGCACGCAGCGGCGCGAGGCGCGCAACGAAAAGGTGCTGGAAGACCGGCGCGCGCATCCGGGCGAGCACGACGACATCTCGGTCTTTCCGCTCGCGATCCCCTTGATCGCGGGGCCGGGATCGATCGCCTCGATCATGCTCCTGTTCGCGCAGCACGGCGATTGGGCGAGCCGCGGTGCGATCCTGGCGGGCGCGGGCGCGAACCTGCTGCTCACGCTTGCGGCCTTCCTGCTCGCGGCCAAGCTCTCGCACATGATCAGCGCAACGGTCGCCGCGATGGTCACGCGCATCTTCGGCATCATCCTCGCCGCCCTCGCCGCCCAGTTCGTGATCGACGGGATCAAGAGCGCGTTTGGGTTGGGGTAACCCTCCCCACCGAAGCCCCTCGCCGCCGGTGGCCGTTGACTGTAGAATGCGGAATTAGGAGCAGATCGATGGCCATATCCGACCGCATCACTGTTGATCCCAAAGTCATGGGCGGGCAGCCCGTGATCACGGGCACGCGCATCACGGTCGCGCTCATTCTCAGAGAAATGGGCCGCGGCGCAACGCCCGCGGAGATCATCGATCAGTATCCGCACCTGAAGCTCGATGACATTTGCGCCGCCGCGTCGTATGCGGCCGACGTCGTCTCCGGCGACACCCTGCTTGCCGCGGAATGACGCGTGGCGTCGTTCCTGATCGACGAATGTGTCCCTCGCGCGGTCCACGAGGCGCTTGCCGCCGCCGGGCACCGCGTTGTTCTCGTACGTGAAGTGCTTCAAGGCGCCTGCGACGAGGATATCCTGACCTTCGCCCGCGGCGAGAGCCTCGTCACGCTGACCGAAGACCGAAGATTCGGCTTGATCGCGATGAGTGTGGGACGACCCTGTAGCGTGGTCGTTTTGTTGCTCGGCGAGCTATCCCCAGAACAGAAGGCCGCACGGCTGCTCGCCGTTCTGTCCGAAGTCATCAACTCCCTTGACGACGCCGTCACGGTTGTCGGACCAACGCGGGTCCCGTCGGCGCGCGCTGTGACGGCGCAAAGCGGAAGGGTGTCGGCATGAAAATCCTGGTCATCGGTTCCGGCGGACGCGAGCATGCTTTGTGTTGGGCGATTGCGGCTTCGCCTTTGACGGAGAAGCTCTATTGCGCGCCGGGCAATGGGGGGATCGCGGCGGTCGCCGAGTGCGTCGCGATCGACGTGATGGACTTCGAGCGCATCGTCGGTTTCGTGCGCGAGGCGGGCGTCGACTTCGTCGTGATCGGGCCGGACAATCCGATCGCGGGCGGGCTTGGCGACCGCCTGGCGGCGGCGGGGATCAAGCATTTCGGGCCGTCGAAGGCCGCGGCCGAGCTCGAATGGTCGAAGGGGTTCACGAAGGAGCTGTGCGCGGCGGAGGGGATTCCGACCGCACGGTTCCGCCGCTTCACCGACTCGGCGTCGGCGAAGGACTATGCGAGCGATCATCCCTTGCCCGTCGTCGTGAAGGCGGACGGGCTTGCACTCGGCAAGGGCGTGATCATCGCCTCTACGCGGGCGGAGGCCTCGGCCGCGATCGATTCTATGTTCGCGGGCGCGTTCGGCGCGTCGGGGCAGAGCATCGTGATCGAGGAGTTTCTCGAAGGCGATGAAGCCAGTTACTTCGTTCTCTGCGACGGCGAGAACGTGCTGCCTTTCGGGGCGGCGCAAGATCACAAGCGCGTCGGCGACGGCGATACGGGGCCGAACACCGGCGGCATGGGGGCCTATTCGCCGGCGGCGGTGTTCACACCTGAGATCGAACGGCAGACGCTGGAACGCATCATCCTGCCCACCGTGCGCGCGATGAAGGCGCGCGGCCGGCCGTTCAAGGGCGTGCTGTTCGCGGGGCTGATGCTGACGCGCGAGGGGCCGAAGCTCATCGAGTACAACGCGCGCTTCGGCGATCCGGAGGCCCAAGTGTTGATGATGCGGCTAAAGTCCGACATCGTGGCGCTGATGCTGGCGGTCGCCGACGGCGGGCTGAAGACGATGGATGCGCGTTGGCGGGACGAAGCCGCGCTCACCGTCGTGATGGCGGCGCAAGGGTATCCGGAGAAGCCGCTGAAAGGCACGGCGATCCGCGGGATCGAACGGGCGGCGGCAGTCGAAGGCGTTGAGGTGTTTCACGCGGGCACCGCGCGCAAAGACGGCGCGTTCATCGCGAACGGCGGGCGCGTGCTCAACGTCACCGCGCTCGGGCGCGACGTCGCGGAAGCGCAAGCGCGCGCCTATCGCGCGGTCGACTTGATCGATTGGCCGGAAGGGTTCTGCCGGCGGGATATCGGTTGGCGGGCGGTGGGTCGGGCGGGCGGGTGACGCGATTGCCCTCGACAGGCGTGATCCGAACGACGCGCTTGTTGCTGCGCCATTGGAGCGCGGACGACGGCCCCGCGTTCGCTGAGTTGCATGCCGATCCCGAGGTCATGGCGGATCTTGGAGGCCCGTTCGACCGCGTTGCGAGCGGCCGCAAATTCGATCGCTATCGTGCGGCCTACGAGGAGCACGGCATCTCCCGATGGGCCGTTGAGGACGCGGACGGCACGTTCGTCGGCTACGCCGGCATCATGCCGCGGCCAGCATCCGATCATCCGCTTGGCCCGCATCACGAGATCGGTTGGCGGTTCGTGCGCGCGGCTTGGGGGCGCGGCTATGCGACCGAGAGTGCGCGCGCCGCGCTTCGGCATGCGTTCGAACACAGTCGTTTGAGCGAGATCGTTTCTTACACCAGCGCCGACAATCTGCGTTCTCAAGCGGTGATGATGAGGCTCGGCCTGCAACGCGATGCGTCGCGCGACTTCACCGCCGACTGCGGTCTTGGGCCGTGGCAGGGGCTGGTTTGGGTGGCGCAAGCCCCGTAGCTT
This sequence comes from uncultured Flavobacteriaceae bacterium, assembly GCA_964561925.1. Taxonomy (GTDB): domain Bacteria; phylum Pseudomonadota; class Alphaproteobacteria; order Micropepsales; family Micropepsaceae; genus SZUA-430. The sequence continues at coordinate 23,764 of CAZLRW010000042.1, forward strand.
GGGTGCTTGCGCCAGTTGTCACGCGTGACGGGCGATCGATGAGCCGTCGGCTCGCGCTTCTACTTGAATAACCTGTCGATGATGTCGCTCGAGTCGAAAAACTCACCTGCGGTTGCGCCAGGTGCACAAATGCGTTGGGTTTCGGTCGAGTAGACGAACTGGAGGCGGCCCAGCAATTTCCTCGTCTCTCGTTCGTCCACGGTGACCGTGCGAAGGCGCAAGCGCAGAACTTCGTCCACCTTGGACTGAACCTCCCTTGTGACAACGCGGTACTTCGCGGTGACTGCGCTGACGGTGGCGGTCGTGCGACACTTGTCCCGCCCATAGCAGCGCTTGAGTTCACGAGGCTTGCCGCCTTCGCCGCCCTCCCAGAATTCCACAAATTCGATCGGGCGGTTGATGGCGAGGTACTGCGCGAGATTGCTGCCTATTGTCAGCCCTTCACATTGACCGTCGCGCACTTCCGAACACGTCAGAGTCTCATTGGGGTCAAAGAGAATGCTCGTGGGCATCCTGGCAACGCCAAAGAACTCCAACTTGACGCTCTTGCAGAGCTCGTGGAAGCGCGCCTCCTGTGCGGCGTAGAGCGCTTGGTATTCGTGCACGAGGCGCGGAAAAGGCGCTAAGGCCGCAGCGGGAAGCGCGACGCCCGAGATCACCGCAATAACGGTCTCCGGACTGGTTGGCCATCGAGGGGCTACGCGGCCGCGCCACCAAGCCGCAACGAAGTAGCCGACAACCCAGAACCATGAAGCGACAAGGCCGATAGCAGCCGCCTGTTTGACCGGCAGCGGCATCGGATAGGGTGCGAGCCACGGAACACTCGCAATGTGCGACGTCCCATAGTGCATCAGAAGTTCGAATGCCAAGATCTCGCTCGCCACGGCCACGTGAAGAACCATGCTGCATAGGAACAGAAGCCAAGCGACGATCGGTGCCGCTTTGAGTGAAGCAGCTAGATTCAGAATGCAGATCAGCAGAAATGCACCGGCGAAAGGCACTCCATAATCCAACGCTTTCTCGGCGATGAACAGGGTATGCACTTCGGCATTGGCGCCGACGGGCGTAGGAATGGCGAAAGAAAGAAACTGGTACCCGATGTGAAGAACGACCGACAACGGAAGCGCGATCGACGAGGTCAGATTAATCGCTGTCCAATCGATCGTCTTCTTGTGTTTCGCCCTGTCGCCCATGCGCCGGCTCCTATGGCGCGTTTACGCTATCACATCATGCAACTGGCTCGCATCAGGCGCGGGCCCGCGGCGTGGGAAATCTGCTGGCGTGCTTGCCTCCAACTTCACAAGCTGCCTACATCGCGCAACCGCTGCCATTCGAGGACATAGCCCATGCACATCAAGGATCGGATCGTCGTCGTCACGGGGGCGGCGAGTGGGATTGGGCGGGCTTTGGCGGTGCGGTTTCGGCGCGAGGGGGCGCGGCTTGTCGTTTGTTCGGACGTGAACGGCGCGGGGGCGCGTGCGGTTGCCGATGAGGTCGGCGGGGTTGCGTTCGAGACGGACGTCTCGAAGGAAGGCGACATCAAGCATTTGATCGAGACCGTCGAGGCGAAGCACGGGCCGATCGACCTCTTCTGTTCGAACGCGGGCATCGGCGTGCGCGGCGGGGCGGAGGCGTCGAACGAGGCGTGGGACCGCATCTGGGACATCAACGTGATGGCGCATGTGTGGGCGGCGCGGCATCTCGTGCCGCGGATGATCGCGCGCGGCGGCGGGTATCTGCTCAACACGGCCTCAGCCGCGGGATTGCTGTCGCAGATCGGGTCGGCGCCTTACGCGGTGACGAAGCATGCGGCGGTCGGGCTTGCCGAGTGGCTCTCGATCACGCATGGCGATCAGGGGATCAAGGTCTCCGTCCTGTGTCCGCAGGCGGTGCGGACGGCGATGACGGCGGACAATCCCGACGGCGTCGCCTCGATCGACGGCATGATGGAGCCGGATCAAGTCGCCGAGGCGTGCGTGCGCGCGATCGAGGCGGAGGATTTCCTCATCCTTCCGCATCCCGAGGTGTTGGACTACATGCGCAAGAAGACCGCCGACTACAACCGGTGGATCGGCGGCATGCGCAAGCTGAACCGGCGCTTTCAGACGTAGCGGCAGCGGCGGTCCGAGCACCCTTCCCTCCCCCGCAAAGTCGGCTAAGAATGCGGCCGACCACGCACTTATCTCAAGGACTTGAGCCCCATGTCGCAGCCGTCGCGCCAAGAACAGTTCAGCGGAACCAAGGATGTCGCGCCGCAGCATGCGTTGGATGTGGCGAAGCTCGAGGCTTATCTCCGCGATCACGTCGCGGGGTTTGAGGGGCCGCTTTCGATCCGGCAGTTCAAGGGCGGGCAGTCGAACCCGACCTATCAGCTGATCACGCCGAAGACGAAGTACGTGCTGCGCCGGAAGCCGCCGGGGAAGCTGCTGCCGTCGGCGCACGCCGTCGACCGCGAGTTCCGCATCATCTCGGCGCTTCATCCGACCGGGTTTCCGGTGCCGAGACCTTATGCTCTGTGCACGGACGAGAGCGTCGCGGGGACGATGTTCTACGTCATGGAGTTCGTCGAGGGGCGGGTGATTTGGGAACCGCAATTGCCGGGGCTGGAACCCAAGCAGCGGTTCGCGATCTATGACGCGATGAACGAGACGCTGGCGAAGCTGCACCAGACGGACTACGTGAAACTGGGGCTTGAGGATTTCGGCAAGCCCGGGAGCTATTTCGCGCGGCAGATTTCGCGTTGGGGGAAGCAATACGTCGCGTCGGAGACTGAAAGCATTCCTTCGATGAACAAGCTGATGGAATGGCTGCCGCAGCACATTCCGCCGGGCGAGCGCAATGCGATCGTGCATGGCGACTATCGGCTCGACAACATGATCCTGCATCCGAGCGAGCCGAAGGTGCTCGCCGTGCTCGACTGGGAGATTTCGACGATCGGCGATCCGCTCGCCGATTTTACGTATCACATCATGCAGTGGCGCATGCCGCCGGGCGGCACGGGCGGTGGCACCGGCAGTTTGACGGGCGCGGATTTGAAGGCGCTCGGCATTCCGACGGAGAGCGAGTACGTGGCGATGTACTGCAAGCGCACGGGGCGGCCGGGGATCGACAATCTCGATTTCTACTTCGCGTACAATTTCTTCCGCATCGCGGGCATTTTGCAGGGCATCATGGGACGCGTGCGCGACGGGACGGCGGCGAGCGCGCATGCGACGACGATGGCGTCGGCGGTCAGGCCGCTGGCCGAGCTCGGCTGGGAGTACGCGAAGCGCGCGGGGGCGAAGGACTGATGCTTAGGCTCTTTGCGCTTCTCGTTGCGGTCGTTGCGGTTTGTGCGCCGGCGCGGGCGGAAACGAAGTTGATCCACGCGGGCACACTGTTCGCGGTGCCGGGGCAAGAGCCGCTGAAAGAACAGACGGTCGTCGTCAAGGACGGCAAGATCGCCGAGGTGAAGGCAGGCTTCGTGCGCGCGTCGGCGGGCGAGCGGGTGATCGACCTCAGCACGAAGTTCGTGCTGCCGGGGCTGATCGATTGCCATGTGCACCTTCTTGGCGAGCTGAACGCGAAGTCGCGGCTGCAGACGGTCGAAGACGAACAGGGGTTCGTTGCGCTGCGTGGGGCGGCTTATGCGTCGCGCACGCTGCGGGCCGGGTTCACGACGGTGCGCGATCTTGGGCAGCGGTCGGGCGCGATCTTCGCGCTGAAGCGGGCGATCAATGAGGGTTTGATCGCGGGGCCGCGTTTGGTGGTCGCCGGATCGACGCTGTCGCCCACCGGCGGACATGCGCAGACCTACGGCTACCGCGAGGAGGTCAATGCGCTGTTCGCGTCGACAGGCACGTGCGACGGGGTCGACGGGTGCCGGCGCGCCGTGCGCACGCAAGTGGCGCGCGGGGCGGACGTGATCAAGCTGGTCGCGACGGGCGGCGTGCTCTCGAACATTTCGGCCGGCGTCGATCAGCAGTTCACGGATGAGGAGCTTGCGATCATCGTCAAGACCGCGCACGGGCTCGGCAAGCGCGTCGCGGCGCATGCGCACGGCGCGGGCGGGATCAACGCCGCGTTGCGCGCGGGCGTCGATTCGATCGAGCACGGGTCCTATGTCAACGACGAGTCCATGTCTCTGTTCCGCAAGACGGGCGCCTATCTCGTGCCCACGATCATTGCGGGCGTGACGGTTGCGGAGCATGCGAAGAAGGGCGACTTCCTGACGCCGGCGCAGCGGGAGAAGGCCTCGAAGGTCGGGCCGTTGATGCAGGCGGCGTTCGGGCGGGCTTATAAGGGCGGGGTCAAGATCGCGTTCGGCACGGATACGGGCGTTTCCTTGCACGGGCAAAACGCGCGCGAGTTCGCATTGATGGTGGGCGCGGGCATGCCGGCGGCCGAGGCGATCAAATCGGCGACCGTGAACGCCGCCGACCTGCTCGACCTCTCCAGTACGATCGGCACGATCGAGGCGGGCAAGGCCGCGGACATCATCGCGGTCGATCAGGACCCCTTGCGCGACATCAAGGCGCTCGAGCGCATGCGCTTCGTCATGCGGGCGGGCGCGGTTTATGTGAACCCATGAGTTTCGCGCCCGGTCCCGTTCGCGCCGCGCACCGCTTCGATGAGGCGGCGCTGGAGCGTTATCTCGCGTCGCATGTCACGGGGTTTGCGGGGCCGCTTTCGGTGCAGCAGTTCGGCGGCGGGCAATCGAACCCGACGTTCCTGCTCAGCGCCGGCGGGCGGCGCTATGTGCTGAGGAAGAAGCCGCCGGGGCAGTTGCTGAAGAGCGCGCATCAGGTCGACCGCGAGTACCGCATCATGAAGGCGCTCGCCGCGACCGATGTGCCGGTGCCCAAGATGCATGCGCTTTGTGAGGACGAAAGCGTCATCGGGACCGCGTTCTATGTGATGGATTTCCTGGAGGGACGGATCTTTCGCGATCCGCGATTGCCGGGCGTCGCGCCGTCCGAGCGCGCGGCGATCTACGACTCGATGAACGACGTTCTGGCGCGGCTGCACAAGGTCGACTTCGCGCGCGTCGGGCTTGGCGATTTCGGCAAGCCCGGAAACTATTTCGAGCGGCAGATCGCACGTTGGATCACGCAGTACCGCGCGGCGCAGACCGACGCTATTGCGGACATGGAGCGGCTGATCGAATGGATGCCGCTCAACATTCCGAAGGACGACAGCGTTTCGATCGCGCATGGCGACTACCGGCTCGAGAACACGATCTTTCATCCGACAGAGCCACGGATGATCGCGGTGCTCGACTGGGAGCTTTCGACGATCGGGCATCCGCTGGCCGACCTCGCCTACAATTGCATGGGCTATCACGTGCAGAACCCGCGGCAGGGCGGGCTTGTCGGCGTCGACTTCGCAGCGAGCGGCATCCCGACCGAACGCGACTATGTCGCGACGTACTGCGCGCGCGTCGGGCGCGGACCGATCGAGAATTGGTCGTTCTATGTGAGCTTTTCCGTGTTCCGTTTGGCCTCGATCGCGCAAGGGGTCTATAAGCGCGGGCTCGACGGTAATGCCTCGTCCGAGACGGCCGCGACGTTCGGGAACACGTGCCAGTTCCTGGCCGAGCACGCTTGGCGGCTGGCGAACGCGCGGATTTAACTCCGTCTTAAGCCTGCCAGTTTCGATGCAATTTACGGGCTTCGCGTTAGGCTTCGGTTCGTTGCTTTCCCAAGTGAACCCAATGGCCGGGCTCGACACGACCACACCGACGGCGCCGCCGCATGCGCAGCTCTTGCAGCTGGGGCAGCACTTCGCGCTCGCCGAACGCGCGGCGAAAATGGGCTATTGGCGTCACCAGATCGGCGAGCAGGACCCGCATTGGTCGCCCGGCCTTTTTGCGATGCTGGGCATCGATCCGGCGATCCGGCCGTCGGCCGACTTCCTGATGCGCCACATCCACCCCGAAGATCGCAAGGTGGTGGCTGCGGCCGTGAACGCCGCGATGTTCGAGGGCAAGGCGTTTCAATACCGCACGCGGTCCTGGGGCCTCGAGGTCGAGCGTATCTATGACACCTACGGCGACATCGAGCGCGGCCCGGACGGCGGGATCACGGCGGTGCTTGGCGTGGTGCGCGAGGTGACGGCGGAGGTCGCGGCCGAGAAGCAGCTCAAGAAGAGCGAGGCCGCCTACCGCTTCATGGCGGAGGAAGCGACCGACATCATCATCCGTCACGGCCGGCAGGGCGTGCCGCTGTTCGTTTCGCCGGCCGTGCAGCAGATCATGGGGATCAGCGCCGAGGAATGTATCTCGAAGGACCCCTTCCGCACGTGCCACCCGGACGACATCGCACATGTGATGGCGGCGGTTGAAGAAGCGCGGCGCACGATGCGCACCGTCACTTACGCGTATCGGGCGCAGCACAAAGAGGGACACTATATCTGGCTCGAATCGCGCGTGCGGTTCGTGCCGGATCCGGCGACTGGCGAACTCAACGAGGCAGTCTCGATCACGCGCGACATCACGGAGCGCAAGCAGGTCGAGACCGAGCTCATGTCGGCGCGCGAGCGGGCGGAGGCGGCCAGCAGCACGAAGTCGCGCTTCCTGGCGAACATGAGCCATGAGCTTCGTACGCCGCTGAACGCGATCATCGGCTTTTCCGACATTCTCGCGCGCGAGATGTTCGGCCCGATGGGAAGCGAGCGCTACACGGAGTATGCGAAGCTGATCAACGAGTCGGGGGCGATGCTGCTCGACCTGATCAACGACCTGCTCGACATGTCGAAGATCGAGGCGGGCAAGTTCGAGCTGCACTATGAGGACCT
>CAZLRW010000043.1:0-30518 GCA_964561925.1 uncultured Flavobacteriaceae bacterium
AGTGGACGCAAGTCGGCCGCTTGCCGACGGAGCACTTCGGCCACAAGAACGTCATTTTCAAGGATCTTGAGGACGAGAAGCTCGCCGCGCGCGCGATCGGCGCCGGCGGCGTGGCCTCGACCGCACTGCGCAGCAGCTTCGGCATTCCGCCGGTGATTCCGCTGCTCGACTTCCAGAACCGTCAGGCCTATTTCGACTTCAACAAGTTCCTCCGCCTGACCCAGGCGGTTCCGGACTGCGACCGCAGCACGCCCTCGGACAAGCTCTCGAAGGAGTGCTACGAGACCGCCCCGACGCCGGGCGAACTCGTGCGCCGCCTTTACGACGAGCAGAAGCTGAACCCGCTCATCATCCCGCACGGCACGACGTGGGGCTTCTACACGCCGCCGGGCACGAATTGGTTGAAGGCGCTCAAGGCGGACGAGCGGCCCGAGAAGTTCTCGCTCGTCGAGATTTATTCCGGTCACGGCAACTCGGAAGAATACCGTTCGTGGCAGGACATCGTTCCGAACGCCGACGGCCTATCCGCGACCTGCCCCGAGCCAAAAGGCAACTACACGCCGAGCTGCTGGCGCGCCGGCGAGATCATCCGCGAACGTTGTCTGAAGAGCGGCGTCAACACCGCCGATTGCGACAAGCGCGCAGTCCAAGCGCGTGACGACTACGCGAACATGGGCGTGGCCGGGCACTTGGCCGTCGGCGGCGAGACGCCGGAAGATTGGCTGGACGCCGGTCAGTGCACCGATTGCTTCATCCCCCCGTTCAATCACCGCGCCGCGAACTCTGTGCAGGCGGGCCTTGCCAGCGCGATCTTCGACGATCCGGCGGGCAAGGCGACGCGCTTCCACTGGGGCTTCATCGGTTCGTCCGACAATCACCGCGCAAGGCCAGGCACCGGCTACAAGCCGGTCGATCGCCGCAAGAACACGGAAGCGGGCGGCGCGATCAGCGCAGCCTGGCGCGATCGGCTGTTGCCCGATCAAGGCAAACCCGAGCCGCAATCGAAGCGCATGTCGCGCGATGAACTAACGACGATGGCGGGTTTCCAGCTGACCGAGTTCGAACGCCAGTCGTCGTTTTGGCTCGCGGGCGGCCTCGCCGCCGTGCACGCCGCCGAGCGTTCGCGCGACGCGATTTGGGACGCGCTCCAGCGCCGCGAAGTCTACGCGACCTCGGGCCCGCGCATCCTGCTCTGGTTCAACGCGGTCGATGCGCAAGGCAACAAGATTCCGATGGGCGCACGGGCCGAGACCGACACGGTGCCGACGTTCGAAGTGCATGCCGTCGGCGCCTTCAAGCAGAAGCCCGGCTGCCCCGACTTCGCAAAGGCCGGCCTCGACGAAGCGCGCATCAAGAACATCTGCTCCGGCGAATGCTACAACCCGTCGGACGAACGCCGCCTGATCACCCGCATCGAGGTCGTGAAAATCCGCCCGCAAGCGAAGGCCGGCGAAGACTTCGCGCAGCTGATCGAGGATCGCTACCTCGTCCACACCTGCAAACCCGATGCGAACGGCTGCAAATTCACGTTCACCGATCCCGAGTACAACAAGGCCAAGCGCGACACGATCTACTACGTGAAGGCGATTCAAGAGGCGGAACCCACGATCAACGCCGAACCGATCAAGTGCGAACGCGACGGCAACGGCAAGTGCATCAAGGCGACGCTCTGCTATGGCGACTATCGCTCCGGCGAAGACGCCTGCACGTCGCCCGCCGAACACCGCGCCTGGTCCTCGCCGATCTACCTCGACTACCGCGCGAAATCGGCGGCAACGGACGGTACCGGCAGCGGTGGCTGAGGCGGCGGCAAAGCGCGCGCATTATCTGCTGCTCGCCGCCGCCGCTTCGGGGCTCGGCGTCGCGATGTGGTCGGCCCTTGGCGTCGGCGAAGCGGTGACGAAATACGGTGATGCGATCGCGGTCGTCGACGGCACGCCTATTCCGCGCCAAATCTACGACACCGCGATCGAAGGTCTTGCGAGCGCCAAGCGCAATCCTTTGACCGACGCCGAAAAGCGCGAGGCGCTCGAGCGCATCGTCGACGAGGAACTTCTGCTCCGCCGCGCCGTCGAACTGGGCCTCGCCGAATCCGATCCGACCTCGCGCAAAGCGTTGGTCGGCGCAATGCTGCAGTTCTCGGTCGCCGACGCGGCGAAACTCGAGCCCAGCGAAGAGGACTTGCGCCGCTTCTATGCCGACCGTCCGCGCCTGATCGCGCCGCAGCCGCTTTTGAGCGTGCGCGCCGTCTCGATCCCGCTGGACGAGCCCGCCGTGATCGCCCGCCTGCAGGAGGCGCTTGCCGGGAACAAGCCGTTCGACGAAGCGGTCGGCGCCGCAGGTGCAAGCCCGATCCTGCTGCCGAACGGCCCGGTCATCCCCTCGAAGATCGCCGAATACGCCGGGGCAAGCGTGCGCGACGCCGCGCTCGACCTCGAGAAGGGCAAGACCGCAGGACCGATCGAAATCGGCCGCCGCGTCGTCTTCGTCCACCTGATCGATCGTGTCGACACGCCGCCCCCGCCGCTCGAGACCGTGCGCGAGATCGTCGTCGAAGAATGGCGCAAGCGTATGACGGAGAAAGCGTTCGAGGACTACGTCGCCTCCCTCCGCGCGCGCGCCCGCGTCACCTACGCCGGCGACGCGCCGAAGGCCGGCAAGTAGGATGCGGGTCGCCCTCGTTTTGGCGGCGGTCCTGCACGTCGTGCTTGCGGCGGCTGCCCACGCCCACACGCGCAGCCAGAGCTTCTCCACCTGGACCGTCGACGGCAATGTGCTCGAAGGCGTGTTCCAGGTCGACGCCTATCGCGCAACCCAATTGAGCGAAACGCCGCAAGATCTTCCGGCGCTTCTGCGCGGCCATCTCGCGAAAACCGTGCAACTCGCCCAAGACGGCGCGCCGTGCAAAGCGGATGCCCCGCGTTCGATCGCCGCGCCGCGCGGCGACCTGCGTGTGGAACTGCGTTTCACCTGCGCCAAGCTGTTCGTCGAGGCGCCCGCGACGCTGCGCATGGGCGCATTCTTCGACGTCTCGATCAGCCATGTACACTACATCCGCACGACGTCCGCCGCAGGCTTCGGCGAGGCGGTCCTCACGCAGGGCCGCACCGAGCGCGAGATCGGTGGCGCAGCCGATGCGCACGGCACGAGCGCCTGGGACTTCCTCGTGCTCGGCTTCGAACATGTGCTCTCCGGAGTCGACCACATCGCGTTTCTGATTGCGCTGGCGATGCTCGCGGGCGGGCTCTGGCGCATTCTCCTCGCCGTGACCGGCTTCACGCTCGGCCACTCGCTCACCTTGGCGCTCGTCGCGCTCGGTGTGCTGAAGCCCGACACCGCCGCCGTCGAAGCGTTGATCGGCTTCACCGTCGCCTGGGCCGCGGGCGATGCGCTCGCGCGCGCCCGCGCAATGCCGGCATGGCTCGGACCCGCAGGCGCCGCGGGCATCGTGCTGCTGCCGCTTGCGGCCTGGCTGCTCGGCCTGCCGGTGTTGTCCTGGTTGTTGCTCGCAGGTTTGGCGCTGTTCGCCGGCGCGATGTCGTTCGCACGGCCGGTTGACGGGCCCTATCTCGCGCCCGCGATCGCCACAATTTTCGGCCTCGCGCATGGCGCGGGGTTCGCAGGACCCTTGCTTGAGATGGAGATTCCGCCGGGCGAGATCGTCTGGACGCTGCTCGCCTTCAATGTGGGCGTCGAAGCGGGGCAGCTTGCCGCGCTCGCCATCCTGGGCGGCGTCCTGTTCGCGTTTCGCCGCATGACGCGCGAAGTGCCGCCGCTTGCCTATGAGGTGGCGGCGGCGGCTCTATTCGCGCTCGGCACGTTCTGGTTCGTCTCGCGCGCTTTCGCGTAGCCGATCAAGCCGAAACCGGCTTGCGCGCGGTGGATTTGACCTCGCGCCAGATCAGATAGAACAGCACGCCGAACGAGCCCGCGACGAGCGTCACGGCGACGAACGGCCAGGCGTTGATGCCGCTGGTGCGCGAATCGTTGACCATCCAGATGCAGCCCAGAACGGCCAGGATCACGAGGTCGGCGAACACCTGACCCGCCCCCCAAGCTTGGAAGTGCGGCTCGATGATGCCGAAGTAGCCGACGTCGGCAAGCGCGATGGCGCTCAAAACGCCGAACGCGGCGGTAACGACGAAAAGCATGAGCAAACGGGCGGACATGAGGCATCTCCTTTGTTTCGTCCGCCCACAGAGAATGCCGATCGCGGCCGTGCCGCAATTACCTTGAAGGTCATTGAACGCCCGCACCGCACCGGGCCATGATGAGGCAAGTTCAGGAGATCACCCGCCGTGTCGATATCGACGCTGGACCACAATCGCGCCGCACCCGACGGCTTCCCGCAGCGCCTGAAGGCCTGGCGCACGAAGCGCCGCCTCTCGCAGCTCGAACTCGCACTCGATTCCGGCGTGTCGCAGCGCCATTTGAGCTTTCTGGAATCGGGCCGCGCGAAACCGTCGCGCGCGATGATCCTGCAGCTCAGTGAAACGCTCGAGGTTCCTTTGCGCGAACGCAACGATTGGCTGGTCGCGGCGGGCTTTGCGCCCGTCTTCAAGGCAAGACCTCTGGACGACCCGCAAATGAACCAAGTGATGAACGCGGTGACGATGATGCTCGCCAACCACGAGCCGTTTCCCGCGATCGCGGTCGACCGCGCCTGGAACATCCGCCTTGCGAACAAGCCGTTCGACATGCTCGGCGCGATGATCGGCGCGGACGTCTGGGCGCGCGTCGGCGGCGGCGAACGCAACCTCATGCGCTTGTTCTTTCATCCGAACGGCATCAAGCCGCTGGTGACGAACTGGTCGTCGATCGCGCCCTTGCTCTGGCATCGCGCGCGCCGCGAGGCCGAGGCCCTGGGCGGTCAGGAAATGAAGGCCGTGCTGTCGGACTTGAGCCAATATCAAGACGCCGAAACGCTGTGGTCGGCCGAAGAGGCCGCGCTCGTGCCCGTGCTGCCGCTGCAGATGGAAAAGGACGGCCTGCGCGTCTCGCTCTTCACCGTGATCGCGACGTTCGGCACCGCCCAAGACGTCACCGCCGACGAAATGCGCATCGAAAGCTTCTTCGCCGCCGACGAAGCCACCGAGCAACTCTTCCGCCGCGCTGCAGGGTAAGTAGCGCCCAGCCTAAGCGCTCAACCGCGCCGCCTCCGGCGTCACAAGGCGCCGGGCGGGCAGGCGGACGATCGCCGTCGTGCCGCGGCCGGGTTCGCTTTCGATTTCGAAGCGTCCGTCGTGCAGGTCGACCAGGCGGCGCACCAGCGGAAGGCCGAGCCCCGCGCCGTGCCGTCCGTGCGTCGTTTCCGCCGGCGCGCCGAACGGCGCCGCCGCATGCGGGGAGAGGTTCGACGGCATGCCGATGCCGGTGTCCTCGACCGTGATCGTGGGCCGCCCGTCGGTGTCGAACGTCAACGCGACCCGCACGCGCCCTTGCTCCGGCGTGAACTTGATCGCGTTCGAGAGCAGATTGAACATGATTTGCTTCAGCTTTTGCGCGTCCGCGCGCAACGGACAGGGCGCCTGCACGCCGTCGCAGCCGAGCGAGACCTTCGCCATCTCCGCGGCATCGCTCATGACCGCCGTGCTCTCGCGCACGAGCTGGGCGAGATCGACGTCGCCTTCGTTCAGCGTCAGATGTCCCGCTTCGGCCTCCGACAGATCGAAGAGATCGTTGATGACGGCGAGCAGCTGCGTCCCGCTGCGCGCAATGTCCTTGGCGTGCGCCGAAGGCATGACGCCCGCCGCCGCATCCTTCAGCGCCTGTGCGTTGATCGCCTCCGAAAGCGCGACGATCGTCGAGAGTTCTCCTTTGAGGGCGCGTGCGAGGCTCGCAAGATGTTCGGATTTTTCGTGAAGCGCGTGTTCGGCCGCTTCCTTGGCGCGCGTGAGGTCGCGTTCGCGCCCCGAGAGCCACTCGTGCACCGCCTTCAGTTGACGGACGGACTCGAACGCGCGCGCCATCGGGCCGAACGTGCTTTCGGCGGGCGCATCCGGCGCGCGCACACCCGAAGCGCCGCGCGCAAGCCCGACCATCGCCGTGCCGAGCTGCACCAGCGGCGTCGACCAGTGCCAAAGGAAAGCCGCAGCCCCCGCAGCCCCGGCAAAGCCCGCACCCGCGATCAGCCAAAGGATCGTGTCGAAGGCCCCGAACGCGGAGGCAGCCGGCACACCCGCCTTCACGACGAAGCCCGGATCGCGCACGAGACCTTTGCCGCGCGACGCGGCGCCGGCGACGAGATAGCTCGTGCCGCGCCAGTCGATCTCGCTCTCGGTCTTCACCGCGGCGAACTGCACGGCATCGCTGTGCGAGGCGAACCCCGCCCGCCCGTCGCGCGAAGCAAACAGCGCGAACGCGGCCGCCGCCTCGCCCGGCGTCGAGCGGGCTTTCAGCTCCTTCGCGATCATGCCCACGTCCAGCGTGCCCACGATCGTGCCGATCACGGTCTGCTTGTCGTAGGCCGCGATCACCGGCACGCCGAACGAAATCGTCGTGAGCGCCGGCGTTTCGCGAAACGCGATCGCGCTCTGATAGATGCCGCCCGACGCCGCGATCCGGTAGCCCTCTTCGCGCGCGAGCGAACCGTTCACGTCGCGCGCCGATGTCGATGCCACGACTTGACCCTTCGCGTCGGTCGCCACGATCAGCACGAACGCCGGATTCTGCGCCTTGATCTCGCCGAACATCCGCGCGATCTCGCGCCCTTCGTCGGCGACGATCACCTCCTGCAGCGCCGAAAGCCCCGCCGCGGTCTTGAGCAGCGTCAACCGGTCCGCCAGCGTGCCTTCGATCCCCTGCGCAAGGCCGCGCGCCGCCGTCGCGAGGTCGCCGAGCGCTTGCGAACGCGCCGCCTCCCGTCCCGCGAACCAGACCGCGCCGAACGCCAGCGCGATCGGCAACGCGATCGCGAGCGCGAACACGGCGCTCAGCTTCCCCCTCAACCACATAGACGCTGTCCCCCGACCGTGCAGCGGCGCGGCGGCGCGATCTTCTCGCCTGCGACCACCGTCCATTCCCCCGCCGCCTGATAGCTCAACCTGTATCGCTCGAGGCCGCGCTCGATCTCGCCCGAACCCGCCGCATCCTTGCCCTTGAGCGCCCGCTTCAACCCGTCGAGCGCCAGGCCCGCAACGAGTTTGCGCCCGCCCGGCGCGACGTCGCGCCGCGTGTCGGCGACGATCACGCCCTTCGCATCGACAAGCGTGACGAAGCGGCTGTCGGGAACGCCGCGTGCGATCGCCACACGGTAGGCCGCGATGTCCTGGCGCGCGCTCAGCACGAATTCGACCTGATCGCGCACGACGACCGGGGCGGCATGGATGAGCGCGTCGCCCGCGGCGAGCATCGCCGTCGTCCGCGGCTTCCGCGCGGCGGCCGCCTGAAACACCGGATCCGTCTTCACGTCGACCGAACCGGATGCGCCCTTCGGCGCGCCGAGCCGCACGACGAGTTCGCCTGCGCGATCCACGAGCGTCACCTCGCGCACGCCGTAGCGGTTCCACAGCGTCGCGAACATCGCCGCCATGCGCGTGCGCAACCGCGCGCCCTGGCCTTGCGTCGAGCTGTTGAGATAGGCGGAGAAGATGCGGTCGGCGGAAAACTGCGCGACCTTTTTCGCGGCCTTCGTCTTCAGGAGCGAAACGGCTTCCGCCTTCTCGCGCGCGAGCGCTTCGATCTCGTCGCCCGCCGCCGCCGGCGCGAGCGCGAGCATGCACACGGCGAGCGCGCTCGAGCGAACGAGAGAAGAAACCCCACGCATGCGTTTGTTACGTCTTGTTAGCGCCGGTGAACGCTTCGTAAGCGTCGCCCGGCGCGCCCCGCTTGGGTTTCGAGACTACGAACGGCGCTCTAAGAAATGCTGAAAGACGCTTCATTCGGCGAAAAGAAATCGCCGATACGGCAAACTTTTGTGGCGCGTGCGCTAGCCTTCGTCGCCGGGTCGCTCGGTCAGCACGTAGGAGACCGCGAACAGCACGCCGAACAGCCCGTCCACCAGCCCCGCGACCAGGATGCCAGGGTTCGCTTCACCGGCCGGGGCCGTCGCGTAGAGAATGAGCGTGACAAGCGTAAACGGAAACTTCTCGAGCATGGCCGCCAGCATCAACAGCCGATAGCGGACCGGGTTCGTCGCGATGATCAGAAACGCGATCTGCCAGGCGAGCGTGACCAGCATGAAGCCGTGCACGTATTCGGGATGGTTCGTGTAGACGTCGAACTGCTCGAACCCTGCCAGATAGCCGGCATAGACGAGACCGATAATTCCGATGCCCCAAATGGCCGCGGCCTGGAAGACGCGTTTGGCGAACAACATCGGGGCCCCCCGGCCTTAAGTGACGTTCAGCGCCAGCCGCGCGACATTCGCTCGTCGTCGGGCGGCGGCGGCAGGCTCGTTCCATCAAGGCGGATGCAGCGGGCGATCTTGCCGTCGGGGCTTGACGCCACCTCGAACGTGACGGCGATCCCGCTGTCGAGCTTCGCCCGGTCGCAGGGCGCCACGTCGTCGATGTTGAAGACCGCGTCGCCGGTATCGGCGCTCGCCACCAAGCCGTAGGTCTTGGCGGGTGCGTATTGTTTGACGACCCCCACGCGCCTTGTCGGGCGCGGCCGCACTATCGGAAGTACGACAGGCGGTTGAAGGTCGGGGTCGTAGGGGCCGTCGTTTGCGAGCGCGACGTCCCAGTTGATCGCGCGTTGAGCCATGACGTTCCTCCCGTCATCCGGTTATGTCCCCCCGCTTAGAACGCACGCGGGCGATTTTGCACCACGTCGATCCGGTTCCCGTCCGGATCGTAGATCGAAAACCACTTTACGCCGCCCGAGTCCTTGAGCGGTGTGACGGTCACCCCAAGACCATCGAGTTTCGCATGCACGCCGTCGACGTCGCCGGTACGGAAGTTCGGGAACGACGTCGCGAATTCACTGGTCGCCGGGTTCTCCTCCGGCCCCAATTGCCACAGGCAGAGATTGGGTCCGCGCCCGAGATCGAGAATCACGGTCTGACCCGACGGATTCTCCTCCGCCACCTTGAGTTCGAGCACGCGCTCGTACCACGACCGCGACGACCGCAGATCGCGCACGCGCAAAACCACCATGTTCAATGCGTCGAACACGCCCGCATGCGGTCGCGGACCCGCGCCGGGACCGCCATGACCACCGCCGTGCCCGCGGTCCCGATCGCGTCCGCCGAAGCCGCCGCCGCGCGGCCCGCCGTCGAACCCGCCGGGTCCGCGCGGTCGGAAACCGCCGCGGTCGCCGCCGCCCTCGTCGCGACGGAAACCGCCGCCACCGCCACCACCACGAGGGGGAGGCGGCGGTGCGGGACCGTCGAGCTGAATGTCGGACGCCATCGTCTTCCCGCGATCTTGCGCCAGATCGAAAGTGACGCGTTGGCCTTCGCCGAGCGATTGGACCCCGGCCTTCGTCAGAGCCGAGATGTGCACGAACACGTCGGCCCCGCCGCCATCAGGCAGAATGAAACCGAATCCCTTCGCCTGATTGAACCACTTAACAGTCCCAGTCTTCCGCATAGTCGCCGCTAGTCCTCAAGGTCGCTCGTAGTCCCAAACCAGCGGTTCTGCACGCGCGGAGGGATTTGCCAAAGAAGGCAACAAACTACCGCGGGAACGCCCCTGTGAAAAGCGGATATCTGTCAAATGCGCAGAATCAGGCGCGATCACCCGCACACGACGATGAGGCGGGCACCCTACAACTAGACTGCGTAGATTTTGTAGGCGCAACGCCTGGCACCCGCCAAGATGTGGTCGGTGCGTTCGATCACAATGCCTGTCCCGAGCGCGGCGCGGAAGACATCAAGCTCCTGCCGGCACAGCCCCGAGCACGCCGCGGCGGCACGGCAGATGGGGCAATGATTCTCGATCAACAGGAAGCCGCCCCCGTCGGCGACCGCCTCGGCCATGTAGCCAGCGTCCGCGCGTAGTTTGGCGAGCCGTTTCACTTTCTCTTTAAGCGTCGAGGCCGGCGCGAGGGCTGCTCGGTAGGCACCGATCTGATGCGCCGTCCGCCGCTCGATCAGCTTGTCGAGACCGCGCGCGCCGAAAACTTCGCGTATGTTGGCGATCAACTCGACCGAAAGCTCGGCATGCGCATCCGCAAACAGAGGATCGGCCGCGGCAAGCGCCCGCCACAGCTTCGCCGGCCGCCCGCGCGCGCCGTCGCTCGGCGCCGCCGCGAAGGCGACGAGCCCGTCATCCTCGAGCGCATAGAGATGCTGGCGCACGGCCATCGGCGTGACGCCAAGTGCGGCCGCCACGTCCTTCGCGTCGGCGGGCCCCTTGCGCTTCAAATGGTCGAGGACCGCCCGCTTCGAGGCTGACGGCGCTGTGATGTCGGTCATAACGAATTTATAAAGGCGGGCGTTGCCAAATTCAAGGTCGCGTCCTATAAATAGTAAAGCAAATACTTTCGAAAAAGGAGGAAGCGATGGCCGAGTGGATCGACGCGGGCGCGCGCGCGGAGCTGGAAGCCAAGGGCAAGCGCCTTCTGAAGGCCGCGGGCAAACAGATCCTGCTCATCGCGCGCGGAAGCGAGATCTTCGCCTGCAACAACCGCTGCCCGCACGAAGGCTACCCGTTGAGCGAAGGAACCTTGAGCGGCGCCTGCACGCTCACGTGCAATTGGCACAACTGGAAATTCGATCTCTCGAGCGGCGAGACCCTGGTCGGCGGCGACCGTCTGCGACGCTACCCCGTCGAGGATCGGGGCGGCCGCCTGTTCGTCGATGTCGCCGATCCGCCCGCCGCCGAGCGTCAGGCCCGCGCGCTGGCGAACCTGGCCGAGGCGGGCGAAGACAACGACTACGCCCGCATGGCACGCGAGATCGCGCGGTTCGTGAAGGCCGACGGCGACCCTCTGGAGCCGCTTCGGCGAACGATCCATGCGCGCGCCGCTCACTTCGAATTCGGCATGACGCACGCCTACGCCGCCGCCGCGGACTGGATCGCGCTCCACGATATGGCGCGCACGCAGGAGCAGCGTCTGACCGCGCTCGTCGAACCCGTCGCGCACATCGCGTGGGACACGCTGCGCGAGGGCGAATATCCGTTCACGGACGAAGCCGCGCCCTGGCACGCGGACCGTTTTGTCGCCGCAATCGAAGAGGAGGACGAACCGGCCGCAATCGCCATGCTGAACGACGCGCTGGGCTACGGGCCGAGCGTCGCGCCCGACCTGAAGCGCGCCTTCGCCCGCGCCGCCCTCGCGCACTACCAGGACTTCGGCCACTCGGCGATCTACACGCGCAAGGCTTTCGAACTTGTCGCGCGGCTCGGTTGGCCGGTTGCAGCGCCCGTGCTGCGCTCGCTCGCGCGCTCGCTCGTCTACGCGACCCGCGAAGACCGCATCCCGGAATTCCGTCACTACCCGAAGGCACTTCGCGAATGGGGAAGCGCCAAATCGGCCGCCGCCGAACCGCAAGACCTCGTCGGCCTTTCCGTCAATCAGACGCTCGACCGCACGGCCGCCCTTCCCGGCGACAACCTCGCGAAGTACCGCACGATGTTGGAGGCGAGCGCGCTCGCGATGAAACGTTACGACCTTTCCGTCGGCTGGCAGACGCTGAAGCCCGTATCGCACAACGTGCATTGGCTCGACTTCACGCACATGCTGACCTTCGCGAACGCGGTGCGCGAGCTGTGCACCGAGACGCCCGCGCTCTGGCCGCAAGCATTGCTGCAGATGGCCTGCTTCCTCGGCCGCAACGCGCCGTTCCTCCGCCCCGACGCCGATATGGCGTTCGAAGTGACGGATGCCGCGGCGTTCTTCGCCGGCGAGCGCGAGGCGCTCTACGACCACGGCATCCGCGAACCGATCTATGCCTGCCATCGCGTCAAGGTGCTGACGGCGGTTGCCGAGGAAACCGCCTGGGCGGGCGGCGGCAGCCTGACGCAGAACCTGTTGGCCGCGACGAACCGCTATCTGCACACGCCGCTGAAGTACCACCACGGCCTGCGCGACGCGCACCAGGCGCTGAGCTTCGTCGAAGCGGAAGGCTAGACGCCTCGCCGCCGCTGGGGGCACACTCGCACGCGAGAAGAGCGCGAGGAGACTATGACGAGATCGAGACCGCCCGTCGCCCTCATCGTCGGCGCGGGCGACGCCACGGGCGGAGCGATCGCCCGCCGCTTTGCGCGCGAGGGCTACACCGCCTGCGTCACCCGCCGCGAGAAGGACAAGCTCGCGACCCTCGTCGCCGAGATCGAGGCTGAGGGCGGCGCCGCGCGCGCGTTCGGCTCGGACGCCCGCAAGGAGGACGAGGTCGAGGCGCTGTTCGCCGAGATCGAGCGCGACATCGGCGATGTCGACGTCGCCGTCTTCAACATCGGCGCCAACGTTCGCTTCGCGATCGCCGAAACCTCCGCGCGCGTCTACACGAAAGTGTGGGAGATGGGCGCCTTTGCGGGCTTCCTCGTCGGACGCGAGGCGGCGCGGCGGATGACGCCGCGGGGCAGGGGCACGATCCTGTTCACGGGTGCGACCGCAAGCCTGCGCGGCTCGACCGGCTTCGCAGCGTTCGCCGGCGCCAAGCACGCGCTGCGCGCGCTTGCGCAAAGCATGGCGCGCGAACTCGGGCCCCAGGGCATCCACGTCGCCCACATCGTGATCGACGGCGCGATCGACACCGCCTTCATCCGTGACGGCTTTCCGCAAATGTACGCCGAGAAGAAGCCGCAGGACGGCATTCTGACGCCCGATCACATCGCCGACATGTACTGGATGCTGCACCGCCAGCCGCGCGACGCCTGGACCCACGAGCTTGACCTGCGGCCCTGGATCGAGAAGTGGTAGGCCGACACGCTACCGCAAGGACCCGCGAAATGAAGTCTGTCGAATTCCTGTTCGATTTCGGAAGCCCGACCTCTTACTTGGCTTACAAGCAGCTGCCGAAGATCGCGGCCCGCCACGGCGCGCGCATCGTCTGGACGCCGATCTTGCTCGGCGCGGTTTTCAAGGCGACCGGCAACACCTCGCCTGCGATGATCCCCGCCAAAGCACGCTACATGAACCAGGACCTCGCGCGCTTCGCCAAACGCTACGGCGTTGTCTTGAACTTCAACACGCACTTCCCGGTGAACACGCTGCCCTTGATGCGCGGCGCCGTCGCGTATCAGCCGACGAACAATTTCGACCTCTACATGAACGCGATCTTCGACGCGATGTGGGCCCATCCGCGCAATCTGAACGACCAGGGCGAGATCGCGCACGTGCTGAACGACATCGGCATCGAGCCCGGCGACTTCCTCGCCCGCATCGAGCGCCCCGACGTAAAGGAGCGGCTGAAGGCCAACACCGAAGGTGCCGTCGCCCGCGGCGTCTTCGGCGCACCCACCTTCTTCGTCGGCGGCGACATGTTCTTCGGCCAAGACCGCTTGGATTTCGTCGAGGAAAAGCTGCTGCCCTAGGCCCGCGGGCGCGCAACCCTCCCGCGAATTTTGCGGTCGTTGCCGCCCGAGCTACACTCCACCCAAACGGTGGGGGCGTAGGGTGAAGGGCGTCAAAGAAGTTGGGACGATTGCGATCAACGGATTTCTGTTGATCGGTCTGTTGATTGCCGGCGCGCTTTGGGCGGTCGCGAACCGCGAGGCGGTGGTGCAGGCGCTGGGGCCGTTCGACCTCGACAACCTGTCGGCCATCTACATCGGAATCGGCGTCGTCCTGTTTCTCTTGATCGTACCCAGCTTCGTCATCAACAACCCGAACGAATCCCGCGTCATTCTGTTCTTCGGCCAATACATCGGCACGTTGAAGCGGGCGGGATTCTACTGGGTTCTGCCCTTCACCACGCGCGAGACCGTTTCGCGCAAAGTGGTCAGCCTCAACACCAAGACGTTGAAGGTGAACGACGCCCGCGGCAATCCGATCGAGATCGGCGCCGTGATCGTCTGGCACGTTCGCGACTCCGCGCGTGCCGCCCTGAACGTCGACAATTATCGCGAGTTCGTCGCCGTACAGAGCGAGACGTCGGTGCGCGCTTTGGCGAGCCGCTATCCCTACGACAGCGACAACGGAAAGGACTCGCTGCGCGGTTCGCCTGAGAAGGTGTCGAGCGACCTGCTCGTCGAATTGCAGGAACGCCTGGACATCGCCGGGGTGGAAGTCACCGAGGCGCGCCTTTCGCACTTGGCCTACGCGCCCGAGATCGCGTCCGCGATGCTCCGCCGCCAGCAGGCCGAGGCGGTGGTCAGCGCCCGTCGCATCATCACGGAGAACGCCGTGCGTATGGTTGATGCCGCACTCTCCCAAATGGAGAGTGAATCCAGGGTCAAGCTGGACGACAACGCGAAAGGCCGCCTCGTCAGCAATTTGCTTGTGGCGTTGGTTTCCGAATCCAGCGCGACACCCGTGATCGACCTGAATCCCTAGGGTTTTCGCGCCCGTTCCGCTTTGTTCACCCTGATGGCGGCGTGCCCTCCGGGTAACGCCCGCGCGCCTGGTTCCTCAGCCGCCATTGCTCTTTGCCCCCATTGTTGTTGAATGCAGGGCGCGCGCACGGCGGATTGGGGACTTCGTGCCGCGTTTGGGGGGGCGTGCGCGTACGCGCCGGCGTGGGGGTCCGATGACGTCGGAAGTGATGCTGCTGAACGTGCAGGGCGCGGCGCTTGCCGCCGACAGCGCTTTGACCGCAATCGAGTACCACCAGGACGGCACCGCCAGCGTCCGCTATCAGACCGGCATCGAGAAGATTTTCGTCCTCGATGAGAAGCTGCCGGTCTGTTCGATGATTTTCGACGTGGCGGAGTTCTACCGCTACCCGTGGGCCTCGATCTTCGAGGCGTTCAAGGCCTGCACCCCTGCGATGGGCACGACCGTGCCGAAGGTCACCCAGTCGCTGGTGCAGTTCCTGTCACGCTGGACGTCGGGCCTGGACACGAAGGCCCAGACGCTGCTGCCGCTCGAAGAGGGCCAGGAACGGTTGTCGTTCGCGATCTACATGGCGGCTCTTGTCCAACGTTTCCACCAGTGCGTGGAACTGTCGGGCGGCGACAACGGCAAGAAGCCGGAAGCCTTCCAGCGCGCGCTCGACATGCTGCGCTTCGAGACGCAGTTCTCCGGCGACTACTTCCAGAATCTGTTTTTGCCCCACGGCGAGGCGCCGATGCGCCGGCCGATCGTGGGCGAAAGCTCGTCGCGCCTCGTTTCGCTGCTCGATCAATATCTCGACCGCTTGTTGACCGGCATGCTGAAGGCGATGTTCGGCGAGGGCACCGTGCCCGCCAACATCAAGGCGACGCTTGCCGAGATCGCGGTCGAAAGCTGCGTGACCGATTGGATGGCGCCCGGCGTGCCGAAGACGGGCATCGTCTTCGCGGGGTTCGGCGCCAGCGACGTCCGCCCGCTCTTTGTCGAGATCCAGGTGGGCTCGGCGTTCGGCGGCATCGTCAAGCACCAACTCGTCGAAGGCGGAACGCCGACGCAACGCGAACCCGCCATCATCCGCTCCTTCGCGCAAGACGCACTGATCGATGCGCTGCTGCGCGGCGCCCAGCCCGGCTACCGCTACGTGATCTTCCAGCTCATGCGCCAGGGCATCGGCGCGCTGTTGAACGCCGTCGGCGGCGAGATCGCCAAGAAGGACGCGACGCTTGCCAAGTCGGTGTTGAAGACGTTCGACCAAGCCCCGCTCGCGGTCGCGCGCGCGATCATCATGGCCGGCGACGACATCGCCCGTCACGCGATGGAGATGCGCGTTGCCGAAGTGGTGAGCTCCGCCGCGCCCGATTTGCTCGCCGACTATGCGGCGAAGTTGGTGCGCCTCTCGGTCATCGAACACGAACTGACCGGCAGCCACACGGTGGCCGGACCGATCCTCTCGATCTATATGAAAAAGGGTCAAGTCCAGCGCGCCGACGCGCGCGTGACGGCCTGAAGGGTAGGGACATGAAGAAGACCCCGATCACCGCCAAGAACGCGAAGCCCGTCGCCGATCTGGTGCACGGCATCCTCGAGCAGGGGCGTCACGCCAAGGCCGACGGCCCGTTCTCGGGCCTCTACGGCCGCGAGGCGCAGATGTCGACCGCGCTGACCCAGGCGGGCACGCTGCTCGCCAAGCTCGACCGCGCGCAACCCGCGAAGCGCTCGACCGTGCTGAACGCGATCTTGGGCACGCAGACCCATGCCAAGCCCAAACCGCCGAAGCGCAGCTGGTTCTTCGCGTCCAAGGCCGAACCCGCGATGCCCGACGCCAAGCGCATCGAGCAATTGCTGCGCGCCGCGCAAAAGGACGGCCGCCCGCTCGTGCTCGACCGTGATCCGTCGCAGCTGAACGCGGGCGCAAGCGACGTCGAGTGCCACCTGCCTGAGGGCGCCGTCGATCCCGTCTGCATGCCGCGTTAGGCGTCGCGCCCCAACGCTTGCCGCCGTTTGTGGTTGCCCTTGACGCCGCCGTCGACGAGGCGCGCCCAGACCTGTTCCGCGTTCTCGGCGAACGAGAACAGCTTCAGGTCCTCAGGCTCGATCATGTTCTCTTCGACCAGCGCCTCGAAGTTGACGATGCGCGTCCAATAGGCCCGGTCGAACAGCACGACGGGAAGGCCGCTGACCTTGCCGGTCTGGCGCAAGGTTAGAATTTCGAACAATTCGTCGAGCGTGCCGAACCCGCCCGGAAACACGACGAGCCCGTTCGCCCGCATCGCCAGATGCATCTTGCGCATCGCGAAGTAGTGGAACTGAAACGTAAGCTCCGGCGTCGAGTACGGATTGGGCGCTTGCTCGTGCGGCAGGCTGATGTTGAAGCCGATCGACGGCGCGCCGGCTTCGCGCGCGCCGCGGTTCGCCGCCTCCATCGTGCCCGGACCGCCGCCGGTCGCGATCACGTTGTCGCGCACGCCGCCGTTGCCGTCGAGCGCGCCGCCGCGCTCAGACGCGATGCGTCCGAAGGCGCGCGCGGCCTCGTACCAACGATGGCGCGGGTTCGTGCGCGCCGAACCGAACACGACCAGCGTCGAGCGGATGCCTGCCGCCCGCAGCCCCTGCTCGGCTTTCTCGTACTCGAGCAGAAAGCGCACGCCCCGCGTGCTGTCGCTGAGGAGGAAGTCGGTGTCGAGCGCGGGCAGGCGGTAGCTCGGCGAGCGCAAGGCGGCATTCGGGGACGGTTTGGCTGGCGCCGGTCTCTTCTTACGCAAAACGAGGCATCCCGCGAGGAAAACGCAGCGTCACCGCCGCAACCTGAACCTGCAACTTTAGTACACATTTCTTGCCCGTCGATTGACGAATCGCCCCGGGAATGTGACGGGGTTGCGCACAACGGAACGCCGCTCTAAGCCCGCCTGATGGAATTCGCCGCAATCCTCATAGTCTTGGCCTCGGCCGCCGCGGTCGCAGGGCTCGCCGCCGCCGCAGGCTACGCCCTGCGCCGTTGGGGCCGCCTTGCCTGGCCGCTGCCTTGGCTGGCGCTCGGCGGCGCGGGTGTGGGCGCGCTCGCAAGCCTCGTCGTCATCGGCGGTTTGGGCGCAAGCCTGTTTGCGGGCAACGTCGCCGTCGCCGACGTTCTTCCTTACATGGAGTTGATCAAGAGGCGCGAGAAGGCGCTCTACGAGCGCATCGAAACATCCGTGATCCGCGACCGGCAGGACGGCAAGAGCGACGACGAAATACGCGCGAACGCGAAGGCGATCGTCACCTCCTACGTCGCCGACAAGATCGCCTATCTGCCCGACAATCTGACGTACGCGCTCTACGCGGCAACGCGCGACATGCTCGCCCATCTGGCCGCGCGCGAAAAATTTCAGATCTGTGCCGATCTCGCGCTCGGACGTTACAAGGGAGATATCGACGAGCATCTGCCCCCCGAACTTGCAGAACGCAACAGGGAGAACACGCTGCGCGTCTTGAACTACGCCCCCCCGCGGCCGAAGAGCGAAACCGGCGAAGAGCTGCCGCCGGAACGCGCGCCCCACATGCCCGCCGAAGAGTTCGCGGTGCTGGCCACGACCGCATTCGCGAATGCCTCGCAAGCAACCGGCATTGCGCCCGAAGACGTCGACGGTCTCCTCACAGGCGAGGGCGAACCCGCGAAAACATGCAAACTGATGAAAGGCTTCTTCGACGAACTGCTAGCCCAGCCCGTCGCCGTCGCCGCCGCCGCCCTGCGCACTCTCACGAACGGCGAACGCGCCGTGGGCCAGTATTGAAACTCAAAGGATCGTTATTCTTGCCCGCATCGATGATGCTATCCTGAACCTATCCTGGAAGGGCATGGGGCATGAGTCGAATCGATTTTGCGACGCTGCAGGCGTTTAGCGAGCGCTGCCTTGCGGCGGCCAGTCCGGTCGAGATCACGGAACCGCTGGATGCGATGATGCAGTCGCAAAACGTGCGTCAGTGGTTTGTGGGCTCGCTTGGCTACATCAATCAATGGCGCGGCTTCGGCTTCGACTCGATTCCGCCTGAGTGGCGCCGCCGCTACATCGAGGCCGGGCATGCAGCTTACGACCCGGTCTACGCGCATGCGGCTGCCGGCGGTCCGAAGACGACATGGGCTCGCTGCAGACGGTTGGCGCTGGAAGGCGGTGACAAGCGCGCGATCGTCGTTCTCGACGAGGCTGCCGAGTTCGGCTTGACCGACGGATTGATCATGCCAATCCACGGCTTCGGCGATCTTCCGGCGGCAGTTAGTTTCGGCGGCGACGACCTGGACATGAGTGACGACGCGCAGGCCTCGCTCTACTTGATCGGTGCGTTGGCTTACGAAGGACTGAGGCGTCTGGTCGTGCCGTTCCGGCCGGTCCCGCCCGTGCTCACAGAGAAAGAGCTTCGCGTCCTACGCTGGACGGCGGAAGGAAAGTCGGCCGAGGCGATCGCCGTCATCGTCAGGTTGAGCCCTCACACGGTTAGAGAGCACCACGAACGCATCCGCCGCAAATACGGCGTCACGACCATGATCCAGGCGGTCGTCCACGCGGCGCTCGACGGCAACCTGCGGCGCGCCAGCCATATGGCGAGTTGAACACATCCCCCAACGTTGGGGGATTTCATGTGCGCCGCCATGAGCGCTTCACTTGTCCCCTATAACAAAAGGGGACAACAGCAATGATACACCTCATCGTCGGCTCTACGAACCCGAACTGCACCGAACTCTTGAACGGCATTTTCCGTTTGCGCCATGACGTGTTCGTCAAGGAAATGGCTTGGAAGATCGATGCAAGAAACGGACTCGAGTTCGATCAATTTGACACACCGGACACGCTCTATCTCGCCGAACTGGACAACACGGGCGAGGTCGTCGCGACCGTGCGCATGAACCCGGCAAGCAGGCCCACGCTGCTGTCGGAGGTATTTCCGGCGATGTGCGAAAACGGCGCGCCGTCGAGTCCGCTGACCTGGGAACTGACGCGGGGCGCGATCGCCAAACGCGTGCGCAAGTCGATCCATTTCGGCCGCATCGAATGCGCGACCATCGAGGCGGCGCTGTTGTGGGGGATCACCAACGCTTGCGGGCTTTTCGGCGTGGACCTTCTGATGAAGAAGATCAGGGCGGGCCTCGAAGCAAAACCGTTGGGGCAGCCGCGCATGATCGACGGCGAGTCGACGGTTGCCGCGGAGTTCCCGATGAACATCGAAGTGTTGAAAAAGACGCGCGCGCTCTATCGCATTTCGGGTCCCTCGATTGAGCGAATTCACGCGCAGCCCGCAATCGAAAAGGCGGCGGCCTAGCTCGGGAGGACGCGCCATGGAACGAATACCCTTTCACAAGGTCGCCGCCTTCACCGAGACGTGCTTGACGGCGGTGCGGGCGGAGGACGTCACCGCCGCCCTCAGCGCCACGCTGGCCGACGCCGGCATTTCGTTTTGGTATGTGGGTCCGCTCGTGCACGAGAGCGAACTCGCCGGCCGCGGCCACTTCAACATGCCGCCGGCGTGGCGCATGCGCTACGCGGAGGCGCGCCACTGCGACTTCGACCCCGTCTTTCAGCACGCGCGAACGCAGCGCTCGCCGATCACCTGGAGCGATTGCCGCGCTCGTACGCTTTACGCCGGCGCGACGAAGCGCCAGCTCGAAGTCTTCGACGAAGCGCAGGACTTCGAATTGCTCGACGGCTTCATCATGCCGACGCTCAGCGCGGGTCGCGTGCCGTGCGGCGTGACGTTCGGCGGCGCGCATCCGGATTTGCGGCCGGCGGCGTTGCCGTCGCTGCAACTCGTCGGCACCTACGCGTATGAGGGTCTGCGCCGTCTGGCCGAGGGCTTCAAGCGCGTGCCGCCGCGCCTGACGCCGCGCGAACTTGACGTGCTGCGCTGGTCGGCCGAAGGCAAGACCGCCTGGGAAATCGGCGAGATCCTGAAGATCGGCTCGCGCACCGTGCGCGCGCACCAGGACAAGGTGAAGACGAAGTACCGCGTCTCCTCCATGGTCCAGGCAGCCGTACGAGCCGCGCTCGACGGCACGGTGGTGGCACCAGGGTAGGCGCAACGCCCGCCCTGCCGCCATCGTCGAAAGTGACGATTTCCGCGTGGCCACCGCCCGCGGAAAGCTCTGCCCCGCACCTACAACAAGGGAGCGGGAGCGATGGTTCACGTGGTCGTCGGGGCGACGAATCCAAATTGCCGCGTCATGCTGGCGAAGATGTTCCGCCAGCGCAACGAGGTGTTCGTCGTCGAAAAAGGCTGGAAGCTGAAGACCTACAACGGTCTCGAATTCGACAAGTACGACACCGAAGAGACGATCTATCTTATGACGTTCGACGACGACGAGAACATCGTCGCCTCGATGCGCATGAACCCGACGCACGGGCCCTACATGCTCGCCGACATCTTCGCCGAGGTTTGCGAGGCGCCGATCCCGCGCGGTCGCGACGTTTGGGAACTCACGCGCGGCGCGCTGTCGAAGACACTGCGCAAGTCGGGCTACTGGGGCCGCATGCAATGCGCGATGCTGGAGTCGGCGCTGCTCTGGGGGGCGACGACCGCGACCGGCTTCTTCTCGGTCGACCACATCATGAAGCAGTTGCGCGTCGGTCTCGACATCAAGCCGCTGGGTCCGCCGCGCATCGTCGAAGGGGAGGCCTGCGTCGCGGCCGAGTTTCCGTTCAATTCGCTGACGCTCGAACGCTTGCGCGCGAGCTACGGCATTACGGGTCCCGCGATCGAGCACATCCACCTCATGCCGCCCGAACGCAAGGTCGCGGCATGAGGCGCACCGAGTCTCCGTACGACGACAAATGGGCGATCGCGCGTCTGCGCGAAGTGTGGGAGTGGGCGATCGCGCAGAAGCGCCCGTTCGTCGCCTACATGCTCGGCATGACCATCCTGGCCTTCGAACTCGACGACAGCCGCGGCTTCAAAACCCCGAAGCCGCCGCCGGGCGACACGCCGGTCCCCGTCCCGAAGAAGGCGAGCGGGTAGGGGGCTCTCTGACCTTGCCGCATTTCCGTCAGGGCCGCACGCCGCGCAGGCCCGTAATGTTCTGAATCACGGCGTCCGACGCGCCGGTCGGGAGGAACTCGGCGAGCGCGATGAACGCGCGGTTCGGCAGGAACGGCACGACATAGCGCGCCCGGGGCCGCTTTGCTTCGACCGCGCGCACGACGGCCTTCGCCACGACCTCGGGCTTGGCCGCATTCGGGTGCAGTTCGCGCTGAAACGACAGCACTTTTTTGACCTGCTCCGCGTACGGCGCGCCCTCTGTCGCGTGCTGCTCCATGCTCTGACGCTCGATCTCGCCGAAGCCGGTGTTGATCGCGCCGGGCTCGATCAGCACGACGTCGACGCCGAACGCACGCACCTCGTTGCGAAGCGCGTCCGAGAACGCCTCGATCGCATGCTTCGTCGCGTTGTAGGGACCGAAGAACGGCAGTGCGAGCCGTCCGACCACGCTCGAAATGTTGACGATGCGCCCCTGCCGCCGCTCCCGCATCGCCGGGAGAAAGGCGCGGATCATCCGCATCGGGCCGAACACGTTGGTCTCGAACTGCGCCTTCAGCGCCGCATCGCTTGTCGTCTCCAAGGGTCCGGTCAATGCGTACCCGGCATTGTTGATGAGCGCGTCCACCCCGGCCGAAATCGCCGCGGTCTCGCGTCGAGCCGCCTCGACCGAAGCGTCGGACGTGACGTCGAGGATCAACGTGTCGACCTTGCCTTTCGCCTGGCGCTTCACTTGCTCCAGCGCGGCCGCGTTCCGGCCGGTCGCGATGACATGATGCCCGCGCTCGGCAAGCCTGACGGCGCTGGCGCGCCCGATTCCGGCGGACGCGCCCGTAATGAGGATGGTGGCCATCAGACCGTTGGACCTCCGCGAGGGGTGGGCGGGCATCATATACCAGCCCGGGTCCGAGTCAGCCCTTGAGGCCACAACAACAAAAAAAGGGCCGCATCGCAGCGGCCCCGATCTCGTCGCATCCGGCGAAGTGCTTACCAGTAGAGCTTCAGGCCGATACCGCCCTTGTAGCCGCTCACGTCCTTCGCCAGGCTCTCGTGATAGCTGCCGTCGACGAACAGCGCGAAGTTCTCGTCGAGATAGGTCTGGAGGCCGCCGTCGAAGATCAGCAGCTGATCGTTCGTGTCGGCGATGACCGTGAACGGACCCGCCGACGCCCGGTTGATGCCGTCCGACAGCACGTTCGAATAGGATACCGACGCCCACGGCCGGAACGAACCGCCCCAGGTTACGCCGTCGAAGCGGGCGGTCGCCTTCGCCTCAAGCAAGCCGGACTCCTCGGTCGCGGCCATGCCGAGACAATTGTCCCCGCAATTCGTGTCGTCGTAGTTCAGCGCACCCATCAACTTGAACGCGAGGAAGTCGAGGTCGAGCGCAACGCCCGCCTGAGCCCCTGCGATGAACCCGGACGAAGTCGCCTCAACCGGGCCCAAGAGCGAGCCGGTGAAGATCCAGTCCATGTCGGCAAAACCCGCCGAAAGGTTGAGGAAGAACGCGGAACTTGTGAACGCGGCATAGACCTCGATCACCCGCGCATCGCCGTCGAGGCCGCCGACGCCCGCGGGCGCGACGAGGTCGCCGTTCGCGCTGCCGAAGCCGCCGGCCACGCCGCCGAACCAGCCGTTGCCCATGCGCCAATCCATGCCGCCGGTCGTGCAGCTGTAGTCGAGGTCCATGTCGATGCCGGTATCCGGCCCGAAGTTCGTGGAGCCCTGATGGAATCCGAACCAAGCACGGCCGTAGGTGGCGCCCTTCGGACTGTCGGGCACGCGCTGCTCGTCACGGAAGCAATGGCGGATCATCGCCTGCCCAGCCGACAGCAACGCGGGCTGTGCGACCAACTCGTCGCGCATGGCCGACTGCAGGAAGAAGCCGTCGTCGCCCGCGCCGTTGTAGTTCGCCACATGCCGCAGCAGATATTGATACGCACCCGCGTTCAGCGCATTGCCCTGCACGAACGCATTCGCCGCGGTCGAGCCCGCGACGCGGACGAGCTGGATACCGTTGCCGACCGTCGCAACACCGACGTCGGCGGCGTCGTCAAAGTCCACCGCGAACAGGATCGACGATCCGCTGGTGTTGCCGCCGATGTCGAGGAAATCGTGCGTCGTGCCGGCCGTGCCGTTCGCCGGCAGCGCCGCGTCGAGGTCGACGAACATGCCGACATAGGCGTTCGAGCCCGATGCCGTGTAGTTGCCGGTGATCGAGATCTGGCCCATGTCCTGGCCCGGGTTACCGGTGGAGAAGCCCGTGGGCACCGACGTGTTGCCCGGCTGCAGCCCGCCATTGCTGGTGACGTTCCCGGTAATCACGGCATTGCCGGTGAGGCGGCCGCCTGTGATCGTGACGGGTCCGTTTATGTTGTAACTCGCGACGCCCTTCGCGGTTAGTTCGCCGCTGGTGATGATGACCCCGTTCGCGGTGCTGATCGCATTGGTATTGCCGATCTCAAGCGTCCCGCCGGTGACCGTCAGCTGTCCCGTGAACGTGTTGGCGTTGGTGAGCTTCAACATCCCGCCGCCGGTCTTCGTGAACCCGCCCGCGCCCGAGATGATGCCGGAATAGGTGGTGCCAATGATGTCGCCGGCTGCGTTCGCGAGCGAGCTTCCGTTGGCCGACAAGGCCTCCGAAGCCGACACGACGATCAAGCCCGAGCCGCTCAACGCGCCGACCGTCTCGCTTTCGATCACGTTGAACGTGCCGTCGACGAGCATCGACGCGAAATCGGAGATTGCGTTTCCGCCCGGACCGGAGACGTTCAACGTGCCGCCAGCCAAGATCGTCCACGCCGTCACGCCACCCGGCGCCGCATCGTTCAAGGCGCTGGTGATCGTCAGCGTCGTTCCGGCGGTGACTTCGGCGAACTCGAAGTTCACGAAATTGGTGCCGGCTGAAACTGTACCCGTACCGAATTGCTTACCCGTGACCGCCAACGGGGCTGCAGAGTTGAACCGCAGCGTGTCGGAGCCCGCTTGGCCGTCATGCTGATCGGTAATGTTCGTCAGATCGATAACGCAAACGTCGGGCCCTGTAGTGGTGACGCACGGTAACGCCGAGGCACCCGGCGCCAAAGCGGTCAACACGACGACAGACCCCGCCGCCATCAACCCCGTTCTGAGACGCACGGAAAACCCCAACGAAACGGCACGCGCGGACGCGGTCGTCATTCGACACCCCATGAACACTTACGCGGTTACGATTTTTGTTCGTAAGTCTGCGGCAAATTTGGCGTTTTCACTTCCTGCACGCAACGCAAAGCGGTTCGAATGGTCAAAGGGTTACTTGATTCGTCCTGGCCTGTAACCGGAACGCTTCACCCCAGCGGTTGTTGTCAAGTTGCACGGCAACCACAACGGCTCAAAACGGTGTGTTTACGATGTTGCCGCCGTCGCTAAGTCGCTCGGATCACTCCTTGCGAAGCATCCGCCGCCCATAACCGATCATCAGCAGCGCCAGAAGGACGACCGGTGAAAGGACGGCAATCCCGAGCGCCATGTCCTCGAGCGGCGGCAGCGACGAGGTGAACGACTGCCGAAATCCGAGCGCCACCCAGACGAAAGCGCTGAGCCCCGCCAGAATGACCACGCCGCCCGCGACCAAGGCCACCGCCACCACATGGTGCGTCGCGCCGCGTTTGTTCGCCTCGCTCAAGGCCCACCTCGTTCGTTCGTCCCGCCAGACTACCCGCCCGAGCCGGAAAAACTCAAACCGGCTTCAAGGCCTCGTGCGTGCCTGCGGGCATGACAGCGCCGATCGGATCGCCCGGCGCGACCTCGCCCGTTGCGACGACGATCGCCATCACGCCGGCCTTGCGGACCAACCCCCGCGCCGGGTCGCGCTCCAGAACGGCCTCCATCAGGCCCGGCTGCAACCCGTCGAGCTGTGTGCACGGATTGCGCAGACCGGTAACCTCGATGGTCGCCGACGCACCAAGGCGAAGCTGCGTGCCGCGAGGGAGTGCGAGCAGATCGATCCCGCGCGTCGTGACGTTCTCGCCCATCAGGCCGGGTCCAACATCGAACCCCTTCGCCCGCAGTTCGTCGAACAGCTCCGCGTGAATGAGATGCACCTGCCGCAAATTGGGCTGCGAGGGATCGCGCACGACGCGCGAGCGGTGCTTCACCGTCACGCCCATATGCGCGTCGCCTTCGACGCCCAGTCCTTCGAGCAAGCGAATCCGTTCGCGCAGCGCCTTCGCCATCGAATGCGTGCCGCTGAGCGCGACCGCAACCACGCGGGCGCTCATGTGCCGGGAAGCCTGTAACCGCGCGCCCGCGCTTCGCGATCGGCGATCTTTGTCTTGCGCAGTTCCAGTTCGTCCATCACCGCGCGCCGCCGCTCCGGCGCGAGCGACGACCACGCACCGATCTCCGCCATCGATCGCCCGCAGCCCAGGCACCAACCTGTCGTAGCGTCAATGGCGCACACCTTGATGCAGGGGCTCTCGATGGGACCGGACATGCCTTCTGTTAACGCCCCGCACGATAGCCCACAAGCATTTGAAACGGACGGAGTGGCGGCTATCATCACATCCGACAATCGCCAAGGACGTGCAGCCCATGAACCTCGATTTCACGCCCGCCGACGAAGCCTTCCGCAAGGAGGTCAGAACCTTCATCGCCGAAAACCTCCCCTCACAAGTGAAGGGCAAGTCGCGCGGCCAGTATGAAGGCAAGGAGGATTTCCTCGCCTGGCACAAGGTGCTCCACAAGAAGGGTTGGATCGCCCCGTCATGGCCGAAGGAGTACGGCGGCACCGGATGGACCTCGACGCAGAAGTACATCTTCGGCGAAGAATGCGCCTCCGCCGACACGCCGATGACGTTGCCGTTCGGTCTCGCGATGGTGGGGCCCGTCATCTACACGTTCGGCAACGACGAGCAGAAGAAGGATCACCTGCCGAAGATTCTCTCGGGCGAGCGCTGGTGGTGCCAGGGCTACTCCGAACCCGGCTCCGGCTCCGACCTCGCATCGCTGAAGACGACGGCGGTGCGCGAGGGCGACCACTACATCGTCAACGGCCAAAAAACGTGGACGACGCTCGCCCAGTACGCCGATTGGATCTTCTGCCTTGTGCGGACCGATCCCAAGGCCAAACAGCAGGAAGGCATTTCGTTTCTGCTCATCGACATGAAGAGCCCGGGCGTCACCGTCCGCCCGATCATCACCATGGACGGCGGCCACGAGGTCAACGAGGTCTTCCTCGACAACGTGAAGGTTCCGGTGAAGAACCTGATCGGCAAGGAGAACGAGGGCTGGACCTACGCGAAGTTTCTGCTCGGGCACGAACGGGCGGGCATCGCCGGCGTCGCGCGCTCGAAGCGCGGGGTCGAGCGGTTGAAGAAACTCGTCTCAGCCGAACAAGACGGCGGCGGCAAGAAGCTCGCGGACGACCCCATGTTCGCCCGTCACATCGCGGAGCTCGAAGTCGATCTCCTCGCGCTCGAATTCACCGAGCTCAGAACGCTCGCGCGCGAGTCGAAAGGCGGCCACGGGCCTGAGGCTTCGATCCTGAAGATCAAAGGCACCGACATTCAGCAACGTCTGACCGAACTCACGCTGGAAGCGATCGCCTACTACGGCAATCCCTACCGGCCGTTCGCGCACGACAAGCTGTCGAACGAATACGTCCCCGGCCCCGACTATTCGCACGGGGCGGCGCAGGGCTATTTCTTGACGCGCCGCACGACGATCTACGGCGGCTCGAGCGAAATCCAACGCAACATCATCGCGAAGATGGTGCTGGGGCTTTGAGAGTGACGAGGGAATAGGGATTGGTGTTTAGGGAGTTCCTCTAACCGCCATTCCCTAAAACCTAGTCCCTCGGTTTGCACCCATCACGCCAATTCGCTAACAACGATTGAACCAACGGAACACGCCCAAATGGATTTCTCCTTCACCGAAGAACAGACGCTGCTGCGCAACAGCGTGCAGAAGTTCGTTCAGAACGACTACGCGTTCGACACGCGCCGCGCGATCGCCAAGAGCGAAGCCGGGTGGAAGCGCGAGAACTGGACGACGTTCGCCGAGCTCGGCCTCCTTGGCGCGCCGTTCGCTGAGGAGTTCGGCGGCCTCGGCGGCGGCCCGGTCGAGACCATGATCATCATGGAAGAGTTCGGCCGCGGCCTCGTGATCGAGCCTTATCTGGGCACGGTCGTTCTCGCGGGCGGCTTCCTGCGTCACGGCGGCACGAAGGCGCAGAAGGAAAAGCTCATCCCCGAAATCATCGAAGGCAAGCGCGTCTTCGCGTTCGCCTTCGCCGAACCGCAAGGCCGCTACAATCTGGCCGACCTCGCGGTCACGGCAAAGAAGGCGGGCGCAGGCTACACACTGAACGGCCACAAGGCCGTCGTCGTCGGCGCACCCTGGGCCGACACGCTCGTCGTCACCGCGCGCACGGGCGGCGGCCAGCGTGACGAGAAGGGCGTCTCGGTCTTCCTCGTCGACAAGAAAACGAAGGGCGTCTCCTGCCGCGACTATCCGACAGTCGACGGCCTGCGCGCATCAGAGGTGACGTTCGAGAACGTCGCGCTCGGCGCCGACGCGCTCGTTGGTGAAGAAGGCAACGGCCTAAAGCTCGTGGAGCGGGTGACCGACGAAGGCATCGCGGCCCTTTCCGCCGAAGCGATCGGTGGCATGAAAGTGCTGAACGACACGACCGTCGAGTACTGCAAGACGCGCAAGCAATTCGGCGTGCCGATCGGCAAGTTCCAGGTGCTGCAGCACCGCATGGTCGACATGTTCATGAACTACGAACAGTCGGTGTCGATCACGTACATGGTGACGCTGAAACTCGGCGAAAGCGACACCGAGCGGAAGAAGGCCGCCTCGGCCGCCAAGGTGCAGATCGGCAAAGCGGGCCGTTTCATCGGCCAGAACGCGGTGCAGCTCCACGGCGGCATGGGCATGACCGACGAACTCAACGTCGGCCATTTCTTCAAGCGCCTGACGATGATCGACACCATGTTCGGCAACGTCGACCATCATCTCAAGCGCTATGCCGCTTTGGATTAGGTCTTAGCGATTGGGGGATGGTGATTGGTTCACCATTTCCCCCCGCAAAACACCACTCGCTATAGCACCGTCGCCAGCCGCACCGGCACCGGCTGCGGCGCTGTCAGGCGTTCGCGCGGGAACGAGCAGCGGACCGTCGTGCCTTTGCCGAGTTCGCTTTCGAGCGAGACCTTGCCCCCGTGCGCCTCGACGAGGCCACGCACGATGGGCAGGCCGAGCCCCGTGCCCTTGTCGCTGACCGCGATGTCGTGCCGGCCCTGACCGAACGCTTCGAACACGGCGTCGAAATCGGCCGGGTCGATGCCGGCGCCGGTGTCGCTGACGCCCACCTCCATGCCGCCCGACGATGAACGCTTGGCGAAGGCCGTGACCTTGCCGCCGGCCGGGGTGAACTTCACCGCGTTCGACACGAGATTGAGCAGGATCTGGCGCATCGCCCGTTCGTCGGCCAGAAGAAGGGGCAGCCCCGGCTCCACATGTTGCGCCAGTGCGACGCCGCCCTCGGAGGCGCGCACGGTGAACATCTTGAGCGCCCCGTCGATCGTTTCGCGCATGTCGAGTTCGACCGCCCGCACCGCGAAACGCCCCGCCTCGATTTTCGCGAGGTCCAGCACGTCGTTGATCAGCCCCAAGAGATGCTGACCGCTCCCGTGAATGTGGCTCGCATACTCGACGTATTGCGGCGAGCCCAGCGGACCGAACACTTGGCCCTTCATGATGTCGGAGAACCCCAAGATCGCGTTCAACGGCGTGCGCAACTCGTGGCTCATGCTGGCCAGGAATTCGGACTTCGCCTGACTTGCGGTTTCGGCCCGGGCGCGCGCTCTGTCCGATTCGATCTTCGCCGCCGTCAACTGCTCGATCAGTTCGATTCTGTCTTCGCGCAAAAGCAGCATGTCGCGCGACGTGAGATAGACGTTGCGCGACATGTGGACGATGAAACCGGTGTAGAACAGCGAGAGCGCCGCGATGCCGAGATAGAACGGCGTTCCTTCCGCGGCGGTCGGCGCGACCATCACGATGGCGCTGAGCGCGATCGACACCGCGGCGAAGCGCGGATAGGGCCCGGCCAGTGCCGCACCGCCGGCCATATTGCAGGCGTAGATGAGGACGAAGAACAGGTGGCCGAGGTCGTCGCAGTAGTCCCAGAACAAAATTGGCGGTGCCGACCAGATCGTGTTGAACACGACCTGTCCGATCGTCAGGAAGTTGCCCCATCGCCTGACGTCGCCGGGCGCAATCTCGCGCGCGCGAAACTGACGATGCAGCGAATAGTCGAATATGGTGGCGCAGACGACGGCGCTCATCCAGATCGCGAGCAGGTCGACCGGCACCCATTGAACGAGAACGGCCGCGATCGTGAGGCCGATGACGGGAAGGCCGATGACGCCGGGCCTCAGATTCGTGTCGACGGTTTTGAGCTGATCGAGTTCGAGCTTGGCCGCGCGCTCGGGCGTCAGCGCAGGCATCTGCGCCGCATTCCTCACCCAGCTGAACGCGTCGCCGTTCGTACGCATGCGCGCTTTCGGACCCCTTGAAGGCCGGATCGTGCCCGAAAGCCGTTAAGGAAAACTGGGCACAGGCGTAACGCCGCGTAGCGCCGCTTGCGCCCGGCGTGCGCATGGTTACGGTGGCGTCAACGCACGCAATCGTCGGATGCAAAGATATGAACGAAGTCTTGCTGTTCGAAGCCACTGGCCCCGTCGTCACGCTGACGATCAACCGCGCCGAGTCGCGCAACCCCTTGGGCCACGACGGCGACGGCGAAGCGTTCGCGGCCGCCGCCACCCGCATCAACGCCGACCGCGGCGTCCGCGCCGTGATCCTGACCGGCGCGGGTAAGGCTTTCTCCGCCGGTGGCGACGTGAAAGCGATGCGCGAGAAGGGCGGCGCGTTCGCGGGGCCTGGCGTCGCGATCCGCGAACGCTACCGCACCGGCATCCACAAGATCGTGCGCAGCCTCTGGACGCTCGAAGTGCCGCTGATCGCGGCGGTGAATGGCCCGGCGATCGGCCTCGGCAACGATGTGGCCTGCCTCGCCGACACCCGCATCGCGAGCGACACCGCGATCTTCGGCGCGACGTTCCTGAAGATCGGCCTCATCCCCGGCG
>CAZLRW010000044.1:0-30494 GCA_964561925.1 uncultured Flavobacteriaceae bacterium
TGCCGTAGAGCCCGGTCGCTGAGGTGAGGCGGTTCAGATTGTCGTAGACGAAGGTTTGGCTGCGGTTCGTCGCCAGATTGTCGCCGATCGAGGTGATGTTCGAGGCGGGGTCGTAGCCATAGACCAGGTCCTGCACCGTCGTGCCGGAGCCCGCCGCGTCGATGTCGGTCACGCGGCCGTCGTTGTCGTAGGCGAGCGTGAGGGCGGTGGCGTCAGCACATCAGATCAAGCGCATTCTCGGGCGCAGGAACGTTCAAGATAAGGAATGCGGCCTCCCAGTTGTCGCATGCGCCGAGCCGATCGTCGAAGTCGGCGCTCGGTTGAAGGTATGGGTCAGGTGATAGCGAGTCGCGATGAACCAGATCTCGAACCAGGTCCTTCATTTCACTGAACGGTACGATCGTTGGCTCTGATAGCGTTGTGACTATGGGTATGGCTTGCGTCAATTTCTCGTACAGTCTGGAAATAAGACCCGATCTCGGCGGCGCGCTCTTTTCGATGTTGAGGATCCTGCTCACGGCACCGTTCTTGTAGACGACAAGGTTGCCAATGTTCTTTGCCCGCACCTCTTCGATGGAGCCGCTTGCGTGTGCGAAAGCGTAAGTACTCAAGGGGATTACCTGCCCCTGCCGTTGATCAATCATCAGAACGGTTTCGTGGTTTTCCGAAGTCATCGAACGCTACTAGGTGTCAGGCGGTGACGTCAGCCGGTTCAGGTTGTCGTAGACGAAGGTCTGGCTGCGGTTCGTCGCCAGATTGTCGCCGATCGAGGTCCCTCAACGAAATCATGAGGTGATCCCCGAAGTCATGTCCCGGAACTCAGACATTGGTTCCGACAAGATGCACTCGGCCATGACAGATCAAACGGACGGTCCGTGCTCCGCCTCGTCGATTTCTCGGGTGTACGTGTTTTCCGGCGCGCCTGTGGCGACGGAGCGGATCTCGATCTTCTTGCCAACGTAGAAGCGGCTTTGGTTCTTCAACTCGACGCAGAAGATGTGGCCGTTGAAAAACCTGACGTGAGCAGTTTGGCTGCCACTGTCAACCGTCAGTCGAACCTTGTACAATTTGTCGGAGAAGTCCGCCTCGCGAATCGTCAAACGTTCATCGACGCGATAAAAGCGAAGCACGTTGATTCGACCAGCCGCTTGTCGTTCGATGAAAAATGGCTGCTCCAACTGGCGTCGGACCAAACCCGCGATTGAAGCCGGCAGCTCCCCGATCACAGCGTCGACAACAAGTCTTTCCAGCTCGTGCAGCCGCCAGCTTCCGGCGCCAGCCAGAAAGTCAAGAAAGTCCAAACTGCGGCGGAAGATACTTCGCAACTCCATGTCCTAATCCCCGTGACATCCACATTCGGAACCTGCAACGCCCGCCCCTATGGGACTCAAAATGGCGGTGCCTTTGAGCCAGTCCGGAATTCGGTCGAAGGGTCGCAGCCACTCAGGGAACCGCTTCCCAAAATACTCCCACCCCCGCGGATAGCGACTGCCATCATGCCAGTAGTGCCGGCGCGGGCTGACCCAACTTCCATTCAAGCCCCCGCGCCGATTTAGTGCTCTTCTGAACCAGCCCGAGGTGTAGCGACCCACAGTTTCTCTCGCGATGCTATGTGACCACTCGTAACCCGTCTCGCGCGTTAGCGACCTGGAGCCAAAGCGCAAGAATGCAGCCTTGCTCAGGCCCCCGCCAACGGCGCCTATGCCGCCCGCGAGCAATATGTCTCCTGCCGTTGCGCAAGGATTCGTCAAGTATTCCAGTCCCGCTCCGATCGCAAAGCCAACAAGTTGAGGAACGAATTCGCCCGTGGGGTCCGTAAAGGAGACAGGGTTGCCTTCAGCGTACGCATAAGTATTGAACCCACCGTCCAACCCGATCGGATCGCTTTGCAGGTATCTCCCGATGTTGGCGTCGTAGTCGCGGTGCCAGTTTTGCGCGAGACCCGTTTCCGGATCGTAGACCTGACCGGGAAACATCAAGACATTAACGATACTGCCGGTGATCGCGTGAACTTCGCCGAACGGGGCGAAGACGCCGTCCCAGACGATCGCGCGTGATGAATCCGTGATCTTCTGCGGGCGGGCGAGATGATCGGCGTGGACGAAGAAGAGGCGTGAGGCGCCGCTTGTCCCCAAGCGGTCGACGTATCCGATCGGCACGCCGCCCAGCCAAATATATTCGCGGATCGCATTACCGGTCGCGCCGTTCATCTCGGCGATCAGCTGGCCGTCGGCGTCGTAGAGGTAATGCGTGACGTCGCCGGTTGCGGTCTTCGTCTTCCGGATGCGCAGTTCGTCGGCGTCGTAGGCGAACGTCGCTTGGCTCACCGTGTTCAGCTTCGCCTCCGCCATGCGGCCGGCCTTGTCGGTCGTGTAGGTCCAGGTGTCGACGGGCGAGCGCTGGTCGGTCGAGGCCTGGCCTGAGGCCTCATAGCTCAGTGTGCGGTTCGAGCCGCCCGCAATCGAGCTCAGGCGGTTCGAGGTTGCGGGCGTCGTGTAGGTATCGGTGCTCGCGAACGGCACGGTCACCGTCTTCTGCGTGCGGTTGCCGACGGCGTCGTAGGCGTAGGTGTTCGTGCCGTAGAGCCCGGTCGCTGAGGTGAGGCGGTTCAGATTGTCGTAGACGAAGGTCTGGCTGCGGTTCGTCGCCAGATTGTCGCCGATCGAGGTGATGTTCGAGGCGGGATCGTAGCCGTAGGTTAGATCCTGCACCGTCGTGCCGCCGCCCGCCGCGTCGATGTCCGTCACGCGGCCGTCGTTGTCGTAGGCGAGCGTGAGGGCGATCGAATTGCCGAACGTGAGCGAGGCGAGCGGGCCGAACGGGCGCCAGGCGATCGAGGAGGCGACCGTGTTCGAGAGCGCGCCGGCATTGTCCTTCGTCGAGACAGCCGTCACGCGCGCGAGGCTGTCGCGGGTGTAGGTGACGATGCGGCCCGAGGGCATCGTGATTTCAGTGACGTTGCCGTCCTTGTCGTAGGCGTAGTCCGTCTGGTACGTGCGCGCGCCGATCACGCGCACGACGCGCGTCATGTGACCGAGCGTGTTCCATGTGTAGGCGACCGTCCCGGACGGATCGGTGAGCCCGGTCAGACGGCCCACGCCCTTGTTGCCGGAGGCGACAGAGTCGTAGGTCCAGGTGAGCGTCTCCGCCGGCACGCCCGGGTGCGCGCGCGAGGTCATGCGGCCGAGGCCGTCATAGGCGAAGTTCGTGACCTGGCCGCGCGCGTCGGTGCGCTGGGTCATCAGGCCGCGCGCGTCGTAGACGTAGTCGGTGACGCCGCGGTCGGGGCTCGTCTCGCGGATGATGTCGCCCCAGCCGTTCCTGACATATGTCGTCGCGTTCGTGCGCGCGTCGGTGACGGAGGCGACGTCGTCGCGGGTCGTGTAGGCGAGGTTCGTCTGGTTCGTGTTGGGGTCGGTCTCGCGCGTGAAGCGGTTCAGTTCGTCGAACGTGTTCGCATAGACCT
Organism: uncultured Flavobacteriaceae bacterium; assembly: GCA_964561925.1. Taxonomy (GTDB): domain Bacteria; phylum Pseudomonadota; class Alphaproteobacteria; order Micropepsales; family Micropepsaceae; genus SZUA-430. The sequence goes on from CAZLRW010000044.1 coordinate 3,467, forward strand.
TGTTGCGCGGGTCCGTCACCTGCGTGTTGTTGTCGAGCTTGTCGTAGGCGTAGCGCGTTTCCTGATTCGCCGCGCCGATCAGCTTCAGCGTGCGGCCGAGTTCGTCGTAGGTGTTGCGCACCTGCTGAACGATCGTGCCGGACGTGTTCTTCACGTCGGTCTGGGTCACATTGCCCATGGCGTCGTAGGTGTATTCGATCTTCTCGTTCGCCGCGTTCGTGATGCGGATCAGGCGGCGCGCGTTGTTGTAGGTGTAGCTCAGCACGACGTTGTTCGGTCGCGTCACCTGGGTGACGTTGCCGTAACCGTCGTACTGAAACGACGTGACGGCTTGGCTTGCGCCGGGGTTCACGGTGAGCGAGGTGATTCGGCCGCGCGGGTCGTAGGCAATGTTCGTCGTGACGCCGTTCGGGTCGACCACGGTCAACGGCCGGCCCGCGCCGTCGAGCGAGGTGATGTCGGTGATGTGGCCGAGGCCGTTCGTCACCCGCGTGACGAAGCCTGCGGCGTTGTAGTCGTAGTCCGTTCGGTCCGACGTGCCGGCGAGCGGCCCGTCGACCGTGTCGAGCAGGCCCGCGGCGGTGTAGGTGTAGGTCGTGGTCCGCGCCTGGCCGTTCGTGCTGTAGGGCACGGTGTGCGAGGTCGTGTCGGTCTCCGTGCGCTGCGTCAGGCGGCCTGATGCGTCGTAGGTCAGCGCCGTCGTCAGGCGCGGTGCCACGATCTGCGTCGGCAGGTTGAACGTCGCGTGCCAGGTGGCGGTCGTCGTGCGCGCGTTGGCCGTGCCGAACGCCTCGGTGACGCTCGTCGGCCGGCCGCGCGTGTCGTTGACGTATTTGGCGATGCGGCCCTCTTCGTCGGTCACCTCGTTCGGATAGTTGTTGGCGTCATAGGAGCGCACGTTTTGAGACGCAGGGCAGTTCGTCGAAGCGACGCCGTTCGTTTGCTTCAGGCGCTTATAGGTTTGGCCGTCGCTTTCGAACACGTAATCGGTGTTCTTCCCCAGAGGGTTGGTGACGGTCGCCGTGCTCGTGCCCGCGTTGTAGGACACGGTGTGCTGATCGACGCCGCCGGCGTGGCTCGTCGTCGTCGCGCTGCCGGACGCATCGTAGGCGAACGTCGCATAGCGCACGCCGCGCTCATCCGTGATGCCGGTCAGGGCCCAAGGATACGACGCGTTCTCGTAGTGGTAGAGCAGCGTCGGATTGTCGGTGTCGGTCGCCGGCGTGTCGTCCGGGTAGACGACCTTTTCCAGGACCCAGTTGTCGTGGGTTTGCGATCCGTCATAGGTGAGGCCGTACACGGCCATGGCCGCGGCCATGTCTTCCGTGAGCTTGTAGCGAAACTTGACGACGCGATTGTCCGGCAACGTCATCGTGTCGCGCAGGCCGTGGTTGTTGTACGTGAACGTGAGCGTTCGGTTGAACGCGTCGGTGACCGTCGTGTGCTGGCCGCTGCCGTTGTAGGCAAGCGTTTGCGTGTAGCCGCCGCGACGGCGGATCGACGTCAACTGACCCGAGAAATTGTAGACGTAGACCGTGTCGTTGCTTGTCGTGAGCTCATAGGTCGAACCGACCTTGACGGCCGCGGCATAGGCGCCCTTGCGCGGCTGCGCCCAGGTGTCGGTCGAGGTGTTGTAGTACGCGAGCTTGTAGACCCCGCTCGAGAGCATGAAATCGTATTCTTGGCCGTTGGCCAGGAAGTGAAGGCGCGACGGCGTGCCGCTGGGCGTGCCGATGTAGAACGCGTATCCGTCGAAGTTGCTTTGCCAGCCTTTGCCGAACCGGCTTGCGACCTGAGGGCCTGCGTAGAGCGTCGGGGCGCTCGAATAGTAGCGATCAAAGCGCAGCGAAAAGTTCCCCGAGGTCGAGAAGTCGCTGGCGAACTCCCGTTTGACGGCTGTCCCGCCGCCGGCCCCGATGTCGATCGGGTTGCCGGACCGTGCGCCGTTCGCGTTGCACGCTTTGACCTCCGGACAGCCGCCATGCTTGGGCCCTCCAATGGTACAAATGAGCTTGGCGGAGCCGGGCCTGACGCCGCCGTTTGTAGCCCTGCCGACGCAGTGATAGAGGCTGATGGCTCCCTTGGAATCCATGACGGGATAGCACGTTTCGAGCGTGCAAGCGGGGAAAGAGCCGCTGTTGCAACTCCAGCCATAGGTTGCCGATATCGCCCACAGGGCGCCCGCCAAGCCGCTCGAAAACTGCTGCGGCGGCTGATTTGGCGCGGATGCCTCCCAATAGTCGGCGGCCGCGGGTTTCGACAGCACGAGCAATGCGCACGCCGCGGCGACAAAGCCGGCGGCGAGCCGCGCGAGAGACGCAGCCATGACTCCTCCTTCGCGCCGAGAGCGCGTTGAAGCGTTGGGACCGAGAGTTCGTGAAGTTCGAGCGGACTCTGCCTCGTGCAAAATCGGCTTGCAACGAATCCAGAGTTGCCGTTTTCGGCAGACGCTATGTCAAAGCGAGATTTTCAATCGGGCGATGTGAATGCGGCGAATGCCGTGTGCGGTTCTGCACGTTGCTACCGGCCCAAGCGCGCGGCGATGCGGGTTTTGAGGTCGGCGAGCCAGGGGCCGGGGTCGGTCCAGCGGAAGAGGGCGTCGGCGGTGCGGGCGCCTTTCGCTTCGGGCGGGTCGAGCGCGTCGGGCTGGCGAGCGCGGGAGTTTTCGTCGCCGGCGGCGTCGCGCCAGATGACTTTCGTTTGCGGGCGTGCGGGGCCAAGCGGCGGCAAGCCCGACAGCGAGCGATAGGCCGCGCGCACGACGTTGACGCCGTTCAACGTCGCCACTTCTTCCTGATAGTCGCTGCGGCCCACCGTCGGTTCGACCATGACATAACGGCCGGTGCGGCGGTCGCGCTTGTATTCCATCGAACCTAGCCCTGAGAAGTTCACCGCTTCGAAGAAGCGCGCGGTCAAGCCTTCGATCGCTTCTTCGGCTTCGGGCGCGGGCATGCACGCGGCGGTGCCGCCGACGAGCGGCGGCCATTGGCGGATCTTGCGGCCGGTGAAGCTTGCGGGGATCGTGCCGTCTGCTGCGCGATAGATCAGCGTGAAGTAGACGTCGCTGTCGCCGCCTTCGATCCATTCCTGCACGATGACGGGCGAGGGTTCGTCGGCGAGGCCCTTGGCGAATTCGGCGAGCGGTTCGAACGCGTCGAAGCGGTAGGCCTTTTTGAAGCGGCGGTCCCAGATCGCGTTCTTCGTGACGGGCTTCAGGATGCAGGGATAGGCGAGCCGCGCGGCGGGTGCGAAGTCGGCGCCTTGGTCGAAGACGATCGACTGCGGCACGGGGAAGCCCAGATCCTGCGCCAGCGTGTGGAAGCCGCGCTTGTCCAGAAGCGCGGACAGCGTTTCGCGCGCCGCCCACACGTGGCGCACCTTCGCGGCGATGCGGTCGCGTTCGGCGGAGCAGAGCGCGACCGTGGCTTCCTGCGTGAGGAACAGCGCAGGGCGGTCGTCTCCCGCGAGGTGCAGGATCGCCGCGATCCACTCGTTGTTCGAAGGGTGCGGCGGCAAGAGATGCGGCGTCGCGTGGCGGCTGTGGACCGCGGGGCCGCCGGGCGCTTCGTCGAGGACCGCGATCGGGATGTTCTCGGGCGCAAGGCTGCGCACGACGCCGAGCGCGTTCAAGCCGGACCCCACGACGATCGCGCGCGGTTTCGTCATCGCGGCGCTCCGGCCAGACGTTTCGCGAGCGTGTCCGCAACCTCCGCCAAGTCTTCGCGGCGGAGCGAGAGACCCGCGGGCAATTCCAAATGCGTGCGCACGATCTCTTGCACGGCGGGCGCGGTCGGGTCCGCTTCGTCGGTCCACATCGGATAGGGCAGACGCGTCGTGATCTTGCGGCGCATCAGTTGCTCGCGGATGTCGTAAGCGTCGGCGGGGCCGTGCCAGCGCGCCATGACGCGCGAGAGGCTTCTCGGCTCGGTGGTTTGCACGAGTTCGATGCCGGGCACGTTTCTCAAGAGTTCGAGATAGCGGGCGACGAGCGTGCGGCGGCCTTCGAGAATCTTCTGCAGGCGCGCGAGCTGTGCGGTCACGACGAAGCTTGCCGCCGCGCTCATGCGCTCGGGGACGTGTTTGCCGATGCCGCAGAGATAGCGCAGCGCGTCGTCGAACGGGTCGCTGTATTCGGTGAACGCGCGCGGCGTGACCTCGAGCGCGTAGCGCAGCGCGAACCAGACGTAATAGCCGAGGCGGCTGCGCCCTTCGGGCAACGCGGCGAAGCGGCGTTCGATACCGGCCGCCAACTCCGTGTTCGAAAAGATGAGCGCGCCGCCGCCGTTCGGCGAGCCGCCGGTCAGCGTCTTCGAGTGGTGGAAGCTGAGCAGGCCCGCATCGCCCATGGTTCCCAAGCGCGCGGCGCCCGGTTCGAAGCCCACGACGTGCGCGGCGTCGTCGATCACGTAGGCTCCCGCGGCATGCGCCATCGCGCGCAGGCGCGCGACGTCGAGCGGCAGTGCGTACATGTGGACGCCGATGACGGCGAGCACGTCGCGCCCGAGCAACGGCGCGAGCGCGTCAAGATCCATGTTGAGATCGGCGCGCACGGGCGCGGCCCGCAACGGCAGGCCCAACTTCTTGACCGTGTCCGGCACCGACGGGCAGCAATAGGCGGGGACGATGACGACCGAGCGGTCCGGGCGCTGCGCCTTCATCTCGGCGAGCGCGAGGCTCAAGGCGACGCTCCCCTGACTGACGAACAGCAACGGCGCGCCGTAACCCAGCCCCGCGAACGCGCGCGCGAGGTCGTCACGCGCGGAGGCGGCCTTCGACGGGTTCAGCACCCCTTTCAGCACCGCGCCCGCTTCCGGGGCCCCCCAAGTGCACTTACCAAGTCTCGTAACGGCCATAACGCTTGACGATGTCCGGGCGGGGGCTCGACGCAGAACGAAAATCCAATAGAACTAGCCCATAGCACCGGTCCGCGCCGCAACGCCAGAACTTGGATGCCTTTGAGGTTACCTGCTTGTCCCGACGGCTTCTTCACCTTTTTCCGACGTTCGCCGTCGGCGGGTCGCAGATGAGGACGGTGCAGATCGCGAACCATTTCGGGGCGCGCTATCACCACACGATCTTCGCGCAAGACGGCGTTACCGATGCGATGAAGGCGATCGGCGCGCATGTGCCGGTCGCGACGGTCTCGGCACCGTTCGACAAACGGCGCGGGCTTGCGAACCTGCCCGCGATGCGTCGGCTGATGCGCGAGGCGCGGGCCGACGTGGCGATCACCTATAATTGGGGTGCGATCGAGTGGGCGTTGGCCGGGCGCCTTGTGCCGGGGCTTTCGCTCATCCACATCGAAGACGGGTTCGGGCCCGACGAAGCGCAGGGGCAGTTGCCGCGGCGCGTGTGGTTCCGGTGGGCCGCGCTCGGCACGGGACGCACGCAAGTCGTGGTGCCGAGCCGGGTGCTGGAAGACATCGCGCTCAACGTCTGGAAGCTGCCGCGCGCGAAGGTGCATTTGATCGCAAACGGGATCGATCTTTCGCGGTTCGCCTCGACGGATGCGGCGGAGGCGGCCGCGTTCGTGAAGAAGGTGCCGGGCGAGATCCTGATCGGCACGGTCGCGACGCTGCGGCCGGAGAAGAACTTGAGCTTGCTCGTGCGCGCGTTCGCGATGCTGCCGGCAGGCCCGCCGACGCGGCTTGTGATCGCGGGCGCAGGGCGCGAACTCGACGGCTTGAAGGCTGCGGCGCAAGAGGCCGGCGTTGCGGAGCGGGTCAGCTTCCTCGGTCATGTGTCCAGGCCCGAGACCGTGCTGAAGGCGCTCGACGTGTTTGCGATGTCGTCGAGCACGGAGCAGATGCCGATCAGCCTGCTCGAGGCGATGGCGTGCGGGCTGCCGGTCGCGGCAACCGCGGTCGGCGACATCGCACATATGGTGGCGGCGGAAAACGCGCCTCTGCTCGTCGCGCCCGGTTCGACGGAGGCGCTTTCCGCTGTGCTCGGCAAACTCGTTATGGATACCGCGCTTCGGCGTGCCGTCGGGGCGCGCAACCTCGACCGTGTCCGGGCGCAGTACGATCAAGACGTGATGTTTCAACGATATGCCGCGCTCTTCGGTTGATCTTCACGGGCGATTGCGTGAGTGTCGGGCGCGGTCAGAGCGAGCGGGTGGCGCATGAAGATTCGTCCGGTGATCTTGGCTGGCGGAAGCGGGCAACGGCTGTGGCCGCTGTCGCGCGAGGCCGTGCCGAAGCAGTTGCTGCCGCTGGTGGGCGAGCGGTCGCTGTTGCAGCAGACGCTGCTGCGCGTCGCGGGAGAGGGGTATCTGCCGCCGATCGTGATTTGCAACGAGCAATACCGCTTCCTGATCGGCGAACAGGTGAAGGCGACGGGGATCGAAGGCGCCGAGATCGTGCTCGAGCCCGTGGCGCGGAACTCGGCGCCGGCGGCGGCGGTCGGCGCGCTTCTGGCCTTGCGGGCGGATGCGTCGTCGCTCGTGCTGCTTCTGCCTTCCGATCACGTGATCCGCGACGTCCAGGGGTTTCGCGCCTCGGTCGCGGTGGCGGCGGCGGGTGCGGCGGCCGGTTATCTGATGACGTTCGGCGTCGCGCCGACGCAGCCCGCGGTCGAGTACGGCTATATCCGCATCGGCTCCAAGATCGACGCGGCGGCCGGCTGCCAAACGGTCGCGAAGTTCGTCGAGAAGCCGAACCGCGCGAAGGCCGAACAGCTGCTGGCCGAAGGCGGGCATGTGTGGAACAGCGGCATGTTCATGTTCCGCCCGCAGGCGTTTCTCGACGAGTTGAAGATTCACGAGCCCAAGATTTTGGATGCGGCGCAAGGCGCGATCGACGCGGCGGCGCGCGACTTGGGCTTTCTTAGGCTGGACGCGAAGGCGTTCGGCGCGTCGCCGTCGATTTCGATCGACTATGCCGTGATGGAGAAGACGGCGAAGGCCGCGACCTGCCCGCTTGCGTCGGATTGGAGCGACCTTGGCTCATGGTCGGCGCTCTGGGAGGCGCAGCCGCGCGACGACGCGGACAACAGCGTGCAAGGCGATGCGATCGTGACGGACTCGCGCGGCTGTCTCGTGCGTTCCGACGGGCGGTTGACGGCCGTGCTCGGGATGGAGGACGCGATCGTGGTCACGACCGACGACGCGGTGCTGGTCGCCTCGCGCGAGAAGGCGCAGGACGTGCGCAAGATCGTGGACGGGCTCAAAGCCAAAGACCGAAAGGAAGTGCGCGAGAACACGACGACTCACCGGCCGTGGGGCAAGTATCAAAGCATCGGCCACGGCGAGCGGCATCAAGTGAAGCTCATCACCGTCAACCCGGGCGCCAGCATCAGCCTGCAGCTGCATCATCACCGTTCGGAGCACTGGGTCGTGGTGACAGGCACCGGCAAGGTCACGCGCGGCGAGGAAACGTTCTTCCTCTACGAGAACCAGTCGACGTTCATTCCTGTGGGGGTCAAGCACCGGCTCGAGAATCCGGGACATATTGCGCTTGAGATCATCGAGGTGCAGTCGGGCGGCTATCTGGGCGAGGACGACATCGTGCGCTTCGACGACCGTTACGGACGCACGCCGAAAACATGACGGTCGAGGTCGCGCTTCACGTCTGGCCGCTCGACGTGGGCGACGACGAGCGGGCGCGACTCAGCGAATTCCTTTCCGAGGAGGAACGCGCGCGGGCGGCACGCTTCGTGTTCGAACGCGATCAGCAGCGCTTTGCCGTGGCGCGCGGGCGGATGCGGGAGTTGTTGGCGGCGGCCTTGGGCGTGAGGCCTTCGGCGCTCGCGTTCGTGACGTCGGTGCACGGGAAGCCAGCGCTTGCGTCGAGCGATCTCACGTTCAACCTCTCGCACTCGGGCGGGCTTGCGGCGCTCGGCATCGCGCAGGGGCGCGCGATCGGCGTCGACATCGAGGAAGTGCGGCCGCTGAAAGAGGACATCGCGGGGCGGTTTTTCTCGGCGCGCGAGGTGGCGGCGTTGCGCGCGCTGCCGGCGGCGGAGCAGCTCGACGCGTTCTACCGCTGCTGGACGCGCAAGGAAGCGATCGTGAAAGCGATCGGCGAGGGCCTGTCGCATCCGCTCGACACGTTCGACGTGACGATCGGACGCGACGCGAAGGTCGAGCGGTTCGAGGGCGAGCGCGACGCAAACGCGTGGCGGCTTCAGCACTTCGATCCCGCGCCGGGGTTCGCCGGCGCCGTCGCGTGCCGCGGCGGCGGCGACATTTTTATCAAGCGCCCCTAAGCCGCTTCGATCGTCGACGTCTCAGCCGGTTTCGATCCAGGCGGCGCGAGCGCGCGGTCTATGTGGCGGCGGAGGTCGGCACCGATCTCGGCGGCCGCCTCTTCCCGGAACACTTCCGCGTGCGGCGCGCGGATCGCCCGCTCGGTCAGCCGCGCGCCCACGAGCGCGTGCCAACCCTTGAGCGGCAGCCAGCGATCCAGGAAGCCGGGGCGCTCTTCGGGCTGGGCTCGATAATACACCACGTCGCCGTTGTACGGCGTGCTCGTGCGCCGCATCCACGCATCGACGACGTGCTGCGTGTGGAAGTCTTCCGGATTCCACTTTTCCTTTGCGCCGAGCATGCGCTGGAGGTGCACGATCCCCAAACGATGCGCGAGCGGATAGCGGGCAAGAATGTGCGGCACGTTCACGCGTCCGTTCGCCCAGAGAGCGGCAAACCAGCGCATATTGCGAATCTGCAGCGCCCACCAATTATAGAAGCGCGCGGCGGCGGGCAGGCCCGCAAGCTTCAGGTTCTGTTCGGTGTCCATCAGCGCGACGAGGCGCACCGCTTCGCCCTCGGCTTTCAGGCGGCGTGCGGCCTCGAAGGCGACGGCGCCGAGAACACAATGACCGGCCAAGATGTAATCGCCGTTCGGCTTCGCTTTGCGGATCAGGGAGACGGCTTCGTCGACGACCTCATCCCACGTCACTTGCGACTTCGGCTCTTCGATCGTGCGGTCGACGAATTGGATGCTGATCACCGGCTGGTCGGGACCTAAGGCCTTGGCCAGCGGAAACAGGTTCCAAGCGTTGTTGATGAAGATCACCGGCGGGCGCGCGCCGCCTTGGATGTGCACGATCTTGTCCGCCTCGCCCCCGGGTTCGCCTGCGCCCGCGACCGCTTTCGCAAAGTCGGCGAGACGAGGTTTGCGGAACAGATCGGCGATCGTGACCGGGCGCTTCATCTCGGTGCGCAGCCGCGCGATCAGGCGCATGGCGAGCAGCGAATGGCCGCCCGATTCGAAGAAGTGCGTGTCGGGCGTGATCTCGTTCGTTTCGAGAAGTTCGCGCCAGAGCTTGGCGACGCTTTCCTCCGCCGCCGTCAGCGTGCGGGCGGTTTGAGCGACGACCTTCAGTTGCGGCGCGGTGCGCACTTGCGGCAGCGCCTTGCGGTCGAGCTTGCCGTTCGCCGTTTGCGGCATGCGGTCGAGCCGCTGCCAGACCGTCGGCACCATGTAGTCGGGCAACTTTTCGCCGAGCTGGCGCTGCAACAGCGCGGGCTGCATGTCGCGTCCGTCGGCGGCGACATAGTAGCCGACGAGGCGCGCGTCCGCTTCGCCCGCACCTTGAACCGCAGCGGCGGCGTCGGCGATGCCCGGCAAGCGGCGCAGGTTGCTTTCGATGTCCTCGAGTTCGATACGGTAGCCGCGCAGTTTGACCTGATGGTCCTTGCGGCCTTGGAGTTGGATCGCGCCGTTTGCAAGGCGGCGGCCGACGTCACCCGTGCGATAGAGGCGGCGTGCCACTCCATCGCCAAGGTCGATCGTGCGGAACGCCGACGACGTGAGGTCGGGGCGGTTGAAATAGCCACGCGCCAAGCCGTCGCCGCCGATATAGACGTCGCCGACGGCGCCGACCGGCGCGAGCTTGTCATGTCTGTCGAGAATGTGGATCTCGGTGTTTGCGATCGGCGCGCCGATCGTGATCGGATCCGAACCCGCCTCCACGCGGCCGGCCGACGACCAAATCGTCGTTTCGGTCGGACCGTAGACGTTCCACAACTCGCCGCCGGTCGAGGCCAGCTTGTTCGCAAGATCGCGCGGCAGCGGTTCGCCGCCGCACAGCATCTTCAAATGCGGGCCGGTCTTGACGCCCGCTTCGAGGAGCATGCGCCACAACGAGGGCGTCGCCTGCACGACGGTGGCGCCCGAGGCGTTGATCATCTCGGCAAGCGTGAAACCGCCCTGCACCTGTTCGCGGCTTGCGATCACGGCGCGCCCGCCGGTGACGAGCGGCAGATACATCTCGAGCGCCGCAATGTCGAAGGACACCGTGGTGACCGCGACGATCGTGTCCTTGGCGGCGAAACCCGGTTCTTTCGCCATCGAGAGCAGGAAGTTCACGACCGCGCGGTGCTCGATCTCGACGCCCTTCGGCGTGCCGGTCGAGCCCGAGGTGAAGATGACGTAAGCCGGCGCCGACGCCCCTTCGCGGGGGCGCGGGATGTTCGACAGTTCGACGGCCGCGACCGGTTGATCGAGGCGCACGACCCTTGCGCCCGCCGGCGCAAGCGCTTCGATGTCGTCGCTTGCGCAGATCAAAGCGCCGACGTCGGCGGCCTCAAGCGTCTGGGAGAGACGCGCGGGGGGATGCGTCGCATCCAGCGGCACGTAGGCGTTACCGGACTTCATGACCGCGAGCAGAGAGGCAATCAGGTCGAAGGAGCGGGGCACCGCGACCGCAATGCGCTTGCCGCCTTCAGGCAGGACTTTGGCCAACCGCGCCGCCATACCGCTCGCGCGCTCGTTCAGTTCCCGATAGGTCAGCGTCGCCTTGCCGCATTCGAGCGCGACGGCGTCGGGCGTACGGGCCGCCTGCTCTTCGATCAACTCGTGGACCAGCGCATCCTTCGGGTATCTGCGCGCCGTCGCGTTCAAATCGGCGATCAGCCAACGGCGTTCGCGTTCATCCATAAGTACGAGCTCTCGGATGGGTCGCGCCGCATCTTCGGCGATCGTCCGAAGCAAATTGCGCAGATAACTCACCCAGCGGCGGATCGTCGACGCGTCGTAGAGGTCGGTCGAATAGTCGACGTCGACGCGGATGCCTTTCTGTTCCTCGGTCATGTTGAAGAACAGATCGAAGTTCACGAACGCCTTCGGGCTGGAGCGGAGCGTCGCCTTCAGGTTCGGGAACTCCAAGCCCGCCCCGATCTTTTCGAGGTTGAACTGAACGTCGGTGATGGGCGTGCGATTTGGCGTGCGTTTGATGTCGAGCTGCTTCAGAAGCGTGCCGTAGGTGTATCCCTGGTGCTCCATCGCCGCCATGATCTTGGCCTTCACGGCTGCGAGGTGCGCACCGAAGCTCTGGTCGTCGTCGAACGGCGCGCGCAGCGGCAGGAAGTCGACCGCGTGACCGACCAGGATCTGATCTTCCAGCAGCGTCTGGCCCGCCATCGGAACGACCAGCGCGACGTCGCGTTCGCCCGACAACTTGCCGAGCACGACTTGAGCCGCGGCAAAGAGGGTCGCGAACAAGGTGGCGCCGTGGCGCGCGCCTGCGCGCTTCACCGCCGCGATCAGGTCGGCGTCCAGTTGATCGGTGAACGTTGCGCCGCGGAACGTCTTCACCGGCGGGCGCTGACGGTCGGCCGGAAGCTCGAGCGGCGGCGGAAGGTCGGCGTATTCGTCGCGCCAGAACTTGGCGACCTTCGGATCGGGTTCCGCCGCGCCCCGTTCACTGGCGTAACGGTGGAACGGCAGCGGTTCGTCGAGCTCCGCCGTTTCGCCCGTCAGCCGCGCGGCGTAGCACGCCGACAACTCGCTCATGATGATCGCCATCGACCAGCCGTCGCAGACGATGTGATGGGCCGTGAAGATCAGCGAATGCTTGCCGGGTGCGAGCTTTACAAGTTTGCCCCGGGCGAGCGGTCCGTTCGTCAAGTCGAAAGGCGTTCGCGCCTCCTCGTCGATCAGCGCCTTCAGCTTGGCATCGCCGCCCGGGTCCGCTGACACGTCGATCAGCGGGACGTGCAGTTCGAGCTTCGGCGCGACGTGCAAACTGTCGCCGATGGCGCTGACGGTGGTCCGCAGCGCATCGTGGCGGGCGACGACGTCGTTCAATGCGGCGACGAATTGCGGTGCGTTCAACTCGCCTTCGAGCGTCAGCGTGCCGCTTTCGTTGTAGGCGCAAGATGCCTCGTCGCTGAGCTGAGCGGCGAGCCAAATCTCGGCTTGCGCTTCGGTCAGCGGTGCGGTCGTGGCTGTGGCGGATGCGCTGGCGGCGGACTTGGACGCCGATCCCGAACCGAGGATGCCGACCTTGCGCAGCGCTTCGAGGCTTTCGCGGAAGGCGCGGGCGATGCGCGCCGTGTCGGCGTCGGTGTGCTGCGTCGTCAGGAACCACGGGAAGCCGTCGAGGACATGCACCCCGAGCAGGCGCATGTGCGCAAACAGAAGCGTGCCCAGCGGATCTTCGGCCGCGAAGTTGACGACGCACCAGCTGCTGAAACTCTCGAAGCGCGTCTTGGCGCCGTGACGTTCGAGTTCGCCGTTCAGTTCGGCGACAAGGCGGCGCATGCGTTCGCCGAGCTCGTCCTGAAGAGCCGTTCCCCTCTCCTTCATGTGGTGGAGGACGGCGCGGCAAGCCGCCATCACCAGCGGGTGGCGAACGAACGTACCGGCAAAGAACGTCGGTGCGACTTCGGGCACGCTGTCGTCGCCGTATTGCCAATGGCCGCCGTCCAGCGCGTCCATGAATTCCTTCTTGCCGGCGAGGACGCCGACGGGCATGCCGCCGCCCACGACTTTGCCGTAAGTCGCCATGTCGGCTCTGATGCCGAAGATCGCCTGCATGCCGCCCGGATGAACGCGGAAACCGGTCACGACCTCGTCGAAGATGAGCGCCGAACCCGATTCTTCGGTGATCGAGCGCAGTTCGGCCAAGAATTCGCGCGGGCGCAGATGCGGGTGGCGGCTTTGCACGGTCTCGGCCATCACCGCGGCGAGTTCGTGCGCGTTTGCGCGGACCCAGGCCAGGCTTTCCGGCGTGCCGTAAGGCAGCACGACGACGTTGTCGACGGACTCCTGCGGAATGCCGGGCGTCACCGGCATGGCGGTGCGGTTCGATTTGCCGGCGCTCGGCTTCACAAGCACTTCGTCGAACTGACCGTGATAGGAACCGCCGAAGACGACGATCTTGTCGCGGCCCGTCACCGTGCGGGCGACACGCATCGCGGCCATGACCGCTTCCGAGCCGGTGTTGCAGAACGTGACGCGTTCGTTGCCCGTCATCTCGGCGAAGAGTCTTGCCACCTCGATCGCGAGCGGCGTCTGCGGGCCGATTGCGAAACCTTCCGCGAGTTGCTTCGTCACCGCCTCGACGACGAAATCGGGCGCGTGGCCGAACATCGTCTGGCCGAAGCCGTTCACGAGATCGATGTATTCGTTGCCGTCGACATCCCAGAGCTTCGAGCCCTTGGAGCGTTCGACGTGCAGCGGATAGACCATTTCCTTCCACTCGGCGCGGAAGCCGTTCGCCGAGCGCGGGTCGGCGAGTACCGAGCGGCCGGCCTGCGTGCGCGCCTTGGAACCCGGTGTCTTTGCGACGTAACGGCTGACGAGACTTTCGATGAAGGCGCGCTTTTCGGGCGTGATGTCGTCGGCCGCCGTGGCGCCTCCCGGGCGGTACATTTGGAAACGCGAGGGGGCGCTGGCGTCTTCGACCGGCAACGGCGTCAGCGCGGTCTTGGGCTCAGGCGGCGCCGCCGGCGCCGTTGCGGGCATCGCGGGCGCGGCCGACGGTGTGGACGAGACGGCTTGCATCGTCTGCAATTGCTGAGCGATCAGGTTCTGCATCGCCGCGAGTTGGCTTTGGAACAGCTGCTCCATTCCGCTTGCACTTGCGAGGTTCGGCGCCGGCATCTGCAGCATCGGCGGCGCGGCGACGGCTTGCGGCGCGGCAGGCAACGGCCTTGGCGGCGCGGCGACGGGCGCCGATGCTGCCGCCGGCAGCGTGCCGGGCCGTGCATTCTTCGCAACGTGCGCCGCCAGCGTCTCAAGCGTCGGATAGTCCTTCATCAGCTGGCGGAACGTGATTTTCACGCCGAACGATTTCTGCAGCCGCTGCACGACCTGCCCGAGGAACAGCGAGTCGAAGCCAAGCTCGACAAAGCCTGTGGTCGGGCTGGCGTCGGCCATGCTCTCGCCCGAGAGCTCTTCGAAGAGAGCGCGGATGCTGACCTGAACCTGCGTGGTGCTGTCGGTCATGGGCGGCTCTTGGATTGTGACCGCGCTTGGAAACGCCAGTGCGGCCGGTGTTGTCGGTTGTGGGATGGGAACAGACGGTGCTGCGGCACGTTCGACGGTCGCGGCGGCAGGCGCATCGACCCAGTATCTCTTGCGCGCGAACGCATAGGTCGGGAGCGAAATGCGCCTCGCACCTTCCGCGCCCAGCTTCGTCCAGTCGAGCGGCGCGCCTTCACACCACAGAGCGGCGAGCGCGCGGGCGAACGTCGCGGGTTCGTCGGCGCGCGCAGCGAACTCGGGCAGCGTCGCGATCGCAGCGCGGATCGGCGATTTGTCGGGCGACTGACCGGCAAACGTCGTCAGCGTGCGGCCGGGGCCGACTTCGACCAAGACGAAATCCTTCTCGGCCAGGAGCGTTTGCAGCGCCGGTGCAAAGCGCACGGTCTCGCGGCAATGCCGGGCCCAATAGTCGGGTGAGCCCGCCTCTTGCGCCGTGATCCACGTTCCGCTGACGGCGCTCACGTAGCGGCGGCTGGGCGCCTCGAATTTCACCTTGGCAGCTTCGGCCCGGAACGCCTCGACCGCGCCGTCCATCATCGCGGAGTGGAACGCGTGCGACGTGTGCAGACGGCGATGCGTAATGTCCTGCGCGGTGAGACGGCGTTCCAAATCCTCGATCGCGTCGAAGGGACCGGAGGCGACACACAGCGCCGGCGCGTTGATCGCGGCGATTTCGACGGCAGTGCCGCACAGCGGCGCGAGTTCCGCTTCCGACAGGCGTACGGCCAGCATCGCGCCCGGCGGCTGGTCCTGCATCAAGCGTCCGCGCGCGGCGACCAAACGCAAGCCGTCCTCGAACGAGAACACGCCGGCAAGACAGGCCGCCACGAACTCGCCCAAGCTGTGGCCGATCATGGCCGCGGGTTCGATTCCGCGTTCCATCAGAACGCGTGCGGTTGCGTACTCGATGACGAAAAGCGCCGGTTGGGCGAGGACGGTCGAACGAATGGGGTGAGGCGTGTCGTCGCCTTCCGGCACGTCCGCGAACAAGACGGCGCACAAGTCGACGTCCATGACTTGTTTCAAGACGCGCGCGCCCAGATCGACGATCTCGCGAAAGAGCGGCTCACTCTCGTAGAGAGCCTTGCCCATGCCGGGGTACTGCGCGCCTTGTCCCGGGAACATGAAGACGATCTTGGGCGCGGCGGTCTTGGTGCGCGGTTTCGGTGCTTTCTTCAGTTGGGTGACGGCTTCCTCGATCGAGGCGGCCGCGACCGCCGTCCTCACGTCGAACGCGCGGCGGCCGATCTGAAGCGTGTGCGCGACGTCGGCGAGGTCGAGCGCAGGATTTGCTTCGAGATGAGCGGCAAGGCCCAGAACCATGCGCTCGAGCGACTCCGGCGTGCGGGCCGACAGCGGCAGCAGATGTCGAACCGTCGGCTGCCGTTCGGTCTCGGTCCGTGGGGCCTCTTCGAGGACCATGTGCACGTTCGTGCCGCCCATGCCGAACGAGCTGACGCCGGCGCGGCGTGGCGTTGCGCCTTCGGCCCACGGCGTTCGTTCGGTGGCGATTCTGAAGGGGCTGGACGCCAGATCGATGTGCGGATTCGGGCGCGTGAAGTTGACCAACGGCGGCAGTTCGGCGGCCTTCAGCACCAACGCCGCTTTGATGAGGCCCGTGACGCCGGCCGCGGCATCGAGATGGCCGAAGTTCGCCTTCACCGCGCCGAGCGTGCAGAAGTTCCTTTCGTCCGTCGTCGCGCGGAAGGCTTTGACGAGGCCGTTGAATTCGATCGGATCGCCCAGCGGCGTCGCGGTGCCGTGGCATTCGACGTAGCCGACGGAGGCGGCGTCGATTTCGGCCATGGCGTGGGCGGCGGCGATCGCGGCGGCCTGGCCTTCGACGCTGGGCGCGGTGAAGCCGATCTTCTCGGCGCCGTCGTTGTTGATGCCGAAGCCGCGGATCACGGCGTAAATGTGATCGCCGTCGGCAAGCGCGTCGTCGAGGCGTTTCAGCAGGACGATGCCGGCCCCGCTGCCGAAGACCGTGCCGTTCGCGTCAGCGTCGAAGGGACGGCAATGAGCGTCGGGCGAGACGATGCCGCCTTCCATCGTCTGATAGCCGCGCTTTTGCGGGAAGGTGATCGAAACCCCGCCCGCGAGTGCCATGTCGGATTGGTAGAGCAGCAGGCTTTGGCAAGCCTGAACGACCGCGACCGCCGACGTCGAGCAGGCAGACTGGACGTTGATCGCCGGGCCTTTGAGATCGAGCTTGTAGGCGATGCGCGTTGCGAGGAAGTCGGCGAGCGAGCCCGAGATTTCGGCGTAGGAGCCGACCTGATAGTTCGACGTGATCTGTTCGATCGCGGCGCGGTCGGCGCAGACGTGACGGATCAGGTAGCTGTTGAGCGCGGCACCGGCGAAGACGCCGATCGGGCCCTTGTAGGCAGCGGGGTCATAACCCGCGTCTTCCAACGCCTCCCACGCGCACTCGAGCAGGATACGATGCTGCGGGTCGGTCAGCGCCGCTTCGCGCGCGTGCATGCCGAAGAATTCAGGTTCGAACTGGTCGACGTCCTCAAGGATCGAGCGGGCGGCGACGAAGTCCGGGCTGTTGCGGGTCTCTGCGTCGAAGGCGTCTTCAAGCTCTTCCGGCTTGAAGCGGCTGATCGATTCGACGCCGTTCCTGATGTTCGCCCACAGTTCGCGCGTGTTCGACGCGCCGGGGAAGCGGCCCGCCATGCCGACGATCGCGATCGCCGCTCCGCCGTAGGAGGGCGCCGCCTGTTCGTCGTCGTTCGGTTCGTCGCTCATGCAAGCGGCTTTGCGCGTGCGGCACGCATGCGCTTCAGGGCATCGCCCTGCAGCTTCGCGCGGGATTGAACGGCGGCGATTTTGACCACGTTCAACTCCTCGCCGCGCAGCATGCGCGCGAGGCTTGCGATCTTTGGGTGTTCGAACATGGCGACGATTTCGAGATCGCGGCCGAATGCCTTCTGGATGCGCTCGTGCACCTCCATGAGCTGGACGGAGGTGCCGCCAAGGTCGAAGAAATTGTCCTCCGCGCCGACCTGTTCGAACCCGAGCACGAGCCGCCAAATGTCGCGCAGTTTCGTCTCAACCTCGTCGCGCGGCGCGACGGCGCCGTCGACGGTCGGGATCGGCGGCCGCGGCAGCTTCGCGCGGTCGACCTTGCCGTTCGGCGTCAAGGGGATCGCATCGACCGGCATCGCCAGATAAGGCACCATATGGGCCGGCAGTTTCGTTCGCAGCGCCGCAAGCACGCCGGCGGGGTCCTTGTCCGCGGCCGACGCTGACCATGTTAGGTACGCGACCAACCGCTTGCCGCGGCCGGTCGTGTCCAATACGACGACGACATCGGCGATGCGCGCATCTTCGCGAAGCGACGCTTCGATCTCGCCCAGTTCGACGCGCTTGCCGTCGATCTTCACTTGCGTGTCGGCGCGGCCGATGAAGTCGATGAGGCCGTCGGGTCGGCGGCGCACCAAGTCGCCCGTCTGGTAGAGCCGCACGCCGTTGCGCACGATGAATTTTTCGGCCGTGAGTTCGGGGCGGTTCAAGTAGCCGAGGGCCAAGCCCTCACCGCCGGCGCAGAGCTGACCTATGTCGCCGTCCGCGACCGGATTGCGATCGTCGTCGAGGATCTCGATGTGCGTGCGCGCAAGCGGTTCGCCGATCGGCACCGCGCCGTCGCCCCAGCTTCGCCCGGCGGTTGCGGTGTAGTAGGTGATGAGCGTCGTGCACTCTGTCGGGCCGTAGGCGTTGACGATTTTTGCGTGCGGCCAGGCGGCGAGCGCCTTGCGCACGTGGCTTGGCGACAGAACTTCGCCGCCCGACATGATCTGGCGCAGCGGTTCGAGTTCGGCGAGTTTGTGATCGACAAGCAAGTGAAAGATGCCCGGCGTCAGGCAGGTGCTGGTCGGCTTGTGGCGGCGGATTACCGCGACGATGTCGTCGAGCGAGTGATGGCCGTGCTGAGGCACCACCGCAACCTTGCCGCCGTTCAGCAGCGCGCCCCAGATTTCGAGCGTGCTGGGGTCGAACGACAACGTCGTCAGATGCAAGAAGACTTCGTCGCGCGAGAACGTGAAATAGCGCTGATCGCGCACGAGGCTGAGAATGGCGCGATGCGGAATAACGACGCCCTTCGGGCGGCCCGTCGTTCCGGACGTGTACATGACATAGGCGGGGTCTTCGCCGCGGTCGCCCAGCAGGCGCTCAGGCGCCGCATCGGGACCGGCCATGAGATCGGCAAGTTTGTGCACCGTGCGGCCTGCGGCAAAGTTGCGGCCTTCCACATCGACCTGCGCGAGGATTGCGGCGGGCGCGCAGTCGTCGACCATGAAGGCCAAGCGGTCGTCGGCGTAGGTCGGATCGAACGGGATGTAGGCCGCGCCGGCTTTGAGAACGGCCGCCATGGCGACGATCGTTTCGGCCGACCGTTCTGCAACAAGCGCCACACGCTGACCGCGACGTACGCCGATCTGTTGCAGGCGCGCGGCCAGGCGATCGGAATTGCGATGCAGGTGCTCGTACGTGAGGGTTTCCGCATCGCCGCAAACGGCCTCGGCGGACGGCGTGGCGCGCGCCTGGGCGGCAAGGACGACATCGACGGTCGATCCCGGCGGCGGCACAAGACGCGGCGACAAGATTGCGTCGTCGGCCGCCCCCGCGGCCAACGTGTTCCCCAACATCTGCGATCCCCAAAAACGCAGTAGGCGAATACTAGGCTTTACCACTCGCCGATTCGCAAGGCTCCGGGTTTCTAAACCTGCCAAGACTTGCAAGTCGGCCACAGCCATTGCGCGTGTGCGGCCGCGAAAATTCTAGCACTGCTTGTGTTATCTATGAACGGTTAGGACGTTCGGCGCACAACATCTCTACGCCGCAGGAGCCCGATCAGCGATGGGTTGATTCAGACCTTGCGAACTGGCGCCGGTTGCGATTGGGCCACAGGCCCGGACGCGGAAGTGGCGGATGGGGTGAGATTCGAACTCACGGTACGGTTGCCCGTACTCCGCATTTCGAGTGCGGTGCGATAGACCACTCTGCCACCCATCCGCGGGTTTCTCGAGCGTGGCTCTTTGAAGGGGCGGATCAATAGCGGAGCGGATGCGCCGCTGCAAGAAAGGCTTGATTAACGTTCGGGTCCGCCTTCGTTCAGGCGGCCGCAGCCGCGCGCGAGGAGGCGAGAAGGCGCGAAAGGGCCGCGGCGAGGGCGGCCTGCTCGAACGGTTTTCCGAGCGAGGGGATGTCTTCCAAGCCCCGCGTCACATCCTCGCCCATGCGCTCGGTCTGACCGGTCACAAACAGGATTTTGAGTCCGGGGCGCAAGGCGCGCGCGAGTTCGGCGAGTTTCGGTCCGTCGATGCCGGGCATCAGAACGTCGCTGATCATGACGTCGAAGGACAGCGTCTCGTCGTCGAGCGCGGCAAGGGCCCGGTTCGGATCGGAAAACACGGTCACTTCGAACCTTAAGGCGCGCAGCATCGCGGCGAACGCGGCGCCAAGTGCCGGTTCGTCGTCGACGACGAGCGCTTTCAAGCCGTCGAAGCCGCCCGCAGATCCTTCCGGCTGCGCCTGGCCCGGCACCGGCCTCTCCGACGTGAGCGGCAGGATCAGCGCGAAGGTCGATCCCTCGCCCACTTTCGAGGTCACGCGCACTTCGCCGCCGTGATCCTTGGCAAAGCGGAAGACCAGCGGAAGACCGAGGCCCGTGCCCTTGCCGACGTCCTTGGTCGTGAAGAACGGGTCGAAAATCTTGTCGATCAGGTGCGGCGGGATACCGGCGCCTTCATCGACCACGGCAAGTTCGATGCGATCCGGCGTGCCTCCGCTGCGCGACGCGCGCACAGTGATGGAACCGCCGTTCGGCATCGCGTCGCGCGCGTTCAGCACCAAGTTCACGACCGCTTGGACCAGCACATCCTTGTTCACGAGAACCGCGAGATCCTCCTCCGCCTCGACCATGTTCAGCGCATAGGCCGGGCCGATCAACGGTTTCAGGAACAGGTGCAACTCGTGCAGCAGGCCGGCGATTTCGACCCGTGCCGCGCCGCCGTCGGCGCGCTTGCGGCCGAACGACAGCAGGCTCTTTGTCAGGCGGGCGCCGCGGCGCGAGGCCTCCAGCACCGGTTCGAGGTCGGCGGCGCCGGCCGTGCCGCGTTCCAACGCCGACTTCGCGAGCTCCGAATGGCCCGCGATGATGCCCAGCACGTTGTTGAACTCGTGCGCGAGACCTGCGGCCATCGTGCCCAACGACTGAAGGCGGTCGGCTTGTTCGTTGAGCTGGGCTTGCTGCATGCCTTCGGTGATGTCGGTCGCGGTGCCGAAATAACCGGTGAAGACCCCGTCGGCGTCGCGCTGCGCCCTCGCGTGAAGGCGCACGAAGCGCGGCGCGCCTTCGGCCGACAGCATGATCACGCAATGATCGCGGAAGTGCTCGCGGCGCGCGATCTGAAGTTCGGCCGACTTGGAGCGCGCGAACCGGGTGTTCAAACGCTGGAGGTCGTGCAGCGCCTGGACGTAGAGCCACGACGGGTGCCAATGCATCAGCGTGGTGAAGCCCTCGGTGACCGAGACGAAGCGCAATTGCGCGTCGGTTTCCCAGCACCAATCGGCGGCGATCTCGGTGAAGCTCTTGAATTTCTCCTCGACCTTGCGTTGGACCTCGCGGCCGGCCTTCCAGACGGCGAGGCGTTCGACCAGCGCGCGCTGCTGCTTGATGAGAAGCGCGATCAGCGGCCAGACGAGCGCGAGCGTGAGCGCAAAGAGCAGGACCGGCGCAATTGCAAGTCTGACGGCGGTGCGGGTTGCGTGTTCCTGGCGGCTTCGATCGAAAGCCTGGCCGATGCTCGCAACGGCGCCACCCATCAAGACACGCTCGCCTGCAACCGCTCGCTGAAGCGCGGTTGCCGCCGTGCGCCGGCCGGCTTCGTCGGCGGCATCGGCGACGGCGTTCGCGTGACGGATCAGCGCGGCCTGGGACGCCGCCAGTGCCGGCGTTCGCAGAGGTGCGGCGCTCTCGGGCGCGACGGCCAGGATTGCGGCGAGACGGCGGTTCTGTTCTTCCGCTTGCGCGATCGCATTGCGGAGTTCGCCGCGCGTGCGCCCGTCGTCACGCGAAAGCCCTGCGATGCGCTCGCTCAGCGTCAGGCGGCGTTCAGCGAGACTGAGGATTTCGGGCACGAGACGGTCTTCGGCGTCGGCAAGCGCCTTGTGGGCGGCCGAGAGGACAGGCACGGCCACAAGCAGCAATGCGGTGACGCAGGTCGCCACGATCATCGGGCGCACCGGCATCGCGGACTCCGCAAGATTCTCGGCCTGTCCCTGTTCGTCCAAATAGCGCAACCATCCCGCAACCCACGCGGCGACGGCCGCGAGCGCCGCAGCGCCGATCAGAAGACCCGGGGTGTGGTCGCCTCCCAACCACTCTTCCAAGAGCGGCGGCAACACGGTGTCGAACGCAAAGACCGTGACGGCGAGCGTTCCGGCATCGCGCACCGCCGCGGCAATGCGCGCGCGGGACCAGTTGAAGGCGATGTCGGCAAGTCCGACGAGAGCGGCAAGCGCCAGCGCATCGACGACGACGGCCAGCGGTGCGCTTTCTCCGAACGGCGTGGCGAGGACGGCGTCCGTCAGGAGTTCGGCCGCGGCGGTGACGCCGGCGACAAACGACGCGCGGGCGACCCATGTCGCGTGCGGCGCGCCGGCAGCGGGCGGTGTCGTCGATCGTTCAGCCATCGACCTACTCTTACCGGCCGTTCGTTCAAATTCCGTGATTCCGTCCAGACATTAAGACGGCGTAAACGCGACTTGCCGTGATTGGCAGGCGCAACCGCCCGGGGAATTTCACCGAATATCAAGCGGATCGGGTGAAGTTGTCCGCACAAGAACACTGGGGGTTTCCGTGGCACGCGTGCTTGTGGTCGATGACGACCAACTCTTCGTGAGACTGATGACGGCCGCACTGGCGCAACGCGGGCACGAAGTGCAATTCGCGCTCGACGGCGCCGGCGGCGAGCGTTTGTTCAATGCCTTTCCGTTCGATGCCGTCGTCTGCGACATCGTGATGCCGGACCAAGAGGGCGTGCAGACGATCCGCCACATGCGCGCGAAGCGCGGCGACGTCGGCATCGTCGCCATCTCGGGGGGCTTGAGCTTCAGCCATACGTCGAACATCGACATCTTGGACGTGGCGGCGAAGCTTGGCGCCGACGTCACATTGAAAAAGCCGTTCCAGATGTCGGAACTCGCGGCGGCCGTCGACCGGGCGCTCGCGGCGCACGGCACGAACGCATCGCTCGCACAGGGCTGATCCGCGAGAGGTCCCATGCCGACGCCGCTTTCCGCAGCCGCCGTCGGCCGGACGGGGGCGCGTTCCATCGTTTGGCTGCATTATCTGTTCGCGTTGCTGACGCTCGTCATTCTGGGCGCGAGCGTGATGCTGACGCATTCGCTGGCGGGCGCCTACCAAGAAGCGCTGGAAGAATACCGCAAGTGGGAAGGGTTCGACGAACGCGTCGGCCAGCTCGGCGACCGCCTTTCGACGCTTGAAGCCGCCGTCACGGAGATCGACACGGCTCGCGCGCATGGCGCTCGCGCCAACGACGAACGGCTGAGCTTCGCGGCGTTGTCCGTGGAATTCGCGAGGCTGCGATCCGACTTCGAAGACGAAGCTGCGTGGGGGCATGAGACGATCCTGCGCCTGCTCGCCAAGCTCGCCGAAGCCGAAAAGGCGTCGGCGCTCATGTACGAGGCCGCCGCGGCAACCTTGCTGGCGGCGAAATCGGGGAACCACGACGTCCTGCACGCGCAGATGGCCGCCATGGAGCGCGCCGAGCGCGTCGCGCGGCGAAAGCTCGGGCAGCTGCACGGCATCGTGCAGGAGACGCAAGATCTCTGGTGGAGCCGTCATATCCGGACCCTCGGCGACACGTCGCAGTCGCAGATCGCCATTGCCCTAGCACTGTTGATCGTGATCGGCCTGGCGACCGTTCTTGGTCATCACCTGCAAAACCGGTTTTCGCGCGTTGCCGAAGGTCTTCGGCGGGCCGAGACGGAGCGGGCCGCAGAGGCGAAGCGGTTCGCGGATTTTGCGACCATCGCATCGGATTGGCTGTTCGAGACGGATGCGACGGGGCGCCTGACCTACGTGTCGGGCGGGATCGAAGGCGTGGGCGCGAAGGCCAGCGATCTCGTCGGGCGTCATTTCCTTCGGGGCGTCGCGCGCGAGGCCGACCGGAGCGGGAAGCTCGACGAGACGCTGAAGCGTCTCGATGCGGGTCTTCCGGTCGAGAACGCGCTCGTTCCTTATCGCGGTGCGGCGGGCAAGTTGTTGTGGGTCAACACGTCTGCTGAACCGCAATACGCGCCCGACGGCGCGTTCGCCGGTTATCGCGGCGTGTCGCGCGACCATACGGGGCTCGTCGAGGCGCAGGCGGAAACGCGCGCGAGCACGACGCGATACGAAAGCCTGTCGGAGTCGATCGACGGCATCGTCTACCGGCTGCGCCTGGACGAGCGCTGGACCGTCGAATACCTGAGCCCGAACACCGAACGCTTCTTCGGCGTGGCTGCCGAGCAGCTCGTGGGGCAGCCCGCGCGCGAGATTTTCTGGTGGATCGTGCACCGCAACGACCGGGCGCGGCACGAGGAATTGATGTCGGCCGCGGTCGCGCAGCGAGCGCCTTACGAAGTCGAGTTCCGCATCAAGTCGCCGTTCGGCGGCTACAAGTACATGCTGGAGCGCGGCCGCGTGATCGACGGCGGACCGGGCGAGCCGCCGATCCTCGACGGCTTCATGGTCGACATCAGCGAGCAGGTGAAGGCGCGCGAGGCGCTTCGCGAAAGCGAGCGGCGATTCCAGAGCCTGTCTTCGCATCTCGACGGCGCTCTCTACCGCTCGCGTGCGCAAGCGCCGTTCACCGATCTCTATTTCAGCGACGGCATCGAGAAGCTGACCGGTCACGCCGCTGCCGAGCTGACCGGGGACACCGAACGCTACTTCGCCGACGTCGTGCTGGCGGAAGACCGGGCGGCGGCCGCCGAGACCTTTGCGCGCGCAAGGAGCGAGCGCGTGGCGGTCGAAGTGGAATACCGCATCCGGCACAAGGACGGCACGATCAAATGGATCTACGATCGAGGTGCGCCGTCGGAGATCGACGCCGACGGACAGCCGCAGTTCATCGACGGCATCCTGATCGACATTACGGCGCGCAAACAGGCCGAAGCGCGCGCCGCCGAGGCCGAACGGCGGTTCCGCACGCTGCTCGAAAACATCGACGAGGTCTTCTTCACTTGCCTGGCCGACGAACAGTGGACGGCGCTGTTCGTTAGCCCCGCCTTCGAAAGGCTGAGCGGATACTCGATCGACGACCTGATGGTGCACAAGTCGGTTACGCTTGGCGACCTGGTGCATCCCGACGACAGAGCGCATGTCGCCGAAGTGGGAGCGGCCGCCAAGGGCGCCGGCTACGAGGTTCGCTACAGGCTGGTCACGAAGTCGGGCGCCATACGAACTGTCTTCGAACGCGGGCGGCGCACGGGCGAAACGGACGACGGCCGGGCGATCGTCGCGGGCGTGATCTACGACGTGACCGCGCAGCTTGAGGCGCAAGAAGCCTTGCGGCTCAGCGAGGAGCGGTTCCAGGTGATGGCGGCGAACTTCGACGGCGCCATGTTCCGCGTGCGCCTCGACTATCCGATCGTCATCGAGTACGTGAGCTCCGGCATCGAAAAGTTGGTCGGCAAGAAGGCCGAGACGCTGTACGGCGAGCCGGCCATCATGTTGAACCTGATCCACAAGGACGACCAACCCGCTTACCTTGAGAAACTGGCCGGGGCCCTCGTGCCCGGCGCGGTCTACGAGGCCGAGTACCGCATCACGCTCGAGGATGGCTCGGTCAAGTGGATGCTGGAGCGCGGGCGAACGAGCTTGCGCGACGGCGACGGCAAGCCGACGCATGTCGACGGCTTCATCGTCGACATCACGGCACGCAAGGAGCTGGAGCACGCAATCGGCGAACGCGACCGGCGGTTCGCCTCGCTCGCCAACAACATCGACGGCGTCTTGTTCCGCGCGCGGCTCGGCCGCAATCACGTGATGGAGTACTACAGCTCCCGCATCAAGGCGCAGACCGGCATCGACGCGCAGGATCTGATCGGAAAGCCGTCGATCGGCTTGCAGCTCATGCACCCCGAGGATCGGCCACGCTACGACGAGGTGCTGAAGACCGCGCTCAAGGTGAACGAGCAGTACGAAACAGAATTCCGCATGGTGCTGCCCGGCGGCGAGACCCGATGGATCTTGGAGCGGGGCCGTGCCACGGAGTTCGACGAACGCGGCAAACCTTCAATTCTCGAGGGCTTCTCGCTGGACATTACCGAGCGCAAGCAGATCGAGGAAGCGCTGGCCGCCGCGCGCGACGCGGCGGAAGCGGCAAGCAAGGCCAAGTCCGAGTTCCTGGCCATGATGAGCCACGAGATCCGCACACCGATGAACGGCGTGTTGGGAATGACGGGCGTGCTCTTGGACACGGACCTCGACCCCGAGCAGCGGCGCAGTGCGACAACCATCCGCGAATCGGCCGACAGCCTGCTTTCGATCATCAACGACGTGCTCGACTTCTCGAAACTCGAAGCGCAGGCGATGGAGTTCGAGCGTGTCGCCTTCGACCTTCATTCTCTGCTCGCCTATGCGAGCGAGATCGTGGCGCCGCGCGCGAACGCGAAATCCGTCTTGCTCAACGTCGCGATCGACGCTGGCGTCCCGCGGCACGTTTCCGCCGATCCCGGACGCATCCGTCAGATCGTGCTCAATCTCTTGGGCAACGCGGTCAAGTTTACCGAGCGCGGATCGGTCACGCTTGCGGCCGCCATGACCGACGCGGGGCGGCTGCGCGTCAGCGTCGCCGACACCGGCATCGGCATTCCGGCCGACCGGATCGACAGGCTGTTTCAGAGCTTCAGTCAGACCGACGCTTCGATTTCGCGCCGCTTCGGGGGCACGGGCCTTGGGCTTGCGATTTCGAAGAAGCTTTGCGAGCGCATGGGCGGACGGATCGGTGTGGAGAGCGCGCCCGGCCGCGGATCGACGTTCTGGTTCGAGCTGCCGGTCGAGCGCGCGAGCGCTGCGGACTGCGATGCGTCGGGCGGGGGCGTGGAAGCGGAACTCGTCGAACGGGCGCTTGCGGCGATTGCCGGACTCGGCCGGCCGCTCCGCCTGCTGGTCGCCGAAGACAATGCGACGAACCAGCTGGTCGCGAAGTCGGTATTGGCGAAATTCGGCATCGTTCCGGATTTCGCCGGCAACGGGCTCGAGGCGATCGAGGCGGTGCGCCAGCGGCCTTACGACGTCGTGCTCATGGACGTGCACATGCCGGAGATGGACGGGCTCGACGCGACGAGGGCCATCCGCTCGCTGAAATCGACGCAGGCGACGATTCCGATCGTCGCGCTGACCGCGAATGCGTTTGCGAACGACGTCGAACAATGCCGCGCGGCGGGCATGAACGGCCATGTCGGCAAGCCGTTCCGCAAGGAAGAGCTGATCGTCGCACTGGCAAACGCGTTGAAAGGCACGGGCGGATTCGACGGTGCGGCGACGCGCGTTGCCCCTTCAGCGACCGGGCAACCGGTGCTGGACATCGCGGTCATCGAGAGATTTCGAACGGACTCCGGCGAGGAGATGCTGCGCCTCTTGATCGACACGTATCTCGAGGATACCGCGGCCAAGCTCGCGCAGCTTGCGGCCTTGGCAGGTGCGAGCGGCGAAGAGGTCGTGCGGCTTGCGCATTCGTTGAAGAGCGCGAGCGCCATGGCGGGGGCGGCCGCATTGAGCCTTGCGGCGG
>CAZLRW010000045.1:0-30326 GCA_964561925.1 uncultured Flavobacteriaceae bacterium
ACCACTTCGACATGCTGCCCAAGTTCCATCAGGAGATGGGCAAACTCGTCGCCGAGGGCAAAATGAAGTGGAAGGAAACGGTGACCGAAGGCCTGCAAAACGCGCCCAAAGCTTTCCTCGGCCTCTTCAAAGGCGACAACTTCGGCAAGGCGCTGGTGAAGGTTGGGCCTGATAAAGCGGTTTAAGGTACTTCCAGAAAACGCGAAGCGCCGGGCATTGCTGCCCGGCGCTTGCTTTGATCGTTCGTGCGTTACGCGTAGATGCGGCGCATCGCCAAGACGCGGCCGTTGTACGGATTGATCCGCAGCATCACCGGCTGGCCGCGATAGTTGTAGGCGAAGGCCCGGTAGCCGAAGCCCCAGCGCGCCGGACGCAGACCGCGCACGCCGTAGTAACCCTGCGCCTCCAACCGGCGCACGAGGCGCCAATAGCTCATCGGCTTGTGGAAGCGGTGGTCGGCGAAACCGGTGTCGCCCCAGCCGCGCTCCCAACGATCGAACTGTCCGCCGTGACGGCCGAAGTCGAACGTGATGCTGAACCGGCCGTCGCGATCGAAGCGGTGATCGTCGAAGCCCTTGTCGCCGAAGCGCCGGTCGTCGAAGTCGCGGTCGCCGAAACGACGCTCGTCGAACTTCTCAGCGAACGGCCCGTTCTTGTCGAACTGGGATTGCGGTCCCTTCGGGCCACCGAAGGTCTGATTGAAGCCGGTCGTCTGCGGCGCATCCGCAAGAGCCGGCGCCGCCGCGCCCATGACGCCCAACGTCAAGGCGGTCGCAACGGTCGTCATAAGTTTGCGCATTTGAATTCGCTCCATTCCTCAAAGCGGGAACATCCACGCTCGCGATGAATGTAGGGAGCGGTCGTTGAACGTTCGGCCGAACGGCGCATTCACCCGGCGTTCACGGCGTAGATTTTCGGCGGAATTCGGCGCACGTGGAGGAGAGCCCGGGATCACAGTTTCGTGGGGCGCTCGTTCATATTTCAGGGACACCGTAAAGTCTGGGAGCGCGGGCGTTCCGCCCGCTCTTCGCCAAATCGCCAACGCCCGGAGAACGTCGGAAAGAGCGGGCGGGACGCCCGCGCTCCCAGACTGCGTTTGTGACAAACAGAACGCACCGGAAGCTTGCTTGGCGGCGGTGGGAGTCGCCAAATGGGGTCTCTTGATTCGAGGGGCGCGAGTATGACGACCAATCGGCGCTGGGTTTTGGCGAGGCGGCCTGAGGGCGTGCCACGGGCTGACGACTTCCGGCTCGAGAACGAGACGCTAGGCGAGCTGCAGGACGGACAGGCCTTGATCAAGGTCGACCACATCTCGGTCGATCCGGGGATGCGCTCGCGGTTGTCGGGCGATTCCTATGCGGCCGCCCTGCCCCTCGGCGCGGTGGTCGAGAGCGCGGGCGTGGGCAAGGTCGCCGCCTCGCGCAATGCGAAGTTCAAGGAAGGCACGCTCGTCTGGGGCGGCTTCGGTTGGCAGACGCATTTCGTGACCGACGGGCGCGGGGTGCAGGCGCTCGACGGCGACATCTACAAGGGCGCGATCAAGCCGACGGCGGCGATCGGCGTGTTCGGCATTCCGGGCCTGACCGCGTTCTTCGGCTTGTTCGAGATCGGCAAGCCGAAAGAGGGCAACGTCGTTCTGGTGTCGTCGGCGGCGGGCACGGTCGGCGCGACGGCGGGGCAGATCGCGAAGGTCCTGGGCTGCACGACGATCGGGCTCGCGGGGTCGGAGGCGAAGTGCGCCTATCTGAAAGAGATCGGGTTCGACGTCGCGATCAACTACAAGACCGCGGGCGACCTGACCGCCGCGTTCAAGCAGGCCGCACCCAAGGGCATCGACATCTATTTCGACAATGTGGGCGCCGAGACCTTGGACGCGGCGATCCTGAACATGCGCCGGCACGGGCGCATCGTCGTGTCGGGGCAGATCGCTGAGTACAACGCCGGCGAGAAGCCGCGCGGCATCCGCCATACGCTGCCCTTCATCACGCAGCGTCTGAAGATGGAAGGGCTTGTCGTCTACGACTACGGCGTCCAGTTCGCCGAGGCGCGGGCGCAGATGGCCGAATGGGTGCGCGCGGGGAAACTCACCTATCGCGAAGAGATCATCGAGCGGCTTGAGCAAGCACCCTCGGCGTTCATCGGCCTCTTCACCGGCGAGAGCTTTGGGCGGCGGCTAGTTCACGTTGGCTGCTAACAGCGGCTTGCGCCAGTTCGCGGTCGCGGCGACCAGACCGTCGCGAATGGGAACCAGGCTCATCATCTCGTCGGGGCCGAGTTCGTACTCGACGGCCGCGTTGCCGCCGACGCGCAGGACCATCGTGCAGGTGATGCCGGCGTCGCTGGTGGGTTCCGGACGGTAGCAGCGGCCGGCGTAGAGGCGGCGGAGTTCGGCCTCGTCGCCATTCGTCGGCTCGTGCGTCAAAAGGTGAACCCATGGCGCGTTCGGCGTTTCGAGGCGGAAGACCATCCAATCCGCACGCAGCACGATCTTGCGGCCGGCCCACTGTCCGCGGCGCGCCCACGCCTCGACGAGCGCAGGCAGGTGTTCGCCCGGCGGCTCGTAGTCGGGCCAAAACGTGACGTCGAGCGGCTTGGCGCGCAGCGCGATCTCCGCGTCGGCGCCAAGCACCTTGGCCGCGATGTCGAGGCGCATGGACTTCGCGGTGCCGCAGTGCGCGATCGCGGCCGCGGCCGGCAGCAAGCCGGCCTCGCGCGCATCCCAGCAGCCGGCGAGACGCTGGAAGTCGGTGCGGAAGCCGTTCGTGCCTTCGATCATCTCGCGCGGGATGTAGTAGGTCTCCTCGCCGGCGCGGACGGCGACGTCGGGGTATTGCAGCGCCGTGCGGTCGAGATGGAGTTTTAGACCCATCACCGCGACGCCGAACGCGCACCAAATCAGAAGCGGCCAGCGCATCCGATCGTTCCCCTTCCCCTCAGACGCGAACGTAGACGCGGCGAATATGGTTGCCAAGGCAAGCGGCGCCGCATCGGGTGCGGCGGGGCGCAAGGCGTTGCGCTCGCGACATAGTTTGTCCGGCCAGTTCGTGCGAGAGGCGAACGCCGGGTCGCGCTATCCCCTGCACTACCGGCAGGCGATGTTCAGCTCTTCCCAGGCACAGGTGGCCGGGACGTTCCAGGGCGGCGGGTTCGAATGTGCGCGCTGCAGCTCTTCGCTCCATGCGTTCGCGAGCGCGCTGCGTTGCGCTTCGTCCGGCGCGGCGAAGTACGCGGCCTCGCGGGCCTTGAACTTGGCGAACGCGTCCGCCGACAGCGTGTTTGCCGTTCCGTAGGTAACTAAGCCTTCGCGGAGATATTGGAACACTTGATCGGTCTGATAGTAGAGGATGGCATACGCCGGTTCGAGGTGCGGATGGTGCCGCCGGACCGCGTCGAGGCGCAGTTCGCGGCACGGACGCGTTTTTGCGGCGCGCGCCCGCAGCGCTTCGGCTTCGGCGGGCGTTGCGACCGACTTGTCGGTGCGTTGCGCGAGGGTCGGATCGCGGCGTGCGAATTTGGCGTTGACGACGGCGAGCGCGGGGTCGCGATCCATCGCTGCAAAACATGCAGCGATCGCTTTCTCGTCCTCTTCCCACGTGCTCGCTTGCGCCGCGGCTGCGGCAGCAAACGCGACGATGCAGAGAAGACGGCGCACGGGGGCTATTGCGCCGCGACGATTTTCGGCGACTTGAAGCGTTCGGCGCGGATTCCTTCGGCGACCAGGAAAGAGAGCTCGATCGCCTGGTTCGCGTTCAGGCGCGGGTCGCAGTGCGTGTGGTAGCGGCTCGACAGATCGGCGTCGGTGATCGCTGCGGCGCCGCCGGTGCACTCCGTCACGTTCTGGCCGGTCAGTTCCAGGTGCACGCCGCCCGCATGCGTGCCTTCGGCGCGGTGCACCGCGAAGAACGCCTGCACTTCCTTCAGCACGCGGTCGAACGGACGGGTCTTCAGCCCGCCTTGCGCCTTGATCGTGTTGCCGTGCATCGGATCGCAAGACCAGACGACCTTGCGGCCCTCGCGTTTCACCGCGCGGATCATGCGCGGCAGATGCTCATCGACCTTATCGGCACCATAACGCGTGATCAGCGTGAGACGGCCGGGTTCGTTCGCCGGGTTCAGTGCGTCGATGAGGCGGATCAGGTCGTCGTTCGAGAGCGAGGGTCCGCACTTGACGGCAAGCGGATTGTTGATGCCGCGGGCGAACTCGATATGCGCGCCGTCGAGCTGGCGCGTGCGGTCGCCGATCCAGAGCAGATGTGCGGACGTGTCGTACCAATCGCCGGTCGTGGAATCGATGCGCGTCATCGCCTGCTCGTAGCCGAGGAGCAGCGCTTCGTGGCTGGTGTAGAAGTCCGTGGTGCGGAGCTGCGGCGCGGAGTCCGGCGTGATGCCGCAGGCTTCCATGAACTCCAGCGTCTCGGAGATGCGGTCGGCGAGCGCGCGGTAGCGTTCGCCCGACGGCGAGCCCGCGATGAAGCCCAAGTTCCAACGGTGCACGTTGTGCAGGTCGGCGTAACCGCCCGACGCGAAGGCGCGCAGCAGGTTCAGCGTCGAGGCGGCTTGCGCGTAGGCCTGGATCATGCGTTCGGGATCGGGCGCGCGCGAGGCTTCGTCGAACGGGGCGGCGTTGATAATGTCCCCGCGATAGGACGGCAGTTCCTTGCCGTCCTGCGTCTCCGTGTCCCCGGAGCGCGGCTTTGCGAACTGGCCGGCAATGCGGCCGACCTTCACGACGGGCATGGCGCCGGCGAACGTGAGGACCACCGCCATCTGCAGGATGACGCGGAACGTGTCGCGGATGTTGTCGGGATGGAACTCGGCGAAGGACTCGGCACAGTCGCCGCCTTGCAGCAGGAACGCACGGCCTTCCGCCACGTCGCCGAGCGCGCGTTTCAGGTTGCGCGCTTCGCCTGCGAAGACGAGCGGCGGGTAGGATTTCAATCGCGTTTCCGCGCGCGCCTGCGCTTCAGGGTCCGGGTATTGGGGGACCTGCACGACGGGGCGCGTGCGCCAGCTGCCTGGATTCCAGTTCATCGAAGCTCTGCCTTTCGCGACAGTAAATAGCGCGCGAAAACGGGCATTGCCAGTTTCACAGAGCCCTGCGGTTAATCGCCGCTTTCGGCCTTCAGGCTTGCGGTCGGTTCGCTCAAGATGATCGTGCGGATGAGCGTCACAAGGCCGTCGAAGCGCGCTTGGCGGCGGGCGCTCGACTCGTGGTGGCGTACGAACGGGAGTTCGCTGCCTTCAAGCGTCACAATCCAATCGGCGCCGCCGGACGTCACGTTGATCCCGTAGCGATCACCGCCGAGGCTGTACCAGAACGTCCAGCCGGCGCCTTCGGGCGACGGATCGCCGATTTCGGCCTCCTCACTCGCGTCCAGCAATTGCGCGCGCAGCCACGCCGCGACTTCTTCGCCGCGCGCGCGGCTGGCGGCGCCCGCGAAGCGAGACGCGGCGAAGCTGAATGTGTGTTGCATTGTCCCGGGACAAATGTGTGCTGCGCGCATGGTGGCGCCACAGGTGCTTCGACGCCGCTAATCCTCAACTGACAATTGCGCCAGTTATGCCTAACGGGTGTTACGAACGGCGCGGGGGCTCGAGCGTGGTGACGCCGCCCGGCGTGCCGACGAGCGCGACGCTTGCAAGTCCGATGAAGAGGCCGTGATCGACGACGCCGGGAATGCCCTCGAGCGCGCGCGCAAGACGCTCGGGATCGGGAATGCTGTCGGCGGAGCAATCGGCGATGAAGTTGCCGCCGTCGGTCTTGAACGGATGCGCCTCGCCGCCGCGCAGTCGCATTAGGTTCTGCGCGCAGCCGGCACGCGCCGCGGCCTCCGCGATGCGTTCCATCGTCACCGTCCAAGCGAACGGCGTGATTTCGACGGGCAGCGGAAAGCGGCCCAGCGTGTCGACGACTTTCGCCGCGTCGGCGATGACGAGCATACGGTCGGACGCCGCCGCGACGATCTTCTCGCGCAAAAGCGCACCGCCGCCGCCTTTTATGAGCGCAAGGCCCGGACCGATTTCGTCCGCGCCGTCGACGGTCAGATCGAGATGGCGCACGCCGTTCAGGTCGCCGACGGAGATCCCGAGCTCGCGCGCAAGCGTCGCCGTGCGCTCGGACGTCGCGACCGTCGTCAGCTTCAACCCCGCCTTCACGCGCGGCGCCAGCGCGCGCACGAAGTGCTCCGCGGTCGAACCGGTGCCCAGACCCAGGCGCATGTTCGGCTTCACGTATTCGAGAGCGGCCTCAGCGGCGGCGCGTTTCTGGTCGTCGACTGTGATGTTCGTCATAGGGCCACTATAGCGGCGGAACGCCAGAAACGGCAAAGGCCCATGCGAGAATTCTGTGAGCGAATTCTCATGCCGGTTTTCTATCCACTCCATACCTTGAGCTTTGGCGGGCGGCGGATGAAATGTGACGCTCGTACGGTGCGTTTGGAACTTCGGATCGCCAGCTTGAATGGACACGGGTTGTTTCGGGGTTGTCGCAAAGACGCCACGCGATAAGGTGAAAGTCGAGCGCGCGATTTCGAGCGAACCGGATGCCTGGACCTTGTTGGTTAAGCGGCTGTGAACGCCGTCACAACAAGTCGACGTGCATTGACCGATCTTGAACCAATTCATGGCATCTTTTCACAAGCGCGTGTGCTGCACGCCCGACAGCGTTCCGCCACGGTTTGGCCTAGGTGCCAAGATCAAAGTGATTGCCATGAGCGTAGAGAACGACGACGGCAGCATTCATCGCTTCCCCACTTACACCAAGGGGGAAGTTTGGGCCGACGCCGCGGCGCACGTTCTCGGTCTTCTGTTCGGTTTGATCGCGACGACCGCCCTGCTCTTCACCGCGTCTCAGCACGACCAATTGCTTCTGATCTTGGGCGCGAGCCTCTACGGGCTCGGGCTGCTGGCGATGCTGACCTGTTCGGCCGCGTATAATTTGTGGCCGCCGTCGCCGACAAAAGAGTTGTGGCGCCGTTTCGACCATGCGGCGATCTTCATCATGATCGCGGGGACCTATACGCCGTTCCTGTTGAACCGCGTCGGCGGCGATTGGGGACTGGGCCTGCTCGCCTTCGTGTGGACGGTCGCGGTCATCGGCGCGGGCGTGAAGCTTGCGTTTCCGCGGCGCTGGGAGTCGCTCACGATCGGGCTCTATCTCGGGCTCGGCTGGTCGATCTTGTTTGCGATCAACCCGCTCGTGCAGGCGCTGTCGATGGACAGCATCGTCCTGATCGCGGCCGGCGGCATCATCTACAGCGTGGGCGTCGTGTTCCATCTGTGGGACCGCCTGCCCTACCAGAACGCGATCTGGCACTGGCTCGTCCTTGGCGCGGCCGTCTGCCACTACGTCGCGGTTTTCAACGAAGTCGCGATCGCCGCCGGCTGAACCCCTTTGACAGGGTAAGGCGTCCCCGCCGACACTGCCGGCCATGTCCGGGGCGGAGCAAGATTCGTCGTTCAAGTACTGGGCTTTCGTCAGCTACAGCCATTTCGACATGCGTGTCGCGAAGTGGCTCACGGCGGCGCTTGCGAAGAAGCGCGTGCCGGCGAAGTACCGTCATCTTGTCCAAGGCGCACCCACGCATTTCGCGCCGTTGTTTCGCGACGAAGCGGAGGTGCAGGCGGCCTCGCGGCTGGACGAGTCGCTGAAGGCCGCGTTGCGCGCCTCGCGCAGCCTGATCGTCGTGTGCTCGCCGTTCGCGGTCGCGTCCGAGTACGTGTCGCTCGAGATTCAGTATTTCATCTCGCTCGGGCGGGCAGACCGCATCTTGTGCCTCGTCGCCTCGGGCGAGCCGAACGCAACCGACGCGGGGCGGCCGGCGCTCGAATGCTTTCCGAAGCCGCTGCGTTTTCGCGTCGGCGACGACGGCGCTCTGACGGAAGAGCCGATCGCCGCGGCGGCACGGCCGCTCGCGGCGCATCTGGGCGAGGAGAGCGCGGGCGAGCAGGACCGCGCCCTCCGTCAGATCATGGCGGGGCTGATCGGCGCAGGGCAGCGCGAACTCGACGAGCACGCGGATCGGCAGAAGCTGATGCGGCGGCTTGCGATCGGCGGCGCGGTCTTCGCGACGCTCGTCATTGGGTTCACGGTTTGGGATGCGCTCTACCGCGAGCACGAAACCCACTATCGAACCGCGGTGCGCCGCTGGGGTGTTTGGGAAGGGCTTGGGCCGCTGAGCGCAAGCGAAGCGCGACGACGCAGCGACAGCGTCAAGTTCGTCACCAAGGGCTGGGCAACGAAGCCCAGCACGGTCGCGATCGTCAACGGCTCGGGCGCTTGTGCAGAGGAGGCCTTCGAAAGCGTCACCGGCGACCCGCCTGAGAGTTGCGGCGCGTACATCTCAAAGTTCGGGCTGGCCGAAGATACGCGCCGCGGCTGCTTGCTCAAGTTCGGCTACAACGAAAACGGTACCGTCGCCACAGAAGAGCAGTTCGATCAATTCGGCGGCTTGATCGAGACGCTCAAGTACACCGGCTCCGACGTCGCGACCTTCGTCGAAGCGCAGTTCCCTTGCGAGGAGGGGCGCGGCAAAACCGGTATCGCCTATGTCGTCTTCGAACGTTACCGCGAGGGCGCCACGGCCGGCTTGGACCGGACCGTTCGCTATCTCGGCAAAGACCGCTCGCCCCGCCCGAACGGCAGCGGTTATTACGGTATCCGCAACGAGTACTACGACAGCGGCTGGCGCCGCACCGCCGCGGTGCTGGGGCCGACGGGCGAGAGCGGCTGGGCGAACAGCGACAATATCGAACTCTATCGCTACATCCGCGACGAGAACAACTCCGCGACGCGCGTCGAATACCTGAAAGCGGACGGTACGTTTGCGCGCACGAAGCGAGGGATCGGCGGACGCGTTTCGAAGTACGACAGCTACGGCAACGAGATCGAGCGTCTGTTCTTGAGCGCGGACAACAAGCCGGGTGGCAGCGAGCTTGCGCTCCATCCGGACGGCAACGCCGGCTGGCGCGCGACGTTCGACGAGCGCGGCAACGAAACCGAGGTCGTCTTCGTTGGAATGAGTGGTACGCCGGTGACGGTCGCATTCGGCAACGCCGGCCGGTTGGACGCGTACGACTCGCGCGGCAATCGCGTCAAGCGCACCTACTTCGGAATGAAAGGCACCGAGCGTCAGCCGATCATCGTCGACACGGGCTATGCGGGTTGGACGTCGCGTTTCGATTCCCGCGGGTCGGAAATCGAGAGGACATTCCTGGCGGCAGACGGCAAGACGCCGATCGCGATTTCGAAGGGCTACGCGGGCTGGCGTGCGACGTATGACCGATCCGGGAACATCCTCAGCAAGATGTGGGCGGATGCGGACGGCAACCCCGTCATGGGCGCGGGCGGCGGCCACGGCTGGCGCAACGTCTTCGACGATCGTGGCAACCTGACGGAGACGACGATCGTGGATGCGACCGGCAATCCAGCGACGACGACGGCCGGCATCGCCACGGTTGCCGTGCATTACGATCAAAAGCAGCTCTCGGTATCGCTGCTCGACGACAAGCGGCGACCGACGACGCGCTCCGATCACGTCGCCGGCTATCGCCTGAGCGGCGACGATATGGGCACGCGGCGGGAGAAGACCTATTTCGGCCTCGACGAGGCCCGCACGCCAACGCTGCAAAAGGACGGTTGCGCAACGATCGTCTCGGAGTTCGATGTACGCGGCCGCGAAACACGCAATTCGTGCCTCGACACTGCGCGCGCTCCCGTCTTCAACAAGGAAGGCTATGCGAGTTGGCGGGCCGAATACGACGCCCAAGGCCGCGTGACGCGGAAGACGTTCTTCGGCACCGACGACAAACCGGTGCTGACGAACGAGGGCTATGCGGCGGCCGCGTCCGTCTACGACGAACGCGGGCGGGAGGTCGAGACGCTCTATTTCGGGGTGGACCTTAAGTCGCCCCGCTTCAACAAGAACGGCGTGGCGCGCATATCTCGCGTCTATGACGACCGCGGCAATGTCATCGAGTACTGGTTTCGCGACGGCAGGGACGGAAAGCGCCCGGCGCCGAGCAATGAGGGCCTCGGCGGCTGGCGCGCATCGTACGACCATCGCGGCAAGATGACCGAGCGCATCTGGTGCGGTACCGACGGACAGCCGACGACGACATCGCAGAACTATTCACGGATACGCTACGACTACGACACGCGCGGAAACCGCACGAAAGTCTCCTATTGGGACGTCACCGGCAAACGGCGGGTGATGAATCCGAACGACGGGTTTTCTCTCTCGGAGCACACGTATGATGTGCGCGGCAACGAGACCTCGGTACGGCAGTTCGACGCCGAAGGCCGTTACCTCGCAGGGCTACGCCGTCACTACGATGCGCGCGACAACAAATCGGGGTTCGACTTCATCGACGCGAAGGGCGCGCCGGTCGTGATGCCGAAGGGGGGCTATGCCGGGGCACGCAGCGAGTTCGACGCGCGCGGCAACGAAATCAGGTTCACGCATGTCGATGCGAAGGGCGCCCCGGTGCGCAGCGCCGAGGGCATCGTCGGGTGGCTCGCGAAGTTCGATGCCCGCGGCAACCGGATCGAACGCCTCTTCATCGACGAGAAGGGAAATCCCGAGACTCGATCGGAAGGCATCGCGATCTTGCGCGCGAGCTACGACGCGCGCGGCAATCGCGTCAAGAACATGATCCTCGATGCGGCGGGCAAACCGGTGAAATCGGGCAAGGCCTACGAAGCCGGCGGCGGCTATTCCGGTTGGGCCTTCAGCTACGACGCACGCGACCGCATGACGGAGGAGACTTACCTCGGACCCGACGAGAAGCCGGCGGCGATCGCCGGCGTCTGCACCACGCGCAAGTTCACGCACGATGAGCGCGGCAATGTCGCGACCCGCGCTTGCCTCGGCCCCACCGGTCAGCCGATGAACGACGCGCGCGGCGTGGCGCTGGAACGGCGCGAATACGACGAGCGCGACCGGCGCACGAAGGTCGAGTACTTCAACGCGCGCGGCGCAAGGGTCACACCGAAGGGTGGGTGACCGCCCTACTCCACCGTCACCGATTTCGCGAGGTTGCGCGGTTGGTCGACGTCCGTGCCCTTCACGACCGCCGTGTGATAGGCGAGGAGCTGCACCGGAACCGAATAGAGCAGCGGGGCGGCGAACGGGTCGACCTCGGGCACTTCGATGCGGGCGAAGACTTTGTCGCCCGCGAGCGCCAAGCCGCGCTTGTCGGAAATCAGGATCACCTTGCCCTTGCGCGCCATGACCTCTTGCATGTTCGAGATCGTCTTTTCGAACAGGCTGTCGTAGGGCGCGATGACGACAACGGGGACGTTCTCGTCGATGAGAGCGATGGGGCCGTGCTTCATCTCGCCGGCGGCGTAGCCCTCGGCGTGGATGTAGGAAATTTCCTTGAGCTTCAACGCACCTTCGAGCGCCAGCGGGTATGAGAGGCCGCGGCCGAGATAGAGCACGTCGCGGGCCTTGGCGAGTTCGTGCGCGAGCGCTTCGTAGATCGGGTCCTGGCCCAGCAGCGTGAGCATGTGGCGCGGCGCTTCCATCAGCGTGCGCGTCAGGCGGATTTCGGCGTCGCGCGAGATCGTGCCGCGCGCGCGGCCCGCCGCGATCGCAAGCGCGCCCAGGACCGCGAGCTGGCAGGTGAAGGCCTTTGTCGAGGCGACGCCGATTTCGGGACCGGCGTGGGTCGGGAAGATGACCTCGGACTCGCGCGCGATGGAGGAGCCCGGCACGTTCACGACCGAGGCGATGTGTTGGCCCTTTTCCTTGCAATAGCGGAGTGCGGCCAGCGTGTCCGCCGTTTCGCCCGACTGCGAGACGAAGAGCGCAAGGCCGCCATGCGGCAGAGGAGCTTCGCGGTAGCGGAACTCCGACGCGACGTCGACCTCGACCGACATGCGCGCGATGCTTTCGAACCAGTACTTCGCGACCAACGTCGCGTAGCTCGCCGTGCCGCAGGCGATCATCGTCGCCTTCGGAATGGAGGCAAAGTCGAACGGCATTTTCGGCAGCGCCACCATCTGCGTCACGGGGTTTAGCACCGTGTTCAGCGTGTGGCCGATGACCTCCGGCTGCTCGAAGATTTCCTTCGCCATGAAGTGGCGGTGCGAGCCTTTGTCGACGAGGCTTGCCGAAATGCTCGTCGTTTGGATTTCGCGGTTCGCGGGGCGGTCCTTCGCGTCGTAGATCTTCACGCCGTCAGGACGCACGACGACCCAGTCGCCGTCTTCGAGATAGGCGACCTTGTTCGTGAGCGGCGCGAGCGCGAAGGCGTCGGAGCCCAGATACATTTCCTTCTGGCCGTAACCGACGGCGAGCGGCGGGCCGGAGCGCGCGCCGATCATCAAGCCTTCTTCACCCGTGAAGATCATCACGAGCGCATAGGCGCCGTGCAGACGCTTGACGGCCGCGGACGCAGCTTTCTCCGGCGAGAGCCCCTGGTTCAGGTATTCGGTGACGAGGTGCACCGACACTTCGGTGTCGGTTTCGGTGTGGAACTTGTGGCCCTTCTTCTCGAGTTCTTCGCGCAGTTCGCGAAAATTCTCGATGATGCCGTTGTGCACGACGGCGACGCGGTCGGAGGCGTGCGGGTGCGCGTTCGTCTCGTTCGGCACGCCGTGCGTCGCCCAGCGCGTGTGGCCGATCCCGGTCGAACCCGGAAGCGGCTTCTCATGCAGGATCTTGTCGAGGCCGGAGAGTTTTCCCGGCGCGCGGCGGCGCTCGATGCGGCCGTCGACCAGCGTCGCGATGCCCGCGGAGTCGTAGCCGCGGTATTCGAGGCGCTTCAGCGACTCCAAGATGATGGGCGCTGCGTCCGGTTTGCCGACGATCCCCACGATGCCGCACATGTGAGCTACTCCTTCTTGGCTTTCGCCGCTTTTTCTGCACGTTTCTTGGCGCGGAACTTCGCGCCCCAGCCTGAGACTTGGCGCTGGTCGCTGCGTTCCACCGCCAGCGCGTCCTTCTCAACGTCTTTCGTGATCACGCTGCCCGCGCCGACATAGGCGCCGTCGGCGATCTTCACCGGCGCGACCAACGCCGAGTTGGAACCGATGAACACCTCGGCGCCGATGTCGGTGAAATGCTTGTCGAAGCCGTCGTAGTTGCAGGTGATCGTGCCCGCGCCGATATTCGCCTTTGCGCCGACGCGCGCGTCGCCGATATAGGCGAGGTGGTTCGCCTTCGCGCCGTCTTCGATCACGGCCTTCTTCACCTCGACGAAGTTGCCGATGTGAACGTCGCGGCCGATCTTCGCGCCCGGCCGAAGCCTTGCGTACGGGCCGACGATCGCGCCTTCGGCGATCGCGCAGTCTTCGAAGTGGCAGAAGGCGTTGATCCTGACGTTGTCGGCGACCGCCACTTTCGGGCCGAAGACGACGTTCGGACCGACCGTCACGTCGCGGCCGAGTTTCGTGTCGTGGCTGAGCCACACGGTATCGGGGTCGACGAGCGTCGCGCCGTCCAGCATCGCGCGTTCGCGCAGGCGCTTTTGCATCAACGCCTCGGCGCGCGCGAGCAGGACGCGGTTGTCGACGCCCATGACGTCTTCGGCCGGCGCCTCGGCGGTGACGACGCGCAAGCCCTGCGCACGCGCGATCGCGACGATCGACGGCAGGTAGTATTCGCCTTGCGCGTTGTTGTTGTCGACCTTATCGAGCAGCGGGATCAGGTGCTTGGCCTCGACGATCATGATGCCGGAGTTGCAGAAGCCGACCGCGCGTTCTTCAGGCGTGGCATCCTTGAACTCGACCACGCGTTCGAGCGTTCCGTCCTTCGCGGCGATCAGCCGGCCGTACATCGCAGGATCGGCCGGGCGGAAGCCGAGCACGCCGATCGCCGCGGCGCCTTCCATCGCCCTCTCGACCACAGCGAAGTTCTCAGACCGGATCAGCGGCGTGTCGGCGAACAGCACCGCGACGCGGCCCTCAAACCCCTTGAGCAAATCGCGCGCGGCAAGCACGGCGTGGCCGGTGCCGAGCGGCGGGTCTTGGATCGCGACCTCAGCCGGGGCGACGGCCTTTGCGACCGCGTCCATGTCCTTGCCCAGGACGACGATGCGGCGTGCGGCACCCGCGTCGGCCGCGGCCGCGAGCACGTGATCGATCATGCGTCGGCCGGCGATCTCGTGCAGCACCTTGGGCAGCGCCGACTTCATGCGCGTGCCCTTGCCCGCGGCGAGGACCACGGCGGCAAGCGGTTTCTGTCGTGCGGGCGCGGCGGGTGAGGTCAAGCAAAACCTTCAGAAATCCGGGGGCTACCGGCCAGTTGGCGTCGGGACGCTGACATACGGGCACGGCCCTCGAAAATAAAGAAATGTTTCGCATTCTTGCCGAAGAAATGGCAGATGGCCGCCTCTTCTTCGCGCGAGTCTTAACGCCTTGGCCCTGACGCTTCCGGAAACCATCGTTTTCGACCTGGACGGCACGTTGGTCGACACGGCGCCCGACCTGACCGCCGCGCTCAACGCGGTCATGGCGCGGGAGGGGCGGCCGCTCGTGCCGCTCGACGATGTGCGCCACATGGTGGGGCGCGGGGCGCGTTATCTGATCGAGCGCGCGATGGAGCGGACCGGCGCGCCGGTGACGGCGGAGGCGGTCAGGGACCTGATCGATCATTTCCTCGTCCACTACGACGCCAACATCGCGGTGACGAGCCGGCCGTTCGACGGCGTAGAGACCTTGCTCGCGCGGCTGAAGGCGAAGGGGCATCGGCTCGGCGTGTGCACGAACAAGCCTGAGGCGCTGTCGCTGAAGCTGCTTCGCGAACTCAACATGCTCGATCTCTTTCCCGTCGTCCTGGGCGCGGACAGCCGGGCCTATCGCAAGCCCGATCCGCGGCATCTGACCGATGTGATCGCGGGGCTTGGCGGGCGGGCCGACAGCGCCGTTCTGATCGGCGACAGCGAAACCGACGTGAAGACCGCGCGGGCGGCGCAGGTGCCGGTCGTCGTGGTCAGTTTCGGCTATACGGAAATCCCCGTCCACGAATTGGGTGCGGACCGGGTGATCGATCACTATGACGCCCTGGAAGCGGCGCTCGCCAGCTTGACTTGACGGAAGGGCGCCCCCTATAGCACCAATCCCTTCGGACAAGGGGCGCTTAGCTCAGCGGGAGAGCACTACCTTCACACGGTAGGGGTCGCTGGTTCAATCCCAGCAGCGCCCACCATCCACTGGGTCTCGAGCGCGACGGCGCCTCCCTAAAGAACGGTCGACGCGCAGACGATGGAATTCCTAACCAGTCCCGAAGCTTGGGCCGCCTTTCTGACGCTCACCGCGCTCGAAATCGTGCTCGGCGTCGACAACATCGTCTTCATCGCAATCCTGGCTGGACGTCTGCCCAAGGAAGACCGCGCGGCGGCGCGCCAAATCGGACTGGCGGTCGCGCTCGGCACGCGGCTCGCGCTGCTGGCGACGCTGTTCTATCTCTCGCATCTCGAGACGAAGACCGGACTGTGGCTCTTCTCGCGCGAGCTGTCGTGGCGCGACATCGTTCTTGGCGCGGGCGGCCTCTTCCTGATCTGGAAGGCGGTCGTCGAGATGAACGAGGCGGTCAGGCCGCATAAGGCCAAGCAGAAAGAGGCGAAGAGCGGCGCCGCCAAAGCCGCGTTCGCGTGGATCATCGTTCAGATCGCGATCATCGACATCGTGTTCTCGATCGACTCCGTGATCACGGCCGTCGGCATCGCCGAAGATATCGAGATCATGGCGACGGCGATCATCATCGCCGTCTTCGTGATGATGGTTGCGATCAACCCGATTTCGCACTTCATCGACGTGCACAAAGAGATCAAGATCGTGGCCTTGAGCTTCCTTTTGCTCGTGGGCTTCATCCTGGTCGCGGAAGCGATGGGCACGCCGATCCCGAAGGGCTATCTCTACTTCGCGCTCGGGTTCGCGGGTCTCGTGCAGGCGCTGATCATGTGGGCGCAGTCGAGCGAGAAGCAGATGGAGACACTCGCCGCGGCGCATAAGGATCAGGAAGACCGGATCCCTTAAGAACGAATTCGCGTCGGACGAAATATCAACGGCATTGCGCCCAAGCGCATGTGGGCATGCGTGGCAGAACCTCGCCCGGTGACGGCAGGTTTGCGATCTTCCCTATCGCGCGGCGGACCCGACCCAGTTTCCGCCTCTCCTAGCAATGGCGTCGGTGGGCGCAGCGCGTCGTCGAACGTCAGTAACTCGGCGCGAGTGAACAGCGAGCGCATCGACAAGCGCCTCCTGAGACGTAGCGTTGGCCGGCGCGGGGGGCGGGGTGAGCGCGGCATCGGTCGCCGCCGTCGAGACGCTTGTCGCAAGAAGGAACGCCAGGCCGCCGAAAGCTCCCAACGTGACTTGAGTCCGGCGAGATCTTGCAGGGATCAACCCAACCTCGACTGGAATGAGATCTCGAACCCGTTGGGTCCCGTCAGCGAGTAGATTCGTTCGCCATGCGCGTCGGTCGGACCTCGCGGATTGAGGCCATTGGCGCGCGCTTGTGCAGCCCAGGCATCGGCGTCGTCCACAACGATCTGCAGCATTGTCAGCGAGGGCATGCCGGGTCCGGCCGGCCATAGTTCAACCCAACTATTACCTGCTGGAAATATCGCGCCGGGAAATCCGCTCGCCGAGTCGAGGCCGGCATCACGTTGCGGCATGCCCAAGCCCTTACCGAGAAACGACGCAATCGCCTCCGCCTGCGCGGAGACTGCGCAAAATCTAATGCCTAGGACTCTCATTCGCTCCCTCTTTCGACACGCGCGTGAGTATGGCGGTCAGCAATCAAAGCGGTGCACGGCGGTATTCGATACTGTCCTCTCGAACGGCTCCCGTTTTTGAGTCTTGGTCACGACGATTGACGCGCGTTCGTTTCGACAGCTGAAGTACAGGCACCTTGTTGCAGCTTGGTCACAATTCTTACGGTTGCTTATTGGTAAGCCATTGCTTACTTTAATGAGATGCGGCAGCTTGTGTCAATGTTCTTTCTCGAATTCGAACTTGATCCCTCAAGCCCCCAACCAAGGATCGGGTGCATGACGCGAACCGCCCTTGCCGTACTCGCGGCTTTTCTCTGCATATTGAACCTGCAGGCTGCGACGGCTCGGTCCAGTTCACCCGCCGCAGAAGTGCGGCGGTTGCTGACCGACAGGCCACAGATCGCAGAGGCCTTGGCGACGCGGCCTCACATCGTTGCCTGGATTGAGCTTCGATTTGTCGAAACGGAACCGCCGCTCGCCTGGGATTCAGCCCCACCGCTGTCGGGCCGTGGCGGTGAGTTCGACGCCGGCGATGCCGACGTCATTCGCCTGCGCATTGCACCGGACGCAAGCGGCATCGATCAACTCTCAACCCTGATTTTCGAGCTTCACAACGCAATGGGCTATCGGGCGTTCAACGACATTCACGAGCGCGCGGTTTCGGGCCGCCTGTCACGCGATGAATATGCACGCGCAATGCTGGAGCAAGAGATCGTCGCACTTCGCATGACTCGTGATTTTCTCGCCAAGCACCTCCCTACGCTCACTCCCGAGGAGCGGCGTGCGGCGCGGCGCTACTACCGCTATCGATTTGGACCGGTCACGTTGG
Organism: uncultured Flavobacteriaceae bacterium; assembly: GCA_964561925.1. Lineage (GTDB taxonomy): Bacteria > Pseudomonadota > Alphaproteobacteria > Micropepsales > Micropepsaceae > SZUA-430. The sequence goes on from CAZLRW010000045.1 coordinate 17,552, forward strand.
ATGAGCGCGTTGAGGATGCTCGAAGGCAGGGCGTCGACCTCCTCGATCACTACCGCGCGCTCTACGACGCCGTTGTATTGAGCGAGCGCAAGCTTCGCCGGAGCGCGTTCTGACGGCACGCATTTGCCGCCAAGGGAACCTTAGCCGCATCGACGCTGCCCGTGCCGCGCTTGACATTGTAAGTCGTATTGGTAAGTATGTACTTACCATATATCGTCAGAGGATTCTGCACATGCTGGCTCGATTGTTCGTTGCAGGCGCGGTGACCTTCGGGATTGGTATCTTCGAAGCGAACGCGGACGCCAGTTGTGGCCGGCGGACGCTCACCAAAGAAGTTGTTGTCGCGACGGACGCAAGGACGGCATGGGCGCTGTGGACCACCAACGAGGGGGCGCAGAGTTTCTTTCCCGGCGCTCGCAACGGTACCAATATTCAACTTCGCCCGGGAGGGCCTTACGAGTTCTTCTTTCTTCCGAACAACGAGCGTGGCATGCGCGGCTGCGATGGCTGCGTCATACTTGGCTACCAAGAAGGCGTGATGCTGTCCTTCACGTGGACAAATCGCCCAGAGATGGTGGTGCGTCCGCACCGGACGCACGTCGTTCTCCACTTCGATGAGCTGGGGCCAAAACGCACCCGGGTCACCTTCGTACAGGACGGATGGGGCACCGGTGCGGACTGGGACATTGCCTACTCGTACTTCGACCACGGATGGACGCGAGTCCTTGAGGCGTATAAGGCCTATGTAGACGGAACAACACATCAACGCGGATAGCGCCGGTCGTCGTAGCTTCAGGAGCGGGTCGTGCGAGTCCTTCGATACTTCCTAATGACCGTAGTCGTCACGACAGCGTTGCTCGCAGGCTACGTGCTGTGGGCTGGATTGCCGGCAGTCCCGAGTTATGTCGCGGACGCGAGCCGAGCCGACGAACTGCCGATCATGTCCGGGGCGGCCTACGGCGAGGTTTCATCCTCTCACAGACGACCCTACGTCTATTCCGTGGCAATGCCACCCGGCGCCGCGCTCGTGTTCGGGGCAGAGCACACGAAAGATCCCAACAACCCGCAACTCGGCGAAATCCGTGTCCAATGGTCCCAGTTCCGACCCACGGTCGCATTGATTGAGGGGCGCATGGGGTTCGTCCCGCCGATCTTCGCCGATCCGATCCGCGAGCACGGCGAGTCGGGCGCCGTGGCGCAGTTGGCGCATCGGACCGGAACGCGTGTCTTCTCGTGGGAGATGCCGCTCGAGCGCGAGATCGCCGAGGCGCGACGTGGATTCACCGCAGAACAAGCGGCACTCTACTTCGTTTTGCGTCCCTACTTCAGCAACCTTCGACATGGCAAACCCGATAATCCGGATGCGGCGGTCGAAGAACTCCGAGCAAAGCGAACGCAGTGGCCGGGGCTGGAAGGCACATTGCCCGACATTGCGACGATCGACCGGCTCTGGCGCCGCGACTTCGCCGGTCTTCCAGACTGGCGCGACACCTCGGACGTGTTCGGGCTGCCCGGCTATCTCGCTGACATCGGCGAGAACATCAGCGCGGCTCGAGATCGGCACCTCGTCGCCGTCATCATCGAGCTTACGGAGAGGGGCGAGCGCGTGTTCGTCGCGGCGGGCTCGGCGCATGCGGTCAAGATAGAGCCGGCTCTCGGCGCGAACCGCGGAGTCCTAAGGCGCGCAGTCGCGCCGGCCGGTCGCGGGTGGTGCGCGCGTGAAGGCTTCGATCGCGTCCCAGGTGCGCTCGCCCTTCAGATCGCGCAGCAGCATGTGGAAGCCGTCGGCGTAGCAGACGACCTCGCGCGTGCCCGGCATTTCGACGGCGGCTTGCTTGATGGGTTCCGAGGGCACGACTTCGTCGTCCGGCGCGTAGACGACCATCGTGGGGATCTGCACGGCCGCCCTCATCCGCCAGGCCGCTTCCATCAGGTCGACGAGGCCGTCGATGGCGTCGATGCGCGTCGCTTTGATCACGTAGGGGTCGCGGCCGAGCGCGATCAGCATGTTCTCGTTGTCCGACGGGCGGATGTTGAGGCCGCGACCGGTGAGGCGGCTGCCCGGCGCGATCTGCATCATGATCCAGAGCGCGGAACGTTTGATCACGTCGAGGTTCGACCAGCCCCAAAGCGCGGGCGACACCAGGATCAATCCGTCGGCGATCGGCTCGCTTCGGCCCGCGGCGGCGAGCATGGAGACGGCGCCGCCCATGCTCTCGCCGAGCAAGAACAGTTTCGCGTTCGGATGGCGGGCGCGGACGAGGTTTAAGAACGTGCGCGCGTCCTCCGCCATCACTTCGTGGCCCGGCCAGCGGCCGTTGCCTTCGGTGCGGCCGAAGCCGCGCTGATCGAAGGCGTAGGTCGCGATGCCCTTGGCCTGCCAGTGTTTCGCGGCGCCTTCGATGAACCGGCCGTAGTCGTTCATGCCGTGGAGCGCGACGATGACGGTGCGGGCGTTCTCAGCCGGCCACGCGCTCATGCCCAACACGTAACCGTCGTGCGCCTGCCAGTGACCCTCGTCGACGAAGCGCGGCGCCGTCGGCCCGGGGCCGGGCGCGAGACGTTCGGCGACGCAGGCGGTGAGTAGGAGTGACAGCATGACAACTAGAAGCAAGCCCTTCCCCCCTTGAGGGGGAAGGTGGATCGCCGCGAAGCGGCGAGACGGATGGGGGGCCGACGCGTGACGTGCGGCGCGTGTCAGCCCCCCATCAGTAACGCGCGTTCCGCGCGTGCCAGCTTCCCCCTCAAGGGGGGAAGCGCTTGATGTTTGGCGTGTCTTGCTCATTGCCGTCTCAAGATACGCGAGATGCGGCGGCGGAGGTGTGGCAGCAACTCCGCTTCGAACCAGGGATTTTTCTTGATCCAGGCGTTGTTGCGCCACGAGGGATGCGGCAGCGGGATGGTTTCCGGGCCGTAGTCGCGCCAGGCTTCGACGGTTTCGGTGAGCGTCTCCTGGGTGCGCCCCTTCAAATGCCAGGCTTGCGAATACTGGCCGACGAGCAGCGTCAGTTCGACGTTCTTCAGTTTCGCGAACACCTTGTCGCGCCAGGCGGGGGCGCATTCCTTGCGCGGGGGCAAGTCGCCGCCCTTCGCGTCCAGGCCCGGGAAGCAGAAGCCCATCGGCACGATCGCGATCTTCGTATCGTCATAGAACGTCTCCTTGTCGACGCCCATCCATTCGCGCAAGCGATCGCCGGAGGGATCGGTGAACGGCATACCGCTTGCGTGCACGCGGGTGCCGGGGGCTTGGCCCGCGATGACGATGCGGGCGGTTTCCTTCGCGCGGATTACGGGCCGCGGTTCGTGCGGCAGATGCGCGGCGCAGATTTGGCAGGCGCGGATGTCGGTCAGCAACCGCGTGAATGCCGCGGTCATGCGAAGGAAATCTCACACAATGAAACAATGAGACAATGACGACTCGCATTGTTCCATTGTTGCATTGTGTGAGACCCTTTCAGTCGGCCACTTCGCGCGCGATGGCGTCGGTGACGGGCACCGGGAACTCGAGCAGTTGCTGGGCGAGCGCTTTGCCTTGCGGGTCGTTGCGGAGGCTCGCGATGCCGCCGCCGCCGAGCGCGTCGTGCAGCAGGAAGTTCATGGCGTGCGTGCCGGGCAGGTCCCAGCGTTCGACTTTGCCTTTGCCGCCTTCGAAGAGATGGGCGAACCACTTCGCGACCGCGCCTTCGCTCAGCGCCGCGCGGATGTAGGGCGCGTAGGCCGGTTTGCGCGCCATGACGCCGATGTTCGAATTGTTGCCCTTGTCGCCGGAGCGGGCGAACGCGAGCTTGATGAGCGGCACGGTCGCCGCGGTCGGCTCCGCCTTCGCGTCGACCGCCGGGCGCACGAGCATTTTCGGATCGAAGCCGCCCGACGTGTCGATCACCGCGGGGAAGCTGTCGCCGGCGACGTGGACGGTGACCGCGACCTCCCTCTTCGGGACCAGGCACGAGAAGTGGCGCACGACCGGCGTCACCTTGGGCCTGAGGCCCGCGTAGCCCGATGTGCCGGGCGCGAACGACGTGCCCGACGACGTGAGTTCGCGCATCATGATTTCGAGCGGTTCTTTGCGCGTGTGTTTGGCGGCGAGTTTCAGGATCGCCTCGCGCGCGCCGACCTTGTGCTTGTGCGCGCCGTAGGAATCCTCATCGCCCAGGACTTCGATGCTCGTCTCCGTGAACGGGCCCCAATTGCGCTGGCGTAGGATGCCTTCCATGCGCTTCAACACGGCCTCGCCCGTGCGCCTTGCCTTCGCGGCGGCGTCGATGCCGCCGATCGCGACGAGGTTGCCGACGCGGAAGCCGTCCTCATACGTGGTCGAGCATTTGTACGTCGCGGTCGGCGGATAGCCCTTCGCGTTCGAGACGCGCACGCGATCCTTGCCGATCTGCTCGATCTTCACGTGGGAGAAATCGCAGACGACGTCGGGCAGCATGTAGGCTTGCGGGTCGCCGATTTCGTAGAGCATCTGCTCGCCGACCGTGCCCACGCTGACGAGGCCGCCGGTGCCGTCCGGCTTCGTCGCGACGAACGAGCCGTCGGGCGAAACCTCGGCGATCGCATATCCGATCGACTCCCACTCGGGCACTTGGTCCCAGTCGGTGAAGATGCCGCCGCAGGCTTGCGCGCCGCATTCGACGATGTGGCCGGCGAGGCTTCCGCCTGCGAGTTTGTCGACGTCTTTCGGGCCCCAGCCGAATTCGTGGATGCAGGCGCCGAGCGTGACCGCCGAGTCCACGCAGCGGCCGGTGATGACGACGTCCGCGCCCTTTGCCAACGCCGCCGCGACCGGGAAGCCACCGAGATAGGCGTTCATGCTGATCGGCTTTTCGGGCAGGCTTGCGCCCGTGAACATCTCCTTGACGCCTTGCGCCTTCCACTTCTCGAGCTGCGGCAGCACGTCGTCGCCGTCGACGTAGGCGACCTTCAACGCCACGCCTTGCTTGGCGAGCAGCGCTTCGAGCGCCGCGGCACACGCCTTTGGGTTCACGCCGCCCGCGTTCGCGATGACCTTGATCTTCTTCGCCGCGACGTCGCGCGCGATGCCGGCCATCGTGACGGTGACGAAGTCGTGCGCGTAGCCCGCGTTCGGGTCCTTCTCCCGCGCGCGCGCCATGATCGACATCGTGATCTCGGCCAGGTAGTCGAACACGAGATAGTCGATGTCGCCCTTCGTCACGAGCTGGGGCGCGGAAGTGAAACTGTCCCCCCAGAAGCCCGATGCGCAACCGATGCGGATGGTTTTGGTCATGGGCCGAACCTCTGTCGACGTTAGCGGATCAATTCAATTTCGACACTGTGCGGCAAGCCCACCCATGCCGCCTCGGCGCACAATGCGGGGCGCCCGGTGCTCATCGCGAGAGCCAAACAAAACCGATCGCCGAGCGACAGGCCCGCCGAGCGCGTCAAAGGACGCAGCAAAGCCGCAATCAACGCATGCTTCGCCGAGACCGGCACGACGACGATGGGAAGACGCCTCACCTCGGCAAGCACCTCGGCTGGATCGCGTCCCCACTCCGTCGCCTTCGTCAGCACCTCTCCCAAATTCACCGCCGACAACAAGGCGTCGTCCAACCGGTCGACGACTTTATCGGCGCCCGGTTCGCCACGGATGAAGGCGATCAACGCGCTGGCGTCGAGGACCGTCACTCCTCGCCCCACATCTCGCGCCGTTCCGACAGAAACTTGTCGACCGCGGACTCTTTGCTGTCGGCGAACATCTCTCGAAGCCTCTGCAGAGCGGCCTGAGCATCGGGCTTCAGCGCACGGCGTTCCCGGGGCGTCAACCGATCCTTCGACGGTCCTTTTGCCTTGCTTGCCAGGCCTTGCACCTTCTTCAACCAACCTCTGTCGCCGGCTCTTGCGGCGCCGCTTTTTTCCAGCCCCTCCAGAACGAGGCGCCGCGCCTCAGCTTCCATGCTGCGCCCGTTGGCGGCGGCCTGCCGGCGCAAGCGGTCGCGCTCCCGGTCGGGAAAGCTGCGTATCGTCAAGGTCGCCATCTTTTCTCCCCTCTCTGAGAGATCATAGTGCTAGCAAAATGCTAGCAAACCGTCAACCCAGCGACTTCAACAGACTGCGCGCGATGACCAGTTGCTGCACTTGGCTCGTCCCTTCGTAAATCCGGAAGATGCGGACGTCGCGGTAGAAGCGTTCGACGCCGTAGTCGCTGACGTAGCCGGCGCCGCCGTGGATTTGGACGGCGCGGTCGGCGACGCGGCCGACCATTTCGCTCGCGAAATACTTCGCGCAGGCCGCCTCCATCGTGACGCTCTCGCCCGCGTCGCGTTTCCTCGCCGCGTCCAGCACCATCGCGCGCGCCGCGTAGGCTTCGGTCTTCGAATCCGCGAGCATCGCCTGGATGAGCTGGAACTCGGCGATCTTCTGCCCGAACTGTTCGCGTTCGAGCGCGTATTTCGCGGCGTCGCGGATCAGGCGCTCGGCGACGCCGACGCAGACGGCGGAGATGTGCAGGCGGCCGCGGTCGAGCACCTGCATGGAAATGCGGAAGCCTTGACCCTCTTGGCCCAAGAGGCAGCTTGCCGGCACGCGGGCGTCCTCGAACACGACGTCGCAAATGTGCGCGCCCTGCTGGCCCATCTTGCGTTCGGGTTTGCCGATCGTGATGCCCTTCAAATGCGACGGCACGAAGAAGGCGCTGATGCCCCCTGCCCCTTTGTTGCCGGGATCGGTGCGCGCCATCAGCGTGAAGACGGACGCCTTGTTCGCGTTCGTGATGTAGCGCTTCGTGCCGTTGACGACGTAGGCGTCGCCGTCGCGGATCGCGGTCGTGCGCAGCGAGGCCGCGTCCGAGCCGGCGCCGGGCTCGGTCAAGCAGAAGCTCGCGATCGCCTCGCCGCTGGCGAGTTTCGGCAGCCACTCGCGCTTTTGATCGTCGCGGCCGAACATGACGACGCCCTGGCTGCCGATGCCGACATTCGTGCCGATGACGGAGCGGAACGCGGGGCTGGTCTGGCCGAGTTCGAAGCAGACCAGAACCTCCTCCTCCATGGTGAGGCCCAGGCCGCCGTACTCCGCCGGGATCGACATGCCGAAGAGGCCGAGTTCGCGCAGATCGCGCACCACGTCGTCGGGCACCAGGTCGTCGCGCGCGACCTTGTCCTCGAGCGGCACGAGGCGCTCGCTCACGAAGCGGCGAACGGAAGCGATCAGATGGTTGCGGGTTTCGAGGTCGAGGGGCATGCGGCGGTCCTTGACTCCATTGGCATTTCGAAAACGGATGCAGTCCGTGCCATCACGCTATCACATCGGCGGAATTCTGCGGTTTCTGGTGTCACGTGTTCACGACAACAACCATTTTGGCTAGAACGTAATGCGAACCGACTCTGGAGTCGATGTGACGCACTGTGGGCTGAGGGGCGGCCTCGTCGACAACGTAGCGGCTGACCCGAATGGATTGAGGGGTGCTATGCCATCGGTGGATTTTAGATTCCCTACCAGCAAGAGCGAGCCCTTGTTTGCTGGTGGATCGCTAGCTCTTCAAGTCTGTGCACACAAGTCTTGTCGAGCACTGCGATGGCATCGACTTCTCGGCTAGGCTTGATCGTCGCCGACATTTACGAATCTACGAGGACGCCTATGACACTACTTGATGAGGTCCATGCAGCCCGAAAGAAGGTTGTCACCGATGGCTACGAGATGTCGCTCGGTGAGCTAATTAATTTGTACCGCAATGATGAGTTGAAGATCGATCCGGTCTTTCAACGGCTATTTCGCTGGGACGACGAACGGAAAACCAGATTCATAGAGTCGATCCTGCTCGGCATCCCGTTTCCGCCGATATTCGTATTTCAAGACGACAAAGGGGTGTGGGAACTTATTGACGGTCTTCAGCGTCTTTCGACGCTTTTCCAACTGACCGGAGATCTAAAGGGCGATCGTGCCGGGGAGTTGGGGCCACTGATCCTTAACGGGACACAGTTTCTGCCGAGTCTCAACGGCAAGCGATGGACCGACTCCGCTGATGATGCAGCTGATGGACTAGGCCAGACGTTGCAAATCGAGATCAAGAGGGCACGCGTGCGCGTGGAGATCCTCAAGAGCGAGAGTGATCTCACGGCTAAGTTCGAGCTCTTCCAAAGGTTGAACACCGGCGGCGCTGCGCTGACCGAGCAGGAAGTGAGAAACAGTATTGCGGTCTCGATAAACCCTGAGTTCTACAATTGGCTCATCCAAAGGTCCGACGACACAGCTTTCAAAGCCACGACAGCTCTGACAGACGCCGCGATCGAGGCGCAAGCGGGAGTCGAACTGGCGTTGCGATTTTTTGCCTTTAGATCCGTTGCTTACCGAGCAGGCCTCGATGTCCACGAGTATTTGGACGGCGCTCTGATGAAGATGGCGACAGATCCGCACTTTGACCGAGCTGCCGAAGGAGAGGTCTTCGCAAAAACGTTTCAATATCTGAATGAGGCTTTGCAGGACCGCGCCTTTAAGCGCTGGAATGGTCAGGCCTTCACTGGCAAGTTCTTAATGTCTGTATTTGAGGTTCTTGCCACAGGGGTCTCCCAGAACATTGACGCGATAAGTGCGATGCGACCAACCGATCGGACCGCGTTCCTCGTACGTGCAGCCCAAGGCCTTTGGATCAATGCAGAGTTCATCAACAACTCCGGCGCAGGCGTTCGCGGAACAACGAGACTCGCCAGACTGCTGCCGATAGGCAGACATTTGCTCAACCCCGCGCCCTGAATGGAATGCGCGAGCGATGACCAAGATCCGAACACTTAACCAGTTGCAGGAGGTGCTGGACGCCGAAATGAGCTGGCGCCTTAAGGAAATCTCTGACTTCAAGCTCGCCACGAAATCAAGCTCGGAGAGTTCACGTACCTTTCTTCGGGCAGGAGTCGCGCTGGTGTACGCGCATTGGGAGGGCTTCATCAAAGCGGCATCGGAGCACTACCTCAACTTCGTCGACAACCAAGGACACCGATATCGTGACCTCAAGACGTGCTTCGCCGTGCTTGGCTTGAAAGGGAAGCTCGCGCTGCTTAGCGACAGCCGAAAGGCGAAACCCAATATCGAGGCATTGGACTTTGTGTTGGCCGAGATGGATAGGCCCGCGAAAATGAGCCTATCGAACGCAGTGGATACTGAGTCGAATTTGACATCTAAGGTGTTCGCCAACATCGCGGCGTCTATAGACATTTCGGTGTCATCATATGAGACCAAGTTCAAACTACTTGATGAGAGCTTGGTGAAGAGGCGCAACAAGGTTGCACACGGCGAGTACCTGGATCTCAATGCCGCGGACTTTAGAGCTCTGGCGGACGAGATTTTGTCGATGATGCGCGCCTACAAAACTGACATACAAAACGCGGCCAGTTTAAAGGGCTACAAGCGTTTGGATCCGGTCGCATTGGCTATAGCGCCCGCGTAGCTCATCAGCGAGCACTGATGAGAAAGGCCAGTCGATCGGATGAGCGCCAAACTGATCGTATACTTGGATGCGCAAGACTTTTCACACATAGCGCGTCCGCCATCAGGTAAAGAGGTGTTCTATAGCGACTTGGATAACGACCTTTCGTCACTAGTCGCGGCAGGGCACATTGAAGTGCGCTACTCCGCTGTCCACCTTTCCGAGATTGCGCACACAGGCATGGATTTCGCACCTTTGTCGTCGGGGCGCGCCGCGACCCTCAAGCGCCTCTCCAAAGGAAAGTGCATGCGCTTCTGGACCGACCTGATGCAGAGCGAGATCGAGCACCATTTTGATGCGACAACAACAATCAGCGCCACCAGTGAGGATGACAAATGGTTTGACGTGGAATCCGTCGAGCTTGCGGATTTTCTCGGCGGCCTTCGCTCATCCATGCATAGTTTGCTCAAAGAGCAAGGTCAAAATAGAAAAGCGCGACGCAAGGCAATGGCGCAGATCGATCTCATCTCATTTCTGACAAAAACCGACAAGGGCGGCGTGGTTCTTGAGGGCATCGCGACGAACATAAACGAAAAATTTCCCCTCGACGTGGAGCTTGATCGATTCGCGATTGCGGATTTCATCGCAGGGAGAGCGGGCGCGCACAAATTTGAGGAGTACCTTCGAGGCGCGCTTACCGACCCGGTGAGTCTAATTGCGCGAATGTGTGTCGATGTGGATCAATCGTTAAGACTACCCTTCTTGGTTCGCAATTTGGGCGCAAGTCTGATTGGCAAACTGAATCCGATCGTTGAGAAAATTGCTGAGTTCTTCGAGCAGATCGAAGGGCCAGCCGACCTTCGCAAGAACCAAGCACGCTCATTGATCGCTGGCGCGACAGTAAAGGCGCGGCGTGGAGTGATCGCGGGCACTCTTGCCGGGATGAGGCGCAGTGTGGTCAGGGCAGCCGCGCGCTACACCGATGACGACCTCGATGCCATGGCTCTACCTGCAACCGACTCAGTCGCTGGCGGGTTCGGAAAATGTCTCAGTGACATCATCTCGGCGGCGGAGGCGGGAAAGCCGACACGGCGATTCAGGCAATCCGACGCAGCGGACCTGTTGCACGCAACCTATATTCCATATGTAGACGTATTTCGTTGTGATACGGCATGGGCCGATGCGTTTCGGAGCATGGGCCTCCGGTTCAATACGGATATCGTCGGCCGGATCGAAGATTTGCTGCCCGCGATTCACCGCCGGATTGCCGCCGGGTAAGCTGCCAGCTCTCCCGGTGCCAAAAAAGCACTGACCGGCAATGTACTCCTTTGTAATCTGGGGACATGATACGTAGTACCGTCTTTTTCGCTCCGCAATGACGATGCGGCAGCAGGCTATCGGGCTAAACCTAGGCCGGATCCACTGGCACGCACTGAATCCACTCGCCAAGCCTGGCTTCGAGCCACACCCTCATTCGCTCAGACACCCAGTGGATGGAATACTCTCTGAAGATGTCTGCGTCAGGCGCGCGATCGCGCCTGAACGTGTTGGACCCCATTAATTGCAGGCCTTCCGTAGACGGCACATCGAATGCCCAGATTGGCGGCATCACTGCAGCCGTGCGATCAGAGTTCTTGCCTTTGATGATGTAGTCTTCCGGTTCTCCAGACGCTGGATAGTGTTGCGGCTCCGGTGCAAGCAGGTCCCACTCGTGCCAATCGAGGCGCACCACCTTGGCGTACTTGGCGCGCGAAAATTGCAGCCCCGCAAAACGGCCCGTTTCCATTTGCTCCTTTGCCGCTTCGCTGACCACGATGGCATCGAATGGAAACGTGATGGGCGGTAGGAATGGCCCTGTCCGTTCAACCTCTACAGGCGAGATATTCGCCTTCTTGCGAGTCGCAACAAGTCCGTTTCTGAGAATATTGCCGTAGTCTCCCCATGGAGCACCGCTGCCACGCAATTGGTAGAAGTGAGCCATTCTTCCTCCGTCGATCAGGTTGATAGTCCGAAACGAGGATAGATAATCTTCCATTGTACCGGCGTAGCATCGCCCCCTCCACCATCGCTTCGCGATGGTCCCCCTCCCCCGCTGAAGCGGGGGAGGATGAGAGGTGTTTTGGTTTCCTCTTGCGCGCCGTGCGTCGATCCGTTATATACTGAACCTTATGGTTCAGTATTATGAAACCCGCCTCGATGCTTCGTTTGCGGCGCTGTCGGATGCGACGCGGCGCGGGGTGTTGGAGCGGCTTGGGCGCGCGGACGCTTCGATCACGGAGCTGGCCGACACGTTTCATATGACGCTCACGGGCATGAAGAAGCATGTCGGCGTGTTGGAGCGGGCGGGGCTGGTCACGACGGAAAAGGCCGGGCGCGTCAGGACGTGCAGGCTTGGCGCGCGCGCGCTGGAAGAAGAGGCCGCCTGGATCGCGCGGCACCGGCAACTGTGGAGCGCACGCTTCGACGCGTTGGACAAAATTGTCGCGCAGCTGAAGGACAAGGAGAAGGCCGATGCCCGACGGAAAAGGCGGTAGTGCCGTGCCCATGAATCGCACCGTCGTGGAGCGCATGTCCGACCGCGAACTCGTCGTGAGGCGAACGTTCGATGCGCCGGCGCGCATCGTCTTCGAAGCGTGGCGCAACGCCGACCTGTTCCAACGTTGGTGGGTGCCGGCGTCGGCGGGCCTGACGTTGCTCTCCTGCGAGATGGATGTGCGCACCGGGGGCGGGTATCGCCTCGTGTTCCGCCATCCGGCCTCCGACCAACCGGTCGCGTTCTTCGGCACGTACAAAGACGTCGTGCCGAACAAGCGCATCGTCTGGACGAACGAGGAAAGCGATCAGGGCGCCGTGACCACGGTGACGTTCGAAGAGCATGCGGGCCGGACGTTGGTCACCTTCCACGAACTCTATCCGACGGCGGCGGCGCTCGACGACGCGCTCGCCGGTTCGGCGGAAGGCCTGCCCGAACAGTTCGCGCAGCTGGATGCGTTGCTCGCCGGCGGATCGTGATCGCAGTCGCGGCCGCTATCCGGATTGAAAAAGCTTGACTTGCACAGCGTTTGTTCTATTTTTGTTCCACTCCTTCCGTGTCCGCGCCGCGGGCTCGGCTGCGACTTGAATCTGTTGGCCAACCACATCCGGCGCTCGCGGCACGGTCGCACAGCGGCGCGGTCATTTGTCGGGGAGGGCCGCTACGACACCAAACGCTTACCAAACGCATACCAAACGGATTCCAAACGGATTATTTGGCGCAAATCCGCCAAATAAACGGATATAACGCATTTTGGGATTTCTCATTCGGCGTTCCCCATCAACGGAGCAATGCAATGTCTCAGACTGCGGGGGCGCTGGCGGGCGTCAAAGTGGTGGACCTGTCGCGCGTGCTGGCGGGGCCTTATG
>CAZLRW010000046.1:0-29468 GCA_964561925.1 uncultured Flavobacteriaceae bacterium
GGCGGTGCTGGTGGCGCTCGAAGTGATCGTGTTCAAATGGACGAAGTGGTTTTGAGCGCCGTTACGCTCCTCCGCTTTGGCAGCACATTCTAGACAGAGATCGCGAGAAAGCGCTTTGCGCGCTCGCGGATTTTGGGAGCGGCGGGCAGGAGCTGCTCCAACTCCTTCTTGTCGCCGTCGGTGATCGTGAATGCGCCGCGGTTGATCTTGCGACGCGACACTGCAAACCACAGATCGAGGTCAAACTCAGTGCGTGCGCGCTCAAGCCTTGCGAGAACGATAAGCTGCTTCATCACGCCGAGGCTCTTGAAGTGGCGGCCGAGACCCCGCGCGAAGAACTCGTTCCCCCGATCTGCGATGGGTGTCACGACCTCGGCCGGCAGATAGACCGCCACCTCTGCAAGCGCTCTTGCCGCGCGCCGCGCGCGCAGAAGGTTCGGGTCGTGAACGGCGATAGACGACAGACGCGCTGCCGCCGCATCGTTCTTCAACTGCGCCGCCGCAGAAAGGAACGGGATCGCCTGGTCGTCAAGCAACGCCGCCGCGATACCGTGAAGCCTTGCGCCGTCGGCGGCGTTGCCATGCTTGCCCAAGGTTCGCGCGATGAGGCGGCTTGGCGTGTCGTCCTCAACCAGGCGAGCGCGAAGGTGTTCGATCCAGTCGATTCCGGCTTGAGCCAAGCCGTACTGGGCCAACGCCGCCAGCGCACTTCGCGGACTGGCCGCATGATCGAGAAGAATGACCTCGTAGTCCAACCACTCCCTGCCGTTCGACACCGCGTATTCCAAACCGGCCATGCGAACGCCGGGTGCGGCGTCGGCCAACGCTTGCCGCGCCAACAACTCCCGATCCGCTTTCACATCGATGTGCCGTGACCGTTGTCCTGTCGCGTCGTGCCAGTGATGGGATTGCGCCAAGAGCGCCTTTGTCGCCGTCGATCGAATCCGCGGGTGCGGATTTTCCGCCGCAAGTGTCACCAGAATGTCGTCGAGGATCGGCGTTTGCATCTGACGCAGAAAGACGCGAAACGCACGGTCCGTTTCGCCACCCAAGACCACGGTGCGAAGCATTGCCACAACCGGCGGCTTTCCCAAGAGGCGCGCAACGCGCTGCTGCGCCGTCGGCTCGGCGCGCTCAAAGCGCTCGAAGTCCAGCAATATCTCGACGCAATCGACAATCGTCTCCGGCGCGACCTTGCGTTCCAGAGCCGCCAGCCTTGCTTCCGCCGCTTTGCGAACTTGCTCGACCCAGTCGTTCAGCCGGTAGACAAGCATCGCCAGCGAGAACGGCCCCGGCACCGACGTGACGCGCCGCACCGCCACCTCGCGCACATGGCCGGAGCAGACCGTCATCAGCGGATACGCCACGTCGCGGTCGATGCTCAGGATGGTTTTGACCAAGCCTTGGCTCTCCCAGAGTCGCCGCGGCGAAAAACACTTGTCCCAGGCGGCTTCCGTTTCTGTCCGAATGCGATCAACCAAAGCGGAGACGCGGCGTGGATCGTGACTTTCAAGGACGGAGGAAAGGACGCCTTCATTTCGCTGCGGAAGGACGAGGGATAGGATTCCCCTGCTCTTCTGTGCGCGCTCGAATACGGCGGTGATGGCATCGCCAAAGCCTGGGTCCAGCGTCCCGCGCTTGGCTTCAGCCATCGCTTTTGAACCCGATCCTCGCGTGGGTGCCGTCGCAGAAGGGTTTTGTTGAGGAGGCGCCGCAGCGGCAGAGTCTTGCGTTTTGCGCGCGCGTGACGGTGCGGCCGGTGCCGGCGCAGAGTTCGAAATTGCCCATGAGTTGCAGCGGGCCGTCAGGCAGCGGCTCAATCGTCAATGGACCGCCGCGGAATTCGAGCGGGTCGCTTTCGATCGTCGCCGGTTCGCCCGTCGCCTGAAACTTCGCTGCGATGTGGGAGTTGTCGCAATAGGGTTTGTTCTTCGATTGGCCGCAGCGGCAGAGCGTGGCGCGGGTTTGCATCGCGCCGGCGAGCGCGATGGCGGCGGCGACCGCGTAAGGGCCGTTCTCGCGCACGCGCACGACGTTGACGTCGGGGGCGCGCTCGGCGGGGCCGCCGTCGTGGCGTTCGTAGGTGATCGCGCCGGACGGGCAGTTGTGCGCGGTGCGGACGACGTGTTCGACGGTCGTCGCCTCGGGATGGATCCACGTGCCCGGCGTGTTGGCGCGGAAGACTTTCGGCGCCTCAAGCACGCAGTGGCGCGAGTGGATGCAGCGCTTCGTGTCGAAGCGGACGGTGATGTCTTTTGTGTGAGCGGTGTTGGGGTCCTGTTCCCTGGGACCGCGGGCATCTTGCCCGCTCTTTCGCATCGTAACGTCAGCAAGAGCGGGCGGGACGCCCGCGGTCCCAGGCTGCGCGCTGAACATCGCGTCGACGTTGAGCGCGATGTGTTCCTCGTACCGCTCGTGCAGTTCGTCGAAGCGCGCGGCGAGTTTGGCGAGGCGTGCGCCCACACCGCCAAGGTTCGTGTGGCGCTCGAGCGCGGCGGCGGCGTCTCCGAGTTCGCGCGTGCGTTCGCTCAGGATTTGGCTGGCGCAGCTTTGTACGAGTTGGCCCGTCGAGCGCGGGAGCGTGAACGTGAGGCCCGCGGTCGCCGCGCCCTGCCCCGCCGGCAGACGTGTGGCGGCCTCGCCCACCATCTGCAGCGCGTACATGAGTTCAGTCGAACCGACCGCCATGCCGACGCGCAGCTCCGCCGGCAGCGGCGCGGGCGACGACACTTGCGCGAGCGTGCGCATCATCAACGCATAGATCGCGTTGCCGAGGTCGACGACCTTTGCCGCGGTGGCGTTCGTGATCGCCGTGAGGTCGCCCGGCGCCGCCACGTCGCCGAGGAACGGATTCTCAACCGCCTTGCGCGCGGGCTCGAAGGCGGGGCGCGCCACCGTCATGCGCGCGAGTTCGTCCTTGATCGCCGCGAAGCGAGCGTAGTGCGAGGTCTCGCTGTGCGCGGGCGCGCCTTCGCCTTGGGTCACGATCTCTTCGATCGCGCGGGTGGCGGAGCCGAGGTCCGTCACCTTGAAGAGGCCGGGCAGGCCGAACTCGGCCGCGCCCACCTGCGCGTTCGCGTGGCCGACGAAGATCTTCTTCTCGCCGCACGTGCCGACGAGGCGTGCGAGCCCCTTGATGATGCCGTGATAGAGGTGGCCTTGGCTCACGTAATCCTGGGCCGCGGGCGAGAGCAGATCGGCGCGCGCGGCGCGGTGGTAGTTCGCGTGGGCGAAGCCCGCGCCGTCCTTGAGGTCGACGCCCTCGGGGCGCTCGATATAGAGGAAGTGGTCGAGGCTTGCCGCCGAGAACGGCATCAGCTTCATCACGACGTCGGCGGGGAAGCGGCCGGGGCGGACGGGGAATTCCGGCTTCCAAAGATGCGGGGCGCTTCCCAAGGCGGCCAGCATGTTGTTGACGAGGCAGAGATGAAGCATCTCCTCGCGCGCGATCTGGCGGAGCGAGGCACGCCAGCGGTCGATCGCGGCGAGTTCTGCGCGCGTGACGCCCTCGCCCTCCTCCCGCTTCAGCGACCACATCGCGTAGAGATACGTGCACATCACCGCGTGCTCGAACTCCGCGGCTTCGCAGAGGAGGTAGATCAGCTCTTCACGATCTTGGACGACGATGTCGGCGGTCATGGGAGTTGGTCTACAGTCATCGTGGCAGTGACGCAAAGGATGGAACCTCCCGGGAGCGCGGGCATCTTGCCCGCTCTTGCGGCATCTGAAACTCTCAGAAGGGCGGGCAGGATGCCCGCGCTCCCGGGAGGAACGAACTCACATGGACCTGTCGCAGTTTCCTCGCGTTTCCCTCGGCCATCTGCCGACGCCGCTTGAGCAGATGGATCGGTTGCGGGCGGCGCTGGGGGAGGCTTGTCCGGTTCTTTATGTGAAGCGCGACGATTGCACGGGGCTTGCCACCGGGGGGAACAAGACGCGCAAGCTCGAATTTCTGATGGGCGAGGCGTTGGCGCAGGGTGCGGGTGCGGTCGTGACGTTCGGCGCGGTGCAGTCGAACCATGCGCGGCAGACGGCAGCGGCAGCGGCGAAGCTTGGGCTGGCGTGCGATTTGATCTTGATCGAGATGGTGGCTCGGGACGGCGACGCTTATCGCCACTCGGGCAATGTGTTGTTCGACCGGTTGCTCGGTGCGCGGTTGCATGTCGTGGCCGGCGACAAAGCGGCGGCGGCGCTTGCGGACGTGACGGCTGCGCATGCGCGCGAGGGGCGCAAGGTCTATGTCGTGCCGGTCGGCGGGTCGAACGCCGTGGGGTCGCTCGGCTATGTCGCGGCGTTCGCCGAGTTCGAGCGCCAAGCGCAGGCGATGGGGCTTTCCGTCGACGCGATCGTGCATGCGACGTCGAGCGGCGGCACGCAGGCCGGGCTGATGGCTGGCGCGGCGCTGGCGAACAGCGGCGTGCGCATCATGGGCGTCAACGTCTACAAAAAGAGCGTGGCCGATCTTGCGGGTGGCGTGCATGCGCTCGCGCTCGAGACGATGCAACTCGTGGGCGGCGACATGGGGGCGGCGAGCGAGCGGCTCCACGTGATCGACGGCTATATGGGCGAGGGTTACGGCGTACCCAATGCGGCGATGCGCGAGGCGGTGGAGCTTGCGGCGCGGACCGAGGGGCTGCTGCTCGATCCGGTCTATTCGGGCAAGGCGATGGCGGCGCTGATCGGGCACGTGCGGCGGGGCAAGTTCACACGCGAGCAGACCGTCGTGTTCTGGCACACGGGCGGGACGGCCGCGCTCAGCGCCTATCCGGATGCGTTTTGAGGCACACGGGTTCGTGACTTCCCTCGTGGCTGTCCGCGCGGAAGTTTACGGTCTGGGGGGGCGCATGAGCATTTCGACGATCATTCTCACGGCGATCGCGGTCGGGTTCACGTTCGTCGCGCACGAAGGCGCGCACTGGGCGATGGGCGAGTGGCTCGGCTACGACATGTTTTTGCGGGCGAACTCGGCCGGCTTGGCGAGCGGGCTCTATCGCAGTCAGTTGGATGCGCAGTTGGTGACGGCGGCGGGGCCGGCTTTCACACTGCTCCAAGGGATCGTCGCGTTCGCGTTGATCCGCGCGTTCGGCGCGGGCTTTGCGTTTCCGTTTCTGCTGTCGGCGTTGCTGATGCGAATTCTTGCGGCGGGCGTCAGCCTCGGCACGCCGAACGACGAGATGCGGCTCAGCCTTTGGCTGGGGCTCGGGGAGTGGGCCGTGTTCGCGGTCGTCATCGGCGTGCTGTTCGTGTTGACGGCGTCGGCGGCGCGGCGGCTTCAGCTGTCGTTCGGCGCGCTGGGGGGCGGGGTTGCGCTTTGGGTCGTGTTCGCCTCGGCCCTCATCCTCGGAGAGCCGTTTCTGCCGACATACAATCCCTGAGCCGCGCTGCGATCGCTGTTTTGAAGGGCCGGCAAGATGCCGGCGCTCTCAGGCTTAACGGATCGCTTTCAAGCTGACGGGCGGTTTGGAGGATTGCGGGACGAAGAAATCGGGCATCAGGTCGCGCGTCGGGTCGACTCGGTATCTGTCGAAGTCCCGCACGCCCGCTTCCCAGAGCAGCGTGTCGTCGATGCAGAAATTGCCGGTGAAGTCGCGCGACGGCTTCGTGAGGATCACGTGGGCGGCGTCGGCCATGATTTCGGGGGTGCGGCACATCTTCATGCCTTCATCGCCCGCGAGCGCGTTTCTGATCGCCGCGGTCGCGATGCCGGTGCGCGGCCAGAGCGCGTTGACCGCGATGCCGTCGGCGCGGAATTCGCCCGCCATGCCCAGCACGCACATGCTCATGCCGTACTTCGCCATCGTGTAGGCGACGTGGCCCGAGAACCAGCGCTCGCTCATGTCGAGCGGCGGCGAGAGATTGAGGATATGCGGGTTCGCCGCGCGCTTCAGATGCGGCACGCAGTATTTGGACACCATGAACGTGCCGCGCGTGTTGATTTGATGCATAAGATCAAAGCGCTTCATGTCGGTCATCGTGGTCGGCGTGAGCTGGATCGCGCTCGCGTTGTTGACGCAGATGTCGATGCCGCCGAAATGCGCCGCGGTCTTCTCGATCGCTTCGGCGACGTTCGCCTCGTCGCGCACGTCGACGACGAGCGGCAACGCCTTGCCGCCGGCGGCTTCGATCTCCTTCGCGGCGGAGAAGATCGTGCCCGGGAGTTTCGGATGCGGATCGGCGGTCTTCGCCGCGATCGCTATGTTCGCGCCGTCGCGCGCGGCACGCAGCGCGATCGCCAAGCCGATCCCGCGACTCGCGCCGGTGATGAAGAGGGTCTTGTTCTTGAGGGACATGCAAAACTCCCGGTCACACGCCCTTAGATTGTCACGAGCCGGGCAAGCCCGCCATTGCCACGGTGCGCGCCTTCTTGCGGATTTTCACCGCGGTGCCGAACGCCATCATTTCGGCGGCACCTTGGCTGATCATCGAGGTGCCGAACGAGACGCCCACGACCGCGTCGGCGCCGAGGCCCTTCGCCTGTTCGACCATGCGGTCCATCGCCTGTTCGCGGGATTCGGCCATCAGTTTCGTGTACTCCTTTACCTCACCGCCCACGATCATGCGCAGGTTCGCGACGATGTCGCGGCCGAAGAAGCGCGAGCGCACGGTATTGCCGCGCACGAGACCCAAGGTCTCGACGATGTCGTAGTCCGACAGTTCGTGCTGGGTCGTGAGGATCATGTTTTGCCTCAGTGGTCCACGTTCTTCGAATAGTAGTCGTCTTCGCGATCGCGCGCGCGGTCGGCCAGGACCTTCACGATGAGGACGATGCCGCCGGCCAAGCCCAAGAGCACGCTCAACCCGACGAACACCGCAATCGTCACCGGCGTCAGCGTCACGACGCCGATAACGAAGCCCAGAACGTAGACCACGCCCGCGGCGCAGAGCAGACCCACGCCGAGCCACATGCCGCCCTCGTAGGATGCGACGCTTTCGGTGCTGGGCGGGGCAAGCGTCGGGTCGACTTTGCCGGGATCGGTGGACATGAGGTTCGCTCCGCTGCGTTCGACGCGACTATGTCATGGCCCGCGGCGGCGAGCCACCTACGGCTTTGTGGTTAGACCCGCGCGTACCAATCCACGCCGACTGCGTCGCGGGTTCGCTTGATTCTTCCGCGGGCGATCAGGCAGTTCAGATGGGCGAGGCTTTCGCCGGTGGCCATGCCGTAGTTGCCGGACGTGATCTTCGTGCGGAACAGTGCGGGAAAGACGTCGACGGCGCGTTTCGGCGTGGCGCAGAGTTCGAGCAGTTTCGCCATGCCGTCTTCGTGGTCGTCGATCAATTGCGTCATGCGCGTTGTCACGCCGTAGAACGGCTCGTTGTGCGCAGGCAGGATCAACGTATCGTCGGGGATCAGCTTGCGCAGCATCTGACAGCTGTCGAGCCAATCTTGCAGCGGGTTTGCTTCGGGCTCGGTCGGGAAGACCGAAACGTTCGATGAGATGCGCGGCAGGATCTGGTCGCCGGAGATCATCAGCTTCTGTTCCGGGCACCACAGGCAGGCGTGTTCGGGCGCGTGGCCGCGGCCGACGACGATGCGCCAGCGGTTCTTGCCGATGACGATCTCTTGGCCGTCGACGAGGCGGTGGAAGGATTGCGGTAGGCTGTGCACGCCCATACCGAAACCGCCGAAGCGCTTCCGGTAGTCTTCGAGTGCTTCGTCGTGGAAGCCGGCGGCCTTGTAGAACTGCACGCCCTCTTCCGGCGCGGGCTGGCCGGTGTCCATCACAAGCGTGCGGCAGAGCAGATAGTCCGTGCGCGACATATGAAGCGGCGCGCCAAACTTCTTCGCGAACCAACCGGCGAGCCCGACGTGGTCGGGGTGCAGGTGGGTCACGATCACGCGCTTGACCGGCTTTGCCCCCTTGTCCGCCAGGACCTGACGCCAGATGTCCTTCGCGGCACTGGATGCGATGCCAGTGTCGACCACTGTCCAACCTTCGCCGTCTTCCAGCAGCCAAACGTTGATGTGGTTCAACTGAAACGGCAGCGGCAGGCGAATCCAGTGGATGCCCGGCGCAACCTCGATCGTCTTGCCGGGTTCGGGTTTGGCGGGGAACGGATATTTGAGGCCGTCGCGCTCGCGCATCGGCGCCTCTACGCCGTCCAAGGTGATCGTCATCTCGTTCTCGATTCTGCAATGGCCTTGTCCCGCGCAGGCTATGCTGCAGTGCGAAAGAGCGCAAATCACCCGTGCTTTCTGGCGGATTTCCCGCAAGCCTGGTTTGATGTTCACCAAACGGGGAGACGGGTCATGGGTTGGATGGGGCGGATCGGGATCGTGCTGCTGGTGCTGCTTGCGCTTGGCGGCGGCGGTTACTGGTACTTCGTGGCAGACGGTGACGTCGGCGACGGCGGCGACTACAAGGCCGACATTGCGGCTTGGCGCGCGCTTGTCGCGGACGACACCGCGGCCTTGCCGAACGAGCTTCGCGTCGAGATCGTCGGGCGCGACAAGATTCCGTTTGCGGCGGCGGAAGCGGGCGGCGCGTTCTCGCCCTATCTCATGGTGCGCACCGCGTTTCAGCTGAACGGGCCGCAGGGCAGCGTCGTGCTCGACTCCGGTATGGATGCGGAGCTTGCCGCGGGCAATCAACGCGACGACGCGATCTACGACGCGGCGGCCTATGGCCGTGTGATCGCGGCGATGGGCAACGCGTCACGCGTCGCGGTCACGCACGAGCATCCCGATCACATCGGAGGCGTCGCCCGCTTTCCGGTGCCTGAGCGTTTGGCGGAGCGGCTGACGCTCACGATGAAGCAGTTCGCGGCGCTTCGTCTCTTTGCGCCGGGCGGAGTGGTGGCGCCCGATCTCGCGAACGCCGACATGCGCGGGCTCGACGCTGCGGAACGGATCGCGCCCGGCATCGTCATGATCCCCGCCGAAGGGCACACGCCGGGCAACGTAATGTTCTATGCGAAGATGGCGGACGGGCGGGAAGTTCTGTTTCTGGGCGACGTCGCGTGGACTCTGTCCAACGTGACCAAGCCCGCCGTGCGGCCGCGTTTCGTTCAGGACTTTCTGATGAAGCCGCCCGAGCAACGGGCGATGGTGGCGGCTCAGATCCGGGCGCTGCACGAGCTTGCGAAAGCCGAGCCGAAGCTCGTCATGATCCCATCGCACGACGCCGCCAACCTCGAAAAACTCAAGGCGGACGGCGTCGTGACGGAAGGATTTGCGATCGACGCGCCTTAGCTCGTCCGTTCGGCGGCGATCTTGCGGCAGAGATCCTGCTGACGCTCGATGCGCGTGCGGTCCATGTTGCGGCCGCGTTGAATGTGACGCGGACCGGAAGCCGCCTGCGAGAGGCATTGCGTGAGAAGGACCTCCGTGCGCTCGCTCGACAGCCAGCGCGCGCATGCGGCCGACATCAAGTCGCGGTGCGCTTCGATCGTGGGGCGCAGCGTCGGTTCGAGTTTCCATGCCCGGTCGTGGCTGCGTGCCGCTTCACGCGTGCACAGCGCGACGAGGCCTTCGATGTTCGACGGCGCGGCCACCGCCACGTGCGCCGTGCCAAGCAGACTCGCCGTCAACGTCAACAACGCCAATTTCTTCATCGCCGATCCCCATTTTTGTCCCAGCGCGGCACGCATTGCGATGCGCCCTGCCCGCCTTCGCATGGGGACTTGCAGAGGGCGTGCCTGAGCCCTCGAATGGTAAATCAGCGGCGGGACTTGTAGCCCGGTTTGAACCAGCGCAGCTCCGTGCCGGGCGCGGCGTCTTTGTCCCAGACGAACCAGGCGTAGGCGGTGGTGCCCGAGCCGCCGCGTTCGGCGCCCTTCATGTAGAACGTGATGCGTTCGGAGAAAACCCAGACGCGCGACGGCGGGTGCTTCAGGAAGATCGTCTCGGCACGGTTGGCGCCTTCGAGGAATGCTAGGCGCAGAAGCAGCGCGAGTTTCTTGCGTGCGAGTTTCAGGCCTTGGGCGACGAAGGCTTCGGCGACGTTGTAGGGCGGGTTCGTGACGATGTTGTCCGCGCGGCGCGTTGCCTTCAGGAAGTCGACGCCCGCTTCGCCGTGGCCGCGGGTGTAGAGGTCGGTCGCACGCACTTTGAGGCCCGCGGCTTCAAACTCGCGAGCCATGGCGCCGTCCCCGCAAGCGCATTCCCAGATCGTGCCTTCGAACGGTTCGTTCGCGACCAACGCTCGCGTGGCCCAGGCAGGGGTCGGGAAGAAGTCGGGGCCGTCCAGGTCGGCACGGCGCTTCGCCGTCGGCTTGAAAGCGCCGTTCAGGTGGTAAGTCGGGTCGGGCAACGGAATCCCCAGATTCGCGCGATAGGCGAATGACTCGCACGGGATTCAACCGTTCGTCCAGGCCTGTTCTCGCCCCTTGGTTGCGCGCGGGTGACAGCCCAAGCCCGCGTAGGGATGTTAGATTTCCATCGAGGGGACCATCGGCTGGGGGGCCGACGGAGCTTTGGGATTGGGGGAGTTTCTGATGATCGTCCGTTCGCTGGCGCTCGGCGCCGTCGCATCGTTGTCGTGCGCATTTGGTGCCGGCGCCGCCGATTGGGGCGGCTACTATATCGGGCTGAATGCGGGCCAAGGTTGGAGCGAATCCGACACGACGCGAACGATCACGAACAACGCATATTTCGCGCCTGCGAATCTGACCGCCGTAGAGGCATCCAGCGCGATGCTTCTCGAGGAAGAGACTTTCGCGGGCGGTGCGCAAGTCGGCGTCAACTGGCCGCTCAGCGAGCATCTCCTCCTCGGCGCCGAGTTCGACGCGCTCGGTTATGGGAACGACACAAGTGCTGCTGCCAATAACGTGCCTTATCCCGTCGGCGTGGGGATCAACTACTCGGTGTCGAGCAGCGTCGAGCAGACGTGGCTCGCGAGCGCGCGGTTGCGCATCGGCTTCACGGCCGGCTGGTTCATGGCCTACGCAACGGGCGGGTACGCCGGCGGCGAAACCAAATTCGCGCAGACCTTCGCCGACAACGCCGGGCCCATCGCTTTGCAGACGGTCGAGAACTCGGAGTTTCGCAGCGGCCACAGCATCGGCGGCGGCATCGAGGTGATGATCGAGTCCGGCGCGAGCTTGAAGTTCGAGTATCTGCGTTACGACCTGGGCGAGATCTCGGCGAGCGGACCGATTGCGATCGGGGGCACGACCAGCAACGGCGTCGCCGACGTGACGAACGACGTCTGGCGCGTGGGATTCAACTTCAAAATGGACTAAGGCTTCACGCGAATCCCGGTCTGTCGGCTGCGCCGTGGACGGTGATCTTCTCGCCTGAGACGTAGGTGTTCTTCTCCGAGACCAGATAACGCACGACATTGGCGATGTCTTCGGGCGCGCAGACGTGGCCGAACGGCGCCGTCTTGTCGAGGTCGTGGATCTCGGCCACGCCGCGCGACTTGGCCAGACGTTGGCCCATGTCCGTGTCGGTCAACGGCGGCGCCACGACGTTGACGTAGATGTTGTGCGGGCGCTCTTCCTTGGCCAGCGTGTACGCGAGCGCTTCTTCGGCGGCCTTGCCCATGTTGTAGGGCGCGCCCCGCGGGGCCCAACTCAGCGTCGCGACGGAGGAGATCATGATGATGTCGCCGCGCTTTTCGCCCCGCATCTGCGGCAGCACGAGCTTGGAGAGATAGAACGGCGCGAAAGCGTGCACGCCCACGACGCGCGCCATCTCGGCCGGGTCGGTGTCGGCGATCGTGTTGCCGCGGCTCGCGATGCCGGCATTGTTGATCAGGATCGAGATGGGGCCGAGGTCGGCCTTCACGCGATCGAGCATTGCCGCGTCTTCCTCGAAGACGTCGACGGAGGCTTTGTAGGCGGCGGCCTTGCGGCCCAGTCGCTTGATCTCGGCCACGACCTTTTCGGCCTCCGCGTCCTCGCGGCGGTAGTTGACCGCGACGTCCGCGCCGTCGGCGGCGAGACCGAGCGCGATCGCGCGGCCGATGCCGCGGCTTGCGCCGGTGACGAGTGCGACGCGGCCTTGAAGGGACATGGGACTCTCCGTTGGTTTGCGCGTGACTTGTAGACGTCGCGCTTTTCATACTCAAATGACGTCGTGGAGGGCAGATGGCGCGACTCCTATTGGTGCTTTCGTTCTTGCTGATCGCAACCCCGGGATTCGGGGCTGAGCGGCCTGCGCCATTGAACGACTTCGTCCTTCAAAAGCTGTCGGAGGTTCTGACAAAGCCGGACGGGGCGCACTTCGACAACATTGAACAGCAGGCGCTGAGTATGGTCGGGAGGGAGGATCTGTTTGCCGCTTCATTGCCGTCGCGCCCGACATGCGAGCCTCAGCGCGCGAACGGCGCTCCTGTCGACCCGTTGGACGTCATTGTCGCGCGCGCGGCGTCAGCCAGGCTCGTGATCATCAACGAAGCGCACCACGATCCGCAGGGGCGCGCGTTCATCGCTTCACTGTTGGGCGCATTGAGCAGCGCCGGATTCACGCACTACGCAGCGGAGACCTTCTATCCCAACGTCGGCGCACGCGAGCCACGCTGGCCGCTGATGAGCGACGGATTCTACGCTTCAGAGCCCGTCTTCGGCCTGACCATTCGACGCGCGCGAGCGCTCGGGCTGACGTTCGTTCCGTACGAGGCGACGGTGGCTTCTGGGCAAGGAGGAGATCCGCGCACGCGCATGGAGATGCGCGAAGAGGGACAAGCGCGCAATCTCAACGAGCGGCTTCTCAAAGCACATCCGACGGCCCGCGCGCTCGTGCATGCCGGTCACGATCATGTGCTCGAACGACCGACGTCCGAAGACTTCTTCGGCGTGGAGACGATGGCCTCGCGCCTGAAACGGATCGGCGGGACAGACCCATTGACGATCGAGCAAACGCACTTCGTCTCACCTATCGACCGGCCCGTCGTTTGCTCTTTGCCGCAAACGAACGAACGCGCGGCGCTGACCGATATCGTCGTAGCTCTTCCACCGGTCGAGTTGATCGACGGCCGTCCCGGTTGGCGGCGTAAGCTGACGCAGAAGCCCGTCGCGATACCCGACGTTCTGCGCGCGCCCACGACAGCGATCGTCGAGGCACGGTTGGTCGAGGAACCGGGCGATGCGGTGCCCGTCGACCGCTTGTTGGTTCGCCCCGGCGAGACACTTCCGTTGCTCTTGGCGCCAGGACGCTATCGAGTGGAAACTTGGACGCGCGAGCGAGGCTGGCGTGCGGCCACATCGATTGTGGTCGACTGACGGCCCACGCGGGTCACTCCGTCTTCGTGAGCGTGTTGCGGGAGAATTCGCGCCAGAAGCCTTTCTTGTCGAGGATCGCATCGACGACTTCGACTTGGTCGTGGGCGGCGACGAGTTTGTAGACCGTGCGGCCGTAGGTTTTGCCCTTCACGCCCCAATAGGTCGTGAGGCTCGCTCCGGTGAACGTCGCCTTCAGGGGATGCATGGCGCCTTGGCTGTCGAACCAGGTGCCGTCGTAGGCGCCGCCTTTCAACGGGCGGTAGTAGCCGGTGCCTTCGAACGCCTCGCCTTCCGTTTTCGGCTCGATACGGTAGTCGATGCGCGCGAACTTGCCGCCGAGCGCCGCCTGCCAGCGCATCGTGACGCGGGCGGGTTTGGCGAACGCCGTGCCGTCGGTGGCCCAGCTGCCGTTCAGAAAGCAGAGATAGGGCGTGGGGCAATCGAGGGCCGCTGCGGGCTTGACCGCGAGCGCGGCGATGAGGGCTATGGCGGCGAGGATGCGTTTCATGCGGTCACCTTGGTTGAACGGGGATACGGCGGATCAAGGACGAACGAGCGTGCCGGAACTCGACTCGATCCATCCCGCGCCGACGTTCACGGTCCCGCCGGCGGCACCGGGAGTTGATAGGCGACCGGGGCGCCCGGTCCGACGGGAATCTCAAGCGCAACCCAGGCCGCCGTCAGCACGGCGCCGCCAAGAAAGAACGCGACGGCAAAGGGCAGCATCACGGCGAGCAGCGAGCCCAGCCGGAAGTCGGCCGCCCAACGCTGGCAAAACGTCAGCGTCAGCACGAAATACGGATTGAGCGGCGAGATCAGGTTCGTGACCGAATCCCCCACGCGGTAGGCGGCCGTCGTCATCTCCGGCGAGATCCCTAAGAGCATCATCATGGGCGTCGCGACGGGCGACATCGCAGTCCACTTCGCCGAGCCGGACGCGATCAGGAAGTCGAGCCAGGCCGACATCGTTGTCAGCATCGGCAACAGAAGTGCGGGCGGCGCGTTCATCGCGCGCAACTGCTCGGCCCCGGCGATCGCGGTGATGGGTCCCAGATTCGACCATCCGAACATGGCCACGAAATGCGCGCCGAAGAAGATCAGCACGAGATAGGGCAACATACCCTCAAGACCCTTGGCCATCATCGCCACGACGTCGCGGTGCGACTTGATCGTGCCCACCGCCGCCCCGTACGCCCAACCGCAAGAGATGAAGAGAAGGAAGAAGCCTGCGGTCAGGCTGCGGTAGAATGGCGTGAGGCGCTGCGACTCCACGGCGGCTTCGTCGTAGAGCGGCGTGAAGCCGGGCCACAACGTCAACGCGGCGAAGAGCGCGACGACACCGAGCGCGGCGAGGCCCGCCCTGCGCAAACCGCGCCGCTCCAACCGCGTCAGCGCTGCGGCGGCGAGATCGGCTTTGGCGCCGTCTCCACGCCACTCGCCGAGCCTTGGAGCGACAATGCGTTCGGCGACGAACCAAGCCAGCGCCGTGAAGACGGTCGCGGTCGCCAGGCTGAACCACCAATTGCCGAGCGGGTTCATCGTCCAGTCGGCGACCAGGATGCGCGCGCCGGCCTCCGTGATGCCCAAGATGAGCACGTCGTATTGGCCAGGGAAGAGATTGCCGGAGAGCCCGACACCGGTGCCGGCAAAGCCCACGGCAATACCCAAGACGGGGTGACGCCCCGCGGCCGCGAAGATCAATCCGGCGAGCGGAATATAGACGAGATAACCGGCGTCGACGGCGTGGGTCGTCATCATGCCCAGCACCATGACGGTGGGCGTCAGGATCGACTTCGGCACGCCGCTCATGCCCGCGCGCAAGAGCGCTGCGAAGAGCCCGCTGCGGTCGGCAACGCCCGCGCCCAGCATGACCGTCAGGGCAAGCCCCAGCGGCGTGAAGCCGGTGTAGGTGCGCGGCATCTCGACGAACAGCTTTTGAAGGTTCTCTTCCGTCAGCAGGCTTTTGGCGGCCAGCGCTTCGCCGGTGACGGGGTTGACCGCCGTCCAGCCGGCCATCGCGCCGATCACCGAAACGACGACGACCGCGATGATGATCCAGATGAAAATGAAGACGGGGTCGGGCAGCGCATTGCCCAAACGTTCGACCCCATCGAGAAACCTATTGCGCGCCCCCACCGGGCCGATTTGTGCCGTCATGACGCGAACGGAGCACGGAAGATTACCGTTGTCGAGACCGCGCCTCGAAGCTCTCGCACGGCGGTCAGCGCCATGCCTTCAGCCAGTCGGCAAGGCTTACCGCCAGTTCGGATTCGAAGTCGGGCGTCATGCCGGTGAGGGCGGGGTTGGCGCGGACGACTTGGCGCACCAGGTCCGGCGGTTCGGCCATCTGACGCAGCCCAATCGTGAGCGCGTGCGTGCGCAGCAACAGACGCGCGCCAGCCCCTTTCGGCAGCACGAGGCGCGTTTCGAGCGCGCCCCCGACGCGGGCAAGCGCGTCGCCCAAGAAGAGCTTGAAGCGCGCGAGTTCGGCGAGCGTCACGTTTTGCTCGATGCGGCCGTGCAGCAGCGTCAGCAATTGCAGCAGCACCGGCGCTTCGGCGAGCGTGCGGGCGATGAGTCTCGGCACCGCACGCACCGCGTCCGTCTTGATGCGGCCTAGCGCAGCTTCGACGACGGCGAACCAGGCCTGCAGCTCGTCTTCGATCACGCGCAGGAAGAGCGATTCCTTCGTCGCGAAATAGAGATAGGCGCTCGCCTTCGTGAGGCCCGCACGGGCGGCGATGTCGGCGACCGTCACCTCGTCGTAGCTCTGCGTCTCGAGCGCGCGGCGGGCTGCTGCGACGAACGCGGCTTCGCGGCCCGCCTTTTCCTCCGCACTGCGTGCGCGTTGCCGACCTTCGGGAAGGGTCATGGGTCTGCTTTACAACTGACTTTCGGTTTGTTAATAGCCGACCCTTGGTTATTTGTCGACGAGGGGCCTTCGATGCGCTGGATCCGCAATTTAGCGATCGTTCTGGTTCTGCTCGTCGGCGGCCTCGCGGCCTTCCTCTACGCGCGGTATGGCGGCGGCAAGGACTTCCCCGACCGTTCGACGCCGCCGCTGATCGACGCTTCGGCCGTCGAGGTCGTGGCGGCGCTCGATGAGGCGCCAGGCAATATCGCGGTCGCGGCGGATGGGCGCGTGTTCATCACGCTGCATCCGGAAGCGAAGCCCGAGGTCAATCGCGTCGTCGAGTTGGTCGGCGGCAAGATGGAGCCGTTCCCGAGCGCGGAGGCGCAGAAGACGCTCTACATCGCGCCGCAGGGCATTCGCATCGACCGGCAGGGGCGGCTTTGGACGATCGATCACGGCGACAACGGATTCTCCCCTGCCCGGCTGGTCGCGATCGACATTGCGACGCGGCAGGTCGTGCACGACCACACGTTCTCGCGCGATGTCGCGCCGATGCTGTCTTATCTGCAGGATTTGAACATCTCGCCGGACGGCAACATGGTCTATATCGCCGACGTCGCGTTTTTCCGGCAGACGCCGGGGCTTGTGATCTATGACGTGGCGACGCAGCGTGCGCGGCGCGTGCTGGACGGGCATCCGGCCGTCGAACCGGAAGGGTATTGGGTGCGCACGCGCGACGGCATCATGAGCCGCATCTTCGGGCTCGTGGTGCTGAAGCCGGGGCTCGATTCAATGGCGCTCTCGATCGACGGGGCGACGCTCTTCATCGGGCCGATGTCGGGCGGCACGATGTACAAGGTTGCGACGGCCGACTTGCTCGACGCGTCGCTTTCGACGGATGAGCTTGCGAAGCGCGTCGTGCCGTTCGCAGACAAAGTTCTGTCCGACGGCGCGAGCATCGACGAGGCCGGCAACATCTACCTCACCGATGTCGAGAATTCTGGCGTCGCGCGGTTGTCGCCGGACGGCAAACTGCAAACGGTTGTGAAAGACCCGCGCATCCGCTGGGCGGATGGGCTGTCGTTCGGGCCGGATGGGTGGATGTATCTCGCCGACAGCGCGATTCCCTGGATCGCGCTCAAGTCGCGCGCGGAGGTGAAGGCGGCCGCGCCTTACTACGTGTTCCGCTTCAAGCCGGGTGGGATGGCGCCCGCGGGTCAGTAGTTGGCGAAGTGATGTCGCCTCCCCTCGCCCTTCTGGAATCGGAAGGGAGAGGGGTTGGGGGTGAGGGAAGGCCTCACCGCGAAACCTATGGCTCTTCGGAAGACGTCGAGCGCCTCTGCCAGATGACTCGCGCACTGCACCGGAGAAGCCCTCCCTCACCCCCTTCCCCTCTCCCTCCATTTGGGAGGGCGAGGGGTGAATTGGGTGCGGAACCACCGCCGACAGGCGCGGCTGAAGCTTGTTGGGTCTTCAAAGCCCAGGGCTTCGGCCATTTCGGTGCGGGTGAGTTTGCCTTCGGTGCGCAGGTGTTCGGCGCGCGCTTTCAGGTTTGCGTCGAGGAGTTCGCGGAACGTCGTGCCGCTGTCGCTCAGGCGGCGGACGAGTGTGCGGCGGGAGAGGCCGAGTTCGTCGGCGGCTTCTTCTTCGGTGAGGCGGCCGGTGCGGCGGCGTTTGAGCAACCGCTCGACCTTCAGGATCAGCGTGTCTTCGGTCGTGATGCGGCGGGCGGCTTGTTCGAGTTCGGCGATCGCGCTCGCGTAGAGAGCTGCTTCGGCGTAGGGCGAGGCGCGGTCGCAGAGCGCGTTCGGGATGACGATTTCGCCTTGCGGCCGGTTGAACTCGACGCGGCCGCCGAGGGCCGTGCGCAGGCGATCGGCATGCTCCGGCGCCGGGCCCTTGAAACGGTAGACGATTTCGTCGTGGCCATCCTCAAGCACGGCGTCGATCATCGACTTGCCGCTGAGATAGGCGGTCTCGACCATAGGGCGGAGCACGCGCTCAGGCACGGGGGCCGCCCCCGCGATGGCGAGCGTCGTTCTTTGCCCGTCGCGCTTCAGGCGCAGCGTCAGGTGAGGCCCGCGCACGTGACCGAAGCGCGCGAGGGTCGCAATGGCGTCCCCGATCGTCGCCGCGCTGCGCACCGCGACCTCGAGCGCGCCTTGCGTCGGCGTTCCCCAGATGGCGGCGCACCGCAACGGCCAATCTTCACCGATGACGTCGACAAGGTTCGTGCTGAACGTCAGGTAGGAAAACAGCGTCACTTCGGCGCCGGGGCGCGCGAGGCGGTCGGCATCGACGTCGGTGCCTGCGAGCAGGCGGCGGCGCAGGTCGTCCGTCGTTCCGAAATGGCGAAACATCAAGCGCATATAGGCCGCCGGGGCGGGGATGGCTTTCGCGGCTTCGGGCGGGCGGTCACTCATGTGTGGCGCAAAATGCCACTTTTTTGGCGTGGGCGGAACTCTCGTTTTCGCGTTGGGCGGCTTAGCTTTCAGGCTCAAGCATGAAGAAGGAGCCTTGTCTCATGACGTTTACCGGGCAGACCGCCGATGGGCGCACCGTCACCTATACCGACGGCAAGCGCTATTTCTGGTTCTTCTCGTTCCTGCTCGCGTTCGTCGCGCCGGCGGCGGTGGGGCTCTATTTCTGGACGGGGAGCATCGCGGCGATCTTTTTGCCGATGGTCTACATCTATTTCGTGATCCCGGCGCTCGACTTTTTGGTCGGCGAGGATACGCACAATCCGCCGGAAGAAGTCGTCGAGGCGATGGCGAGCGATCCGTTCTATCGCTGGCTGCTGCACGCCTCTGTGCCGGTGTTCTATGCGAGCTTCTTTGTCGTCGTCTGGTTTGTGGGGACGCAGGACCTTCCCTGGTGGGCGATCGGCGTGTTCGCGTTCGGCGTCGGGATGCTGCACGGCGACGTGCTGACGATCGGGCATGAACTCGGGCACAAGACGAATGCGGCCGACCGGTTCTCGGCGAAGGTGATCAACGCGCTGATCGGCTATGGCCATTTCTGCATCGAGCACAATCGAGGGCATCACGTTTGGGTGTCGACGCCGGAGGATCCGGCTTCGTCGCGCATGGGCGAGTCGATCTATCAGTTTGCGCGGCGCGAACTGCCGGGTGCGTTTTTCCGCGGGTGGGAGCACGAGCGGCTGCGCCTTGAGAAGAAGGGCAAGAGCGCGTGGTCGATCGAGAACGACGTGCTGCAGGGTTATGCGATCACGTTCGTGATCGGCGCCGCGGTGATCGCTCTGTTCGGCTGGAAGATGTTGCCGTTCCTCGTGATCCACCATCTCGTCGGTTGGTATGGGCTGACGCAGGCGAACTACGTCGAGCACTATGGGCTGTTGCGTCAGAAGCTTGCAAACGGCCGCTACGAGCCCGTCCAGCCGCGCCATTCGTGGAACACGAACCACACAGTGTCGAACTTGCTGACGTTCCATTTGCAGCGCCACTCGGACCATCACGCGAATGCGCTTCGTCCGTATCAGGCGCTGCGCGACTTCCCCGATCTGCCGCGTCTGCCGAGCGGGTATCCGGGCATGTATGCGCTGGCCGCGATCCCGCCGCTGTGGTTCGCCGTCATGGACCCGAAGGTGATGGCGTGGGCGGGCGGCGACTTGAGCAAGGTCAACGTAAAGCCGTCCGCGCGGGCGAGGCTCGAGCGGAAATACGGCCTGCAGGCGGTTGCGGCAGCGTAGTGATATCGGCGCCCCTCGCCCTTCCGGTATCGGAAGGGCGAGGGGTGATTTCAATTTCCGATCTCATCGGCGCTGAGGGCGAAGGGGCCGCCGGCGCCGCGGGTGATGGGGCCGAGCAGGCCTTCGGCTTGCGGCAGAATTTGTTCGGCGAAGAATTGGGCGACGGCGATGCGGGTCGAGAGGAACGGACGGTCGGCGTCGCCTTTCACCAGACGATCGTGTGCGGCGAGCGCGCCGCGCGCGAGGAAGTGGGCGCCGGCGAGACTGCCCATCAGGCGCAGATAAGGCGTCGCGCCGGGGAGCGCTTCGTTCGGCGACTTGCGCATCTGTTCGCGCAGCCAGGCGGTGGCGCTGTCGGCGGCTTTGTGCACGCGGGCAAGTTCTTTGGCGATTGCGTTCAGCTGAATTTGCGGCGTGCGCTCGCAGAGCGCGGCGGTCTGCTGAACCTCCGCCATGAAGCGGTTCACGGCCTCTCCACCCTCAAGCGCCAGTTTGCGGCCAAGCAAGTCGATCGCCTGAATGCCGTTCGTGCCCTCATAGATCGGCGCGATGCGGGCGTCGCGGTAGTGCTGCGCCGCGCCGGTTTCTTCGATGAAGCCCATGCCGCCGTGGACCTGGACGCCGAGCGATGCCGCCTCCACGCCCGCGTCCGTCGACCACGCCTTCGACAAGGGCGTCAGCAGTTCCTCGCGCGCCTTCGCGGCGGCGCGGATCGCGGGCGTTTCCCCGTGGCGCGCTTCGTCGATTGCGATCGCGTTCGCGAGGCAGATCGCCCTGCCCGCCTCCGCCAACGCTTTCTGCGTGAGCAACATGCGCCGCACGTCGGCGTGGAAGATGATCGGCATCATGTCCGTCATCTCGTGCTGCAAGCCGAACGGTTTTCCCTGGCGGCGGTCGCGCGCGTAGCCGAGTGCTTGCTGATAGCTGCGTTCGGCGATCGCGACGCCTTGCACGCCGACGTTCAGGCGCGCGGCGTTCATCATCGTGAACATCGCCGACATGCCCTTGTTCTCGTGCCCGATCAGGAAGCCGGTCGCGCCGCCGTTGTCGCCGAACGACATCACGCAGGTGGGCGAGCCGTGGATGCCGAGCTTGTGCTCGAGGCCGACGCATCTGAGGTCGTTGCGCGCGCCCGGCGTTCCGTCCGGCTTCAGCAGGAATTTCGGTACGAGGAAGAGCGAGATGCCGCGCGTGCCGGGCAATGCGTCGGGCAGGCGCGCGAGCACGAGATGGATGATGTTCTCGGCCGCCTCGTGCTCGCCCCAGGTGATGAAGATTTTCGTGCCGGTGATTTTGTAAGTGCCGTCCGGCTGCTTCACCGCCTTCGACTTCAGCGCGCCGACGTCGGAGCCGGCGTGCGGCTCCGTCAGGTTCATCGTGCCGGTCCATTCGCCGGAGACGAGCTTCGGCAGGTACTGGCGCTTTTGTTCCGGCGTGCCGTGGACGGTCAACGCTTCGATCGCGCCTTGGCTTAAGATCGGGCAGAGGCCGAACGCCATGTTCGCCGACTGCCACATTTCCTGCACCGCGATGCCGACCGCGTGCGGCAGGCCTTGACCGCCGAATTCGACCGGCCCCGTGATGCCGTTCCAACCGCCGGCGACGAAAGCCTTGTAAGCATCGGCAAAGCCGGTCGGCAGCGTCACCTTGCCGTTCTCGAGCTTCGCGCCTTCCTTGTCGCCGGTGCGGTTGAGCGGCGCCAGAACTTCGCCTGCAAATCGACCGGCCTCTTCCAGCACGGCGTCGACCAGGTCGTCGCTCAGCTCCGCGTACGCAGAATTGCCATAAAGGCGCGGCAGTCCTGCAACGGCGTCGAGGGCAAAGCGGAGTTGTTTCACAGGTGCGTGATAGGTCATGAGCGCGGGCTTGGCTCCGGGGCTGGACAACCGGGGATTGGCGTTTATCTGACGGTACCGGCTCCTTATACAGGGCTTACGTCACGTCATCCAAAGAGGATCACAGTTCCCATGACCCGTTCCGTTTTGTTCGCCGGCGCCGCGCTGGCGCTTCTTGCCCTGCCTGCCCTTGCCGACGTTTCGAAGAACCCGAAGGCCGCGCCCAAGGGAACTTACGAAATGGATCCCGTGCATACGACGCTGACGTTCTGCACAATGCATATGGGACTTTCGAATTACTGCGGCCGGTTCAACAAGGCGCAAGGCACGCTGGTCTTCAACGGGTCGGAGCCGGAGAAGAGCAAGCTCTCGGTTACGATCGACGTTGCGAGCCTCGACACCGCCTCCGACAAGCTCGACGGGAAGCTCAGGGACGAGCTCTTCAAGACGTCCAAGAATCCGACGGCGACGTTCAAGTCGACGAAGGTTGCGGTCTCGGGCGAGAACGCGGGCGAGATCACCGGCGACCTCACGATCGGCGGGGTGACGAAGCCCGTGACGCTGAAAACCACGTTCAACGGCGGAACGATGCACCCGTTTGCGAATGCCTATGCGCTGGGGTTCTCGGCTGAGGGGAAATTCAAGCGCTCGGAATTCGGTCTGACGGACATGCCGGGCGAGCAATTCGCCAGCGATGAAGTAACGTTGTATATCGATTCCGAGTTCATCGCGAAAAAGTAAGGTTCTTGAGTGTTCAATAGCGAAACCAGATACGGCACGGTGGCGATGATCCTTCATTGGCTCATCGCCATCGCCATCATCGGCCTTCTTGCGGTCGGCAAGTACATGCACGGGCTGCCGGACAGTCATCCGGACAAGTTCGCGCTCTATCAGATGCACAAGTCGTTCGGGATCACGGTGCTGGCGCTGACCGTGGTGCGGGTGCTGTGGCGCTTCACCACGCCGGTGCCGGCTTTGCCTGCGACGATGGCGACGTGGGAACGATGGGCGGCGCACGCGAGCCACTTCCTGCTCTATGCGCTGATGATCGCGTTGCCGATGTCGGGCTGGATTCGCGTATCGACAGACGAACTGGGCATTCCCACGATCTGGTTCGGCATCTTCGAGATTCCGCATCTGCCGTTCGGGGCGAACCACGATCTCTCGCACCTCATGCACGATGCGCATGAGCTCATGGGCAACGCGATGATCCTGTTGCTGTTGCTGCACGTCGGGGCGGCGCTGAAGCATCACTTCTGGAACCGCGACAGCGTGTTCAAACGGATGCTGCCATTCACCCGCGTCGATTGATACCACCCCTGAGGTCCCCTTGATGTTGCGTATCGTTGCTTTCATTGCCGCGTTCATCGCCAGTGCCGGAGTTGCCGCCGCGGCGCCGCCCGTGTGGAACGTCGATCCGGCGAAGAGTTCGCTCGCCTTCGAAGTCGTCGTGAACGGGCAGAAAGTGACAGGCCGGTTCAAGGCGTTCGGGTCGCAGATCGCGTTCGACCCGGCGGACCTTGCGAACTCGTCGGCGAAGATCACGATCGATATGACGGAGGCGAAGTCGGGCGATGCGACGCGCGATGCGATGCTGCTCAAGCCCGCCTGGTTCAACGTGCTCGACTTTCCGCAAGCCGTGTTTCAGACGACGTCGTTCGCGTCCAAGGGCGGGAATGCGTACGAGGCGAAGGCGAAGCTGACGCTGAAAGGCGCCGCGCGCGACGTGACGCTGCCCTTCACGCTTTCGATCAACGGGAACGCCGCCGTGGTCAAGGGCGAGACGGTGCTGAAGCGGCTCGAATTCGGCGTCGGCCAGGGCAACGACTTCACCGGCGATACGCCGGTCGCACTGAACGTGAAGGTTCTGGTGAACCTCACCGCAAAGAGGGCGGGGAAATAGCGTGGGCCTGTTGGGTCGCACGCATTTGTCCCGCCCGGAAAGATTCTCCAGGGGGAAATCAATGCGCATTGCAGCAATCGCCTTTGCCGCCGTCGCCGCGGCTACTCTGTCTTGGGCCGCCGACGTTCAACGCGTCGAGCGCGGGGTGCTGGTCACGGAGAACGTGCCGGAGACGCCGCCCGCGCTCAAAGACACGCTGCTGCAGTATCAGAACGTGCGCGGCGCCGCGTTTTCCGATTGGACGCCCGACGGCAAATCGATCCTGATCACGACGCGCTTTGCCGACGCGGCGCAGCTGCACCGCGTGGACATGCCGCTTGGCCTCAGGCGGCAGTTGACGTTCTTCCCCGAGCCCGTCGGCGGCGGCACCTATCGGCCGGACAAGGGACCGCGCACGATCCTCTACGGCAAGGACCGCGGCGGCGACGAGAATTTCCAACTCTACCTGATGGACGAGCGCGAAGGCGTCTCGACGATGGTCACCGACGGCAAGACGCGCAACACCAGCGGCACATTCTCCGAAGACGGCTCGCTGATCGCATGGTCGAGCGTCGCGAAAGACAGCCAGAAGTACAAGATCCTCGTGGCGAACGGCGGCGCGCCGAAAGAGCCGCGCGCCGTGCTGGACGAAGAAGGGGCGTGGTTTCCAGCCGCCTTCTCGCCGGACAACACGAAGCTGCTCGTCGGCAAGTCGGTGTCGGTCAACGAAAGCTATCTCTATGTGATCGATCTGAAGACGGGCACGCGGACGCAGGTGAACCCTTCGACGAAGAAGATTTCTTATGGCGACGCCGAGTTCTCGGCCGATGGCGGGTCGCTCTATGTGGTCTCGGACGAGGACAACGAGTTTTCGCGGCTGGTGCGCATCAACCTGAAGGACAACTCCAAGACGACGCTGTCGGGCGGCATCGACTGGGATGTTGACGGTTTCGACATCACGCGCGACCGCAAGACGATCGCATACGTCACGAACGAAGCGGGCATCAGCCGCGTCACCATCGTCAATGCGGCCACCGGCGCGAAACTGCCGGCGCCGGAGCTGCCGACCGCCGTGTTCTCGGGTGCGGGGTTTTCGCCGGACGGAACGAAATTGGCGCTGTCGCTCTCGAACGCGCAGACGTCGGGCGACGTGTGGGTTTGGGACCTGAAGGCGCGCAAGCTCACCCGCTGGACGGAGAGCGAGGTCGGGGGCATCGACCCCACGACGTTCGTGCAGCCGACCTTGATCTCCTGGCCGACCTTCGATCAGGACGGCGGCAAGGCGCGTACGATCACCGGGTTTCAGTATCTGCCGCCCGGCGCGGGGCCGCACCCGGTGCTCATCAACATCCACGGCGGGCCCGAGGCGCAGTCGCGGCCCGGGTTCTCGTCGAACACGCAGCTTTTGGTCAAGAAGCTCGGCATGGCCGTGATCTTCCCGAACGTGCGCGGATCGACCGGTTACGGAAAGACGTTCGTCAACCTGGACAACGGCCGGCTGCGCGAAGATTCGGTCAAGGACATCGGCGCGCTGCTCGATTGGATCGCGACGCAGCCGAATTTGGACAAGTCGCGCGTGGTCGTGACCGGCGGCTCCTACGGCGGCTACATGTCTTATGCGGTGATGACGCACTACAACGACCGGCTGGCCGCCGGGATCTCCGTCGTCGGCATCTCGAACTTCGTGACGTTCCTGAACAACACCAGCGGCTATCGCAAGGACTTGAGGCGCGTCGAGTATGGCGACGAACGCGACCCTGAGATGGCGAAGTTCCTGCAGTCGATCTCGCCGCTCACCAACGCGCACAAGATCACGAAGCCGATGTTCATCGTTCAGGGACTGAACGATCCCCGCGTTCCCTACACCGAGGCCGAACAGATGCTGAAGGCGATACGGGCGAACGGCCAGGACGTCTGGTTCATGATGGCGAAGGACGAGGGTCACGGGTTCGCCAAACGGAGCAACCAGAACGCTCAGCAAGAGGCGACGGTATTGTTCCTGCAGAAGATCCTCGGGAAGTAGCGCGATACCGAAGTCATGGTGAATGCGGGCGGAGCGACTTCCGCCCGCGCCTCGCCGCCGCTATGAGTGGCGGCATGACGGGGCCTTCGAACATTCTGGATCCGACGCCGGCCGCGCTTGCGAAGGCGGCGCGGTTGCTCAGTGAGGGGGCGCTTGTCGCGTTTCCGACGGAGACGGTCTATGGGCTTGGCGCGGACGCTTGCAGCGAGGCGGCGGTCGCGTCCGTCTTTGCGGCGAAGGGGCGGCCTGAGTTCAACCCGTTGATCGTGCATGTCGAGAGCTTGGCCGCTGCGATGCGCTACGGCGAGTTCGATCCGCGTGCGCTGATCCTGGCCGACGCGCTCTGGCCGGGGGCGCTAACGCTCGTCGTGCCGCGCGCGAAGGACTGCCCGGTGTCGTGGCTCGCGACCGCGGGGCTCGAGACGATTGCCTTGCGCGTGCCGGCACATCCGGTCGCGCGCGACCTGCTCAAGGCGTTCGCCGGTCCGCTCGCCGCGCCGAGCGCGAACCGTTCGGGCACGGTGAGCCCGACGACGGCGCAGCATGTGGCCGAGAGTTTGGGGGACGCGGTGGCGTTGATCCTCGACGGGGGGCCGTGCGCGCATGGACTCGAGTCGACCATCGTCGGGTTGGCGGGCGATGGGCCGACGCTGCTCAGGCCCGGGGCGATCGCGCGGGCGGAGATCGAAGAGATCGTGGGCGTGCTCAGCGTTGCCGCCGACCGCGAGGACGCGCCGCACTCGCCGGGCCGTTTGAAGCGCCACTACGCGACGGCGACGCGGCTGCGTCTCAACGCGACCTCGGTCGAACCCGGCGAGGCGCTGCTCGCGTTCGGGCCGCCGCTTGGCGGCGCCGAACGCACGCTCAATCTCAGCCCCTCGCGCGACTTGAAGCAGGCGGCGGCCAATTTGTTCGCGATGCTGCGTGCGCTCGACGCTTGGCAGCCGCGCGCAATTGCGGTGATGCCGATCCCGCCCGACGGACTTGGGGAGGCGATCAACGACCGGCTTCAGCGGGCCGCGGTGCGGGAGTAGGATCGCGCGATGACGAACGAATTCTCTTGGGACTTGCGGGCGCTGCTCAAAATCGCGATCGGGACCTATCGGGTGCCGGGGGCGTCGATCGCGGTGTTCGCGAACGGCGTGCTGCATGAGGCGGCGGCGGGGATCCTGAACGTCGAGACCGGCGTCGAGGCGACGACGGATTCGCTCTTCCACATCGCCTCGATCACAAAGCCGAAGACGACGACGCTCGCGATGCAGTTCGTCGACGAAGGCAAGCTTTCGCTCGACGAACCGGTGCGGCGCTATCTGCCGGAATTTCGCGTCGGCTCGGCGGAGGCGAGCGCGCGCATCACGGTGCGCCAGTTGCTCACCCATTCGTCCGGCATCGACGGCGACTTCTTTCACGACACGACGCGCGGCGAGGACCGCATCGCCAAGGTCGTCGAGGCGGGGCGCGAGCTGCCCCAGCTGCACGAGCCGGGGCACGGGTTTTCCTACTGCAATCACGGATTTGCGATCGTCGGGCGCATTCTGGAAGTGCTCGACGGCACGGACTTCGACACGATCTGGCACAGGCGTTTGTCGGAGCGGCTCGGCACGCCGACGCTGCTCACGCTGACGCGCGAGGCGCTGCGTTATCGTGTGGCGGTTGGGCATATGCCGGGCAAGAACGGGCTTGTCGTGCCGAAGCGCTTGTTCCTAAGCCCGTCGCAAGGGCCCGCCGGCGGCACGCCGATGGCGCGGGCGCGCGATCTCGTCTCGTTCGCGCTGATGCATCTCGACGGCGGCGTCGCGCGCGACGGCACGCGCGTGGTGAGCGCCGCATCCGCAAAGGCGATGCGCGAGCCGCAGAACGCGCTGCCGCCGCGCCACATCGCGACGCATTTCGGGCTCGGCTGGATGCTGTTCGATTGGGGCGGGCACAAGCTCTTCGGACATGACGGCTTGTCGATATTCCAACGGTCGTATCTGCGCGTCCTGCCGGAGAAGCGCGTGGTGCTGGCGCTGCTCACGAACGGCGGTGACGGCGGCGGTCTGTTCCGCGAGTTCGCGACGAACGTGTTCGGCGAGGCGGGCGTTGCGATGACGCCGATGGTGGAGCCGGACGCAAGCATGCGCGTCGACCCCGCGCGTTATGCCGGCACTTATGCGCGGCGGAGCACGGTCAGCGTCGTTGCGGAGGACGCGGGCAAGCTCACCATGAGTTCGACCTGGGTCGACGAATGGGCGCGCGAGCTTTACGGGACGCAAGGCCCCTTCCCGCTCGAGCCCGCGGGCGGCGACATCTTCGTGTGGAGGGTGCCGGGCGTCGTCGAGGCGCCGATCGTGCACTTCCTCGATCCGGACGCGAACGGGCGCTTCCGCAGTTTGCACTCGGGCCTTCGGATCAATCACCGGCGATGACACCTTCGCGCGATGTGTTGGAGCGGTTGAAGGCGGCGGCCGGGACCGGCGGCTGGACGGAGGATGCCGGCGAGATCGCTCCGCATCTCGTCGAGTGGCGCGACCGGTTCAAGGGCGCGACCGCTTTGATGCTGAAGCCCGCGACGACGGCGGCCGTTGCGGCGATCGTGCGGGTTGCGGCCGAGACGCGCACCGCGCTGGTGCCGCAGGGCGGGAACACGGGGCTCGTCGGCGGGCAGATTCCGAACGCGAACGGCGCGGAGGTGCTGCTGTCGCTCACGCGCATGAACCGCGTGCGCGCGGTCGATGCGCTGTCGAACACGATCACGGTCGATGCGGGGGCGGTGCTCGCCTCCGTGCAGGCGGCGGCGGATGCGGCGGGGCGCTTGTTTCCCTTGTCGCTCGCGTCGGAAGGGTCGGCGACGATCGGCGGGCTGATCTCGACGAATGCGGGCGGCACGGGCGTGCTGGCCTACGGGAACACGCGCGAGCTTGTGCTGGGGATCGAGGCGGTGCTGCCGTCGGGCGAGATTTGGGACGGACTTTCGGGTCTGCGCAAAGACAACACGGGCTATGATCTGAAGCAGCTCTTCATCGGGGCGGAGGGGACGCTGGGCGTCATCACCGGCGCGGTGCTGAAGCTCTTCGCGAAGCCGGCGGCCATCGAAACCGCGATCGTCGCCGTGCGCGACGCCGAGGCCGCGGTCGCGCTGCTCGCGTTCGCTGAGGCGCGGGCGGCGGGCCGCGTGACGGCGTTCGAGCTCATGCCGCGGCGCGGGCTCGAGTTCGTGCTCGCGCATATTCCGGGTGCGCGCGATCCGTTCGCGGCGGCCTATCCTTGGTATGTGCTGATCGACGTGTCGCTGTCGTCATCGGCGCAGGCGGGCGCGGCGCGCGACGTGCTGGCCGATGCGGCGGGGGCCTCGCTCATCGTCGACGGGGTGGTGGCGCAGTCGCTCGCCCAAGCCCAAGCGTTCTGGCGGCTGCGCGATGCGATGTCGGAGGCGCAGAAGCCCGAGGGCGGCAGCCTGAAGCACGACGTGTCGGTGCCGATTTCGGCGATCCCGCGTTTCCTCGACGAGGCGACGGCGGCGGTCGCGGCGCTGATCCCCGGCGCGCGGCCGGTGCCGTTCGGGCATATCGGCGACGGCAATATCCACTTCAACATCAGCCAGCCGGCCGGCGCGGACAAGGCGGCCTTCCTCGCCCGGTTGGACGAGGTGGCGTGCGCGGTCCACGACATCGTCCACGCACACGGCGGGTCGATCAGCGCCGAGCACGGCATCGGACAGGCCAAGATCGACGAGATCGCGCGCTACAAGTCCAAGGCGGCGATCGAGACGATGCGGGCGGTCAAGCGCGCGCTGGACCCGAACGGCATCATGAACCCGGACAAGGTGGTTCGCCCTTAGAC
Organism: uncultured Flavobacteriaceae bacterium; assembly: GCA_964561925.1. Classification (GTDB taxonomy): domain Bacteria; phylum Pseudomonadota; class Alphaproteobacteria; order Micropepsales; family Micropepsaceae; genus SZUA-430. The sequence continues at coordinate 29,293 of CAZLRW010000046.1, forward strand.
TGTCGGGTCTATCCTTGCTTCTATCTTCGGTGCTCGGTCACGCATATGCTTGAATTAATTGACTTTCTTGCTTGACCGACTGGTCCAATCAGTTCCGTTCCGCCCCCAAATGGCGCTTGAAGAAGGCCAGCGTTTCGAGGATCGCTTCTTCGCCGCGCGGGGTCCGGGCCTTGTTG
>CAZLRW010000047.1:0-28451 GCA_964561925.1 uncultured Flavobacteriaceae bacterium
GCATTTGCCGCAGCACGGTGCGCGAGTTCGAACAAGGTCACCACGCTCTGCAGAGTGCAAAGGAAGGGGCGATCATCGGCGCGCTCAGCCGTGCGGGTGTTCAACTTCTTGGAAGTCCGCAAAGCGGTCTCGGGGTGAGGCTCGCCCGACAGGAGAGCAGGATGGCTTCGCCCGCACTCGCCGTGCGGCGCTCATAGCTCATGAGCTTTGCCGGTCATTCGCGCATGGCCACAGAGACATCGGACCATAACGTCGATCAACTCGGGCGGCGATCGAGAAAAGAACCCTTATCCGATGGAGAGATTTGCGCACTTCTTGGCTGGCCATCCGTTGCGCGTCCCGCTCTCTTTCAGTTCGCATGCGCGAACTGCAAGCAGCGGCGCCCAACTCAGTGCGCCAGCAGCACTGGCATCTCAGTATTCCCTAGAACGTGAAGTGTCGCGCCGCCAAGGAGCCACTCCCGCAGCCATGATCGTCCGAACGCGCCCATGACGACGAGATCGCAATTTGCCGCTTTCGCGGCAGAGAGAATCTCAGCGCCCGCGTCGGCATCGGGCACATCGAAGACGCGGGCCCGGACGGACGGGTTCCGGCGCCGCACATAGTCGGCGATCAACAGGTTCGGATAGCGGGTAATACTCCTAAACGACTTGCGGGGTTGGCCAAGAAGAAGCTCGACATGGTCGGCCCGCTCCAAGAACGGGAGCGCGCCGTGAACAGCCAGCCGGGCCTCGCGGCTTCCGTTCCAAGCAATGAGTATTCGGCGGCCGATCGAAGAAAACGTCCCCTTCGACGGAACCACGAGCGTGGGACAACCTCCTTCAAGAACACACTGAATTTCCGCCTCGAAGCCGATCTCGTCAGTTCGAGGATCGGTTTGTTCGACGACCATGAGGTCGTGGAATCGGCTCGCCCAGGTCAGAAGATCGCCGGCACGGCCTTCGCCAATCGCCCAATCGCCTTCGACTTCGGAATTCTTCAGGTGAAACCTGAAACGACCCTCAGCCGCTGCGGCCGTTGCCGCATCGGCGATCTCCCGCTCTCTCACGGCTTGCGATTTTGGCCCGAACGCGTGCTTCAACAGTGCGAGATCTGCCAAAGTGTACATCCCGGTTAGCCGCGCGCCGAAGTTCTTCGCAACGAGACTGGCCACGTTGATGTGTTCGGACCAAGTTTCATGGTGCTTCACATGCACAAGAACGTCTCGAAACGTCATGTCCTCTCTCTTGCAGTGGTGGAGTGGTGAGCTGCCCATCCCGTCTCTAAGGACGTGCTTCAGTTGTGTTCCGCGTCGTCGACTGCGGCGGCACGACCAAGACATCGATCTGCGCCTCGCGCAGCAGTGCCTCCGCAACGCCGCCAAGAAGGAATTTCGCGATGCCCGTGGTTCCATGTGCGCCGACGACCATCAGATCGACCCCAAGTTCGCTCGCGGTTTCGAAGAGCGTGTTGGCCACTGTCGATTGCGTCGGCCGGCAAGTGGCTTCGACCACTTTCAGCTTTGTTCCATGCAGAAACGGCGCCATTCGAACTTCCGCGCGACGCCGCTCACCCACGACATACGCTTCGATGTCGTCTGGGCTCAGAGCGGAGCGCGACATCAAGCTCTTGACCGGCGCGTCGAAAATATGCACCGGGGACACGATCAGCTTGTCCGCAAGGCGGAGGGTCTCGATCGCGCGGATCGCGTGGCGGCAATTCTCCGAGAAGTCGACGCCAAGCAGCGCGTGGCGGTACGGCGCGGCGGGGACAGCGTTCGTCATCAGCGTCGGCCGCGTCGACTGCCGGATTGTTCTTTCCGCGGTCGTTCCGGTGAAGATGTCGCGCAGGAGCTGGCGCCGATGGGCGCCGATGACCTGAAGGTCGGCGCCGATCTGATCGCCTGCTTCCAATATTCCCAAAAACGGATCGCCCAAGACGACCAGGTGGGAGCACTCGACGCCGTCGACTTCATGCGTCGTTTTGGACAACTCGGCGAGCAGCTTCTCCGCGGCTTCCAAATGCGCGGTGACGAATCTTTTCGGCTGGTCGTCGTCGACGGCGTGCATCAAACATATCGACGCGCCGAACTGCTTGGCCAGGAGCACGCCACGGCGAATGGCGCGGTCCGATCGGGTCGAGAAGTCGGTCGCGACGAGGATGGTTTTCATTGCGGCACCTTTGCCCGCATCCTGTTCTGCGAGGCGTTCGTCATGGCGTGATCGCCACTTTCAACACGCCGTCACGCTGATGCGAAAACAGCTCGTAGGCGGACACGATCTCGTCAAGTTTGTAACGGTGGGTAACGAGCGGCTTGGTGTCGATGCGCCCGGATGCGACGACCTCCATGAGCCGGCGCATGCGCTCCTTGCCGCCGGGGCAAAGCGTCGTGATGATCTTGTGATCGCCGAGCCCCGCTGCAAAGGCGTTCAATGGAATCCGCAGATCGCTTGAGTACACCCCGAGCGACGACAGTGTTCCACCAGGCCGCAACACGCGAAGCGCCGCTTCGAACGTCGCCTGCGTGCCGAGCGCTTCGATCGCAACGTCAACGCCGCGCCCGCCGGTCAGTTTGAAGATTTCGTCCACGGGATCGACCTTTTTGAAGTCGACGACATGGTCCGCGCCCATTCGGGCCGCCATCGCCGCTCTCTCGGGCACGCTCTCGATGCCGATGATGGTTGTCGCGCCCATCAGCCGTGCACCTGCCGTGGCACACAAGCCGATCGGGCCTTGAGCAAACACCGCGACGCTGTCGCCGATCCGGATGCCGCCCGCTTCCGCGCCTCCAAGTCCTGTCGAGAGGATGTCCGGACACATCAGGACTTGTTCGTCGCTGAGGCCGTCCGGAATGGGCGCCAAGTTGGCCATGGCGTCGGGTACGAGCAGAAACTCCGCCTGGCAACCGTCGATCGTATTGCCGAAGCGCCAGCCGCCGATCGGTTTCCAACCGTGAGACGTTCCGGCGCCGCACTGGGCATGGCAACCGGCCAACGACGCGTTCGAGAAGCCGCTGGGCGTAATTGCACCCGCAATCACGCGCTGTCCCTCTTGATAACCGCTGACGGCAGCGCCGAGCTTTTCTATGACGCCGACGGGCTCGTGACCGACGGTGAGACCGCGCTTAACCGGGTATTCGCCTTTTAGAATGTGAACGTCCGTGCCGCATATCGTCGTCGTGGTGACACGGATGAGGGCGTCAAGTGGACCGACATCAGGAATGAGTTTGTCGACGAGTTCGATCCTGCCCGGCTCCACGAACGCGGTTGCTTTCATCCTCTTGCGCATGTCGTTCCTCCTGGGACATCACAATGAGCAATGGTGGTCATCATGCTCTTGACGTGGATCAACAACTGCTGAAGTCAACGTCGCCATCGTGCCCGCGCCCACAACAATGTTCAGCCGGATGAACAGCCGCCGCGCGACATGTCCACGACTGCAAACATGAATTGTCCGCGATCCTTCGACTGACAACACGCCGGATCGTCGTCAACTTGTAGACGGCGGTTCCTTTCGCTGAACAGCGATCCTCAGCTGTTTCTCCGACTCGATCACCGCGAAGAAAACGGCGCCGACCGCCACGATGAGGACGCCGTCGAAGAAAGGGACGGCGTGCGTGCCGAACACCTGCTGCAGCGGCGGGAGGTAAGTGACGGCGAATTGCGCCGCCGTAATGGCGATCACACAAACCCACACGACGGGCGTTCCTTGCACGGCCTTCCACGTAAGAGACGTGCCGTAGATGTTGCGGATGAAGAAGAGGTGGAAGATTTCCAACACGACGAGCGTGTTGAGCGCAATGGTGCGCGCAAGGTCAGGCGCATAACCCTTATCGACGGCATAAGCATACATTCCGAAGACCGCGGCAAGGAACAACACGGACACGAATATGATGTGCCAAATCAGTTCGCCGCCAAGCAACGGCGCATTCCGCGGCCGCGGGGGTCGCGCCATCGTATTGTCCTCCGTCGGCTCGAACGCGAGCGCGAGGCCAAGCGTGATGCCAGTGATCAGGTTGACCCATAAGATCTGCACAGCCGTGATCGGCAGCGCCATCCCGAGGAACAACGCGACGATGATCGTCAGCGCTTCGCCTGCATTGGTGGGCAACGTCCAGCTGATGACTTTCTTGATATTGTCGTAGACCGTGCGCCCCTCGCGAATGGCCGCGGCGATAGACGCAAAATTGTCGTCGGCCAGAACCAGAACCGAGGCCTCCTTTGCCGCCTCGCTGCCCTTCTGTCCCATGGCGATGCCGGCGTCCGCGCGCTTGAGCGCCGGGGCGTCGTTCACACCGTCGCCGGTCATGGCAACGATCAGCCCGTGCGACTGGAGCGCCGTGACGAGCCTCAATTTGTGTTCCGGGCTGGTTCGCGCGAAGACGTCGGTATCGCCGACGACCGCGGACAGTTCGGCGTCGCTCATTCTCTCCAGCACCGAACCTGTGAGCACCTTGTCCGGGTGCCGGAGACCGATCTGGCGGGCGATGGCCGCCGCCGTGCCGGCATGATCACCGGTGATCATCTTTACGCGAATGCCCGCATTGTGACACTGCGCAACGGCGGCGATCGCTTCCGGTCGTGGCGGATCGATCAAACCGACCAAGCCGATCAGCACCATCTGACCGCTCAGCTTGGCCGCGTTCAACTTTACATGGTCCGCCGCCACGCTACGCACGGCAAGGGCCAACACCCGCTGACCCTGCGCGGCAACGTCGTCGATCCGCTTATGCCAGTAGTCTATGTCCACCGGGCGAATGCCGCTATGCGGGTCTCGCTCGCCTGAACACATCGCGAGAATCTGCTCCGGCGCGCCCTTCACGTGGATCCAGACGTGTCCATCATGATCGCGATGAAGGACCGCCATGTATCGATGCTTGGCATCGAAGGGAATTGCATCGGTCCGTTTCCAACCGTCGAACGGTTCGGGCCCCTGTCGCATGATCTTGCCGGCCAACGCTTTGAGCGCCCCTTCCATCGGGTCGCCCTCGACCTTCCAGCCCTCACCCTGACGGCGCAACGCCGCGTCGTTGCATAGGCCGGACGCCCGAGCGAACTCGACGAGTATCGCGTGCTCTGCAGGGTCGACATCCGCGGCCGCAAGCTGCACGCCGCCTTCCGGCGCATAGCCGTTTCCATCGACCGAATAGATGTGGCCCGCGCCGGCAACGAGCGTCGCGACCATCATCTCGTTTCGCGTGAGCGTTCCTGTCTTGTCGCTGCAAATGACCGACACGGAGCCGAGCGTCTCGATGGCAGGCAAGCGGCGAACGATCGCATTGCGGCGCGCCATCGCTTGGACGCCAACCGCGAGCGTGATCGTCAGCACCGCCGGCAACCCCTCAGGGATTGCGGCGACGGACAAACCGACGACCATCATGAAGAGTTCGGGAAACGGCAGATGGCTTACGAAGTATCCATAGACAAGCAGGATGCCAGCGATCAGCAGGATGAGAATGGTCAGCCATCGTGCGAATTCATCCATTTGGACGATGAGCGGCGTGGTCAAGGTTTCGACGTTGGCGAGCATGCCGCTGATCCGGCCGATCTCCGTCACCGCGCCTGTGGCGACGACGACCCCGCGGCCGGCGCCGGCGGTAACGAGAGTGCCGCTGAAGGCCATGCAAGACCGGTCGCCGATAGGCGCGTCGCCGGCGACGGGCTTGGTCGACTTGTCGACGGGGGCTGATTCCCCCGTGAGAATCGCCTCCTCGATCCGAAGGCCCGTTGCCTCCGTCAACCGCAGATCTGCCGGGACTTTCTCACCCGCCTCCAGCAGCACGATGTCGCCGGGTACCAGCAAGCTGCTATCGATGCTGAGGCGTTTGCCGTCGCGCAGGACGGAGGACTTCGGCGCGAGCATATGACGTATGGCATCCATCGCCTGCTCAGCACGCCCTTCTTGGATGAAACCGATGATGGCGTTCGCGATGACGACGGCCAGGATCACCCCGGTGTCGACGAAATGCTCAAGAGCGGCCGTGATCACAGCCGCGCCCAGCAGCACGTAGATCAACACGTTGTGAAAGTGAGACAAGAAGCGAAGAAGCGAACTGCGCCGCGGCGGTTGCGGCAGCAGATTTGGTCCCTGCCGATCAAGGCGTGTTGCCGCCTCGGTCGTTGTGAGCCCCACGGCTTTGGCGTCAACCGCCGCAAGGGCGGCATCAACTGGAAGCGTATGGATTTGCGGCTTGCTCATGCGCTTAACTGTTGTCCGTCGCGAATGTGCAGACAGGCACCTGACTTAAGTACGGTCCAACTCGTGCGAAAGCGCCATCGCGCATGCATCTTGCCCGCTGTGTTGACGAACGCTCCGTTTGCGTGGCGCGTCCGGCATGCGCTCACACTTGAGCCGGGAGCGTTTCCATTAGGTTGTGTCAAACCGTGCGTAAGCTTACGCTGTCACCATACGCGCGGCGCTTATCGCAAGATCGGCGAGCCAATTGCCGAACCCCGACAACACCGCATCGCCCGGAGCCGGTGACAACAGCACCCAGCCGAGCGCAATAAGCCCCGCCGCCGGAACGAGTTGCAAAATGGTCAGCACAAAGGACGGCACGATTACAAACACACCCTTGCGCGAGTGCCCCTGCTCGAGGCTGTCTGCCACCCACGCCGTGCCCGTCAACGGCTTGATTACTACGATGGTCGCCAATGCCCTGGCAAACGCGAGGAAGTGAATTAGGGTCGGGATCAGCGTCGCGAAGATCATCCCATAGATCCACCACCAATCTGGATTGCCGGGATCGCTACGCATCTGCGAGACGAGCCCCGCGACGTCGAAGAGCGGCGCGCCTCCAGACGCGACGTGCACCTGGCTGACCAAGGTCGCCGCTGCGGCAAGTCCCGCGACCGTTGCAGCGCTGAGCGCCAAGGCGATCACAGCGTCGATGGCGATCACGGCGCCAGCGAACGCAATGCCACGACTCGCCATGCCCTGCGCCGCGCGTGTGAACCACGACGTCAACGCACGTGTCACACCGATGGAGAGCCAGGAAATCGGTGCATTGACGGCCGGAAACACAGTCAAGAAGAGCACAGCCACGGAGGCGGCTGCCAGAGTGCCGTCACGGACCGCATCGAGGGGCGCAACGGTGCCCGCGCCGCCTGCACGGGCCAACGCAAGCGCGACCATGAGATAAACACCGACCAAAATCGGCGGGAGACACCAACCGAGCCCCCACCGGTCAGCCATGTTGACGAGCGCCGCAATGAGCACGGCTGCTGTTCCACCGGACATGATCGCGACTGTCACGGTCGCGTCGATCGCAGCCTCCGCGGCGATGCCCGCAGCAAGAACCGCCGAGAATACGGCCACAAAGCTCCCCGCAAGCGCTGGAGCACCGGCGAACAGCGCGCCCATCGCGAACGAAGCGGCGACCAGAATGGCCGCAGGCTCCGCCCCCGCGTAGGCAAGCGCACCCACCGCAATGAATGCGATCAGGCACCCGACAAGCAGCACGAAGTCGGCCATCTTCAGCACGCGCAGGCCGCCCGCCACCGCCGCCGGCGCCGCCAGCGCTGCGAGAAGAACGAGACGATCGCTCTGGATCACGTCGTCCGGCAGCACTTGCAGATCGCCGAAACGGCCGGCCCCACCACTCAACGCCCACGCCGCGACGAAGGCCACAATCGGGTAGATGGCGGCACCAAGGCAGAGCAAGAAGGCGCTGCCACTGAACGCTTGCGCGCCCGCGGCATGCGTGTCGCGAAGCCATCGCGCAAGCGCATCGAGCCGATGTGCGACGTTGCGTCGATAGCCTTCGAACACGTTGTCACGCAATCCCGCGACGATGCGGCTGAGTTCGTCACCGCCAATCCAGACTTGCACCGCATTGTGCAGCCAAACTGCAGCGAACACCGCTACGGTGAGCCATTGCAGAGCGCTCAACGACGACAGTATATCCCCACTCATGTCCCTGGTTCTCGCGATCTGAATATCAAGGCTAGCAAAGGGCCGCCGGTGAGAGCTTGACTTGGGTCAATCGCCAGGCGTCTCGTGGCAATGCTGATCCCGCAGGGTGCAGGACAATAGCCAGCGACCGATTTCCTGCTGCTCGCGTTCGACTGCGCCGGGACCCGGCGAACTTTTGTGAGGTGCCTGGTGCCTTGGCAAGTCGATTCCGCGATCCGCGCCGGAGCGTGACAGCCACTACGACTCTATGTTTCCAAACGTGAACCGCGCCGTACGCATGCGTTAGCGAACTTGAACAGGAACACCGCAGTCCCGTCGGTTGGTTCGGGTTGAATATTGGAATCATGCATCGACGGAACAACATTGACTTGACCCGATGCGATTTTGGTCATGGACCACCATTTGCACGGTGACGCGTGCCGTCGCAGAAACGATGCACGACCAAAACTCGGGCGAGGCGAGGTTATGACAAACATTCTTGTGGCATCCGACTTGTCCGCTCGTTCGGACCGCGCGCTAACACGCGGCTTCCTGCTTGCGAAAGAACTCGGAGCCGACTTGCATGTCGCCCACATCGTTGACGAAACGCTTCCTTCGGATCTGAAGGCCCATGCGCTAGCTTGGGCACGACAAACGCTCGCGCGGGAGACAGGGGCGCTCGCGTCGGCGACGGGCGTGCAGCCGGCGATCGTGGTGTGCGAAGGGCACCGCGTTGCGCAGATCGTCAACCAAGCGCAGCGCACCCATGCCGACCTCGTCGTGCTCGGCGTGCACAACCCGTCCGGCTCCGCGCGGAGCCGCTTCTCGGAGACTACCGCAAGCAGGATCGCGAGCACCGTGCGATGTCCGGTCTTGCTCGTCACCCGCGACGCGGCGAAGCCCTATGCGGACGTCGTGATCGGGGTCGATTTCTCGCCGTTCTCGCGCGCGGGGCTACAGCAAAGCGTGCGTTTCGTTCCGAGAGGGAGGTTGCATTTCGTCCACGCCTATCACGTGCCCTTCAAAGGTCTCGTTCAAAACGGCGATCTTGAGCGCGAGGTCGAAAAGGGCGAGCTGCGAAAGCTCGACGCATTCCTCCAGGATGAAATGGCGCTCCTCAGCGACCACGCCGTGCGGCTCGGCATCTCGGCGTCCTCATTGACGCGCGTGTTGCAGGAAGGGGCGCCTGCGGAAGTGATAGCCGCGGAGTGCCACCGCATCTCGGCCGATCTGGTCGTGGTCGGCACACATGGCAGAACCGGCGTCGTTCGCTCGATCTGGGGCAGCGTCGCCGCCGCCCTGCTCGACAACCCTCCCGCCGACGTGCTGGTGGCCAAGTTGCCGGTCTGAGGGCGAGGTTGCCGGTTGATGTGCCACGACGCTCGCCAAAGCGAAGTCGCGCAACGCGTCGACATTTCGCTCGCCGGCCGCGGCGTACTCGACAATGCGGCGGGCAAGGCGAACCTGTACCTCGAGCGGCAGGGTGGCAGGCCGCCCGCCGCAGGTGCAACCCAGAGCGCGCGCTGCCGCTTCGAACGCCTCGCGGGTCGCGCGGATGGCGCTTGGGTTGAGGGTCATCATTGTATTGATCGGGCGAGGGGTGCTTTCCACTATATATCTCCATCCGTTTTGCGTGTTCATGTGGACGCCCGCTCGGTTTGCCGCTGTCGGGAAAATTCCCAACGATCACGCGGCGCCGTGCCCTCCCGTGCAGGCCGCATGGGGTGTCTTGCACTGGGCCAGCCGTCCGGACAGGCAATGCGCGCGTTGAAGGCGCCGGAAGCAATCCAACAAGTGAAGGGCGCCGTCGCGCGAGAGTTGCACCTGCAGCATTTCGCAGCGCAGCGCTTGCGCGGTTCCTACTTCGAGTTTGCCCTGCGTCACGAGAACGCTTCGCAGTCGACGCAACTCTTCAGTATCTCGCACGGCTTGATCCTCGATGTAGTTGACGGGATCGGCCCGACCTACGGCCTTGAGCGCGAGTTCCATGACCGCCATTACGAGTTGGGTGAACTCCGGCGGCGAGACGCCCGGCTGGGTCGTCGTCATGTTCGACGTGATCGAATGAAGCATAGGTTTGTTCCTTTCGTCGTAGCAGCCAACTCAGAAGAAGAACGACAAGCCGAGCGTCAGCTGTGTCTGCGCCGGGTCGATTCGACCGGCGTCCGTGCGTTTGGCCTCGTAATGCGTGCGCGTGAACTCGGTGCGCAACGCCGTGCTCTTTCCGATCATCTTGTCGACGCCGCCGCCGAAGCGAACACCGTCGAGCGTGGGCTTGCCCCCGGCACCGGCGTCGAACTTGGTGCGCGCCCAACCCAATCGCCCGTAGACCAACATGTCGGGCGCCAGCGTGTAGCCCGCCCGACCCGCCAGCTCGTATGTGTATCGCGATGCAAGGGCAATCCGATCCGCTCCGGCGGTCGCCGATCCGTCCGCCCCGTTGCCGGTCAACGAGACTTCGACGCCGCCGATCCAAGCGCCGCTTCTGCTCAGATCGAAGTTCTTTCCCGCGAATACGCCGCCGTTGACGCCTCTCAGATGAAGGTCATCGGCGGAGAGCGCCGCGGAGCGCACGTTCACGTCATAGCTCTCGTAACTGCCGCTGGCCCCGACGTAGTAACCGCGCAGCGGCTTATCGGCCGCGACGGCGTGCGAAGAAAGTGCAATTCCGGAGCAGATGGCGGCGGCAAATGCAGTTGACGTCTTTGGCATCTCGGTATCTCCCAGTGGCTGCGCGGCTCGTTCGACCGCGGCGCCAATTCCACTGGAGACCTGCCTCAGAAGTGTGTCCCTCGTGGGGTTTTTTGTATCCGCGACGCCTGGAGCCCAGATACATTTCGATACAAATTCCCACCTGTGACGCGAGCAAGGCGGCGCTAGCATGACTGCGATGCGCACGGACACTCACATCCTTGTCGTGGACGACAACGAAGAGATGCGCGAACTCGTCAGCGGGTTGCTCGCGAGCGATCACTTCCGCGTGAGCACCGCTGCGGACGGCCGCGAGATGCGCGACGTTCTGGACGCGAGGCCGGTCGATCTGATCGTGCTCGACCTCATGATGCCGGGCCACGACGGACTCACACTTTGCCGCAACCTGCGCGAAGCATCGTGTTCCGTGCCGATCATCATTTTGACTGCCAAGGGAGACGAGGTCGATCGGGTGGTCGGCCTGGAGATCGGCGCCGACGACTATGTCGCCAAACCCTTCAGCGGTCGCGAACTCGTGGCGCGTATCAAGGCCGTTCTAAGGCGGTCGAGACATCAACCCGTCGAGCCCGCGACGCCTGACGATAGGAGATACGAATTCAACGGTTGGCGTCTGGACGCCGCCAAGCGTTTGCTGGAGTCCCGCGAAGACGTCGTCGTACCTTTGAGCACAGGGGAGTTCAGTCTTTTGCTTGCTTTTGTTGAGCGTCCGCAGCGCGTGTTGAGCCGGGATCAGCTGCTCGACTTGGCACGAGGGCGCGCCGCGACGCCGTTCGACCGGAGTGTCGATCTACAGGTCAGCCGGTTGCGCCGGAAGCTCCGCGACGACCCGAAGAACCCCTCGATCATCAAGACCGTGTGGGGCGGCGGATATGTCTTCACCCCCAAAGTGATCCGGCGGTGACAACGTGCGGAGCCTGAGCGCGCAGACGCTTGCAGTGCTTTTTGCGGTCATGCTCGTGTCGCACTTGATTGGCGTGACCATCTATGCGCTCGATCGCCGCGACGCCGTTGCAGCCACCGAAGCACTGGATTTGGCGGAGCGAATTGTCGGCGTCGTCAATCTGGTGAAGCAGTTGCCCACCGAGCGTCGCGCCGATCTCCTGCGTATGGCGGACAGCCGCTCTTTGCGGATCACATTGGGAAAAGGCGCAAGCGCGCCGGCGCCGACGCCACCTGATGAACTTACCTCGGAGATTGCGCAGTTCCTGCTTCGGGAACTTCCTGAATGGACTGCGGACCGGCTGGTCGTTCGGTTTTCCAACGCTGGCCAACCGAGTGAGGGCGGGTCCAGCCGCGCGGGGATCGAGACTCAACGGGTATCATCGCCCGCTCCGAGCCTACACGTCGCGTTGCGCCTGTCCGATGGCCAGTGGTTGGAGTTCGCCGGCGCGCTCCCCAACGCGGATCCGGAGTGGCCAGGGACCGCAGGCATCTACGTGATTATCATGGCGATCGGCATCGGAACCGTGGCCATCTGGTTGGTCGGTCGCGTGACGGCGCCACTCTCCGCGTTTGCGTCCGCAGCAGATCGTCTTGGCAAAGACATGCGCGCAGAGCCGCTGCCGGAGGACGGACCCACAGAGGTCGTCAAGGCCTCTCGCGCCTTCAACGGCATGCAGAAGCGGTTGCAGCGGCTGGTCGAGCACCGGACCCGCATGCTGGCCGCGATTTCTCATGATCTGCGAACGCCGGTCGCACTGATGCGCCTCCGATCTGAACTTGTCGGCGAGCCCGAGCATCGCGCGAAGCTCCTACAGTCGCTGGGCGATATGGAAGAGATGATCTCGTCCACGCTCGAGTTTGCGCGCGAGACGTCACGCGACGAGGCGGCTCGCCAGATCGACATGAGCGCTCTGATCGAAAGCATCTGCGACGATCTGACTGACGCCGGCATGCGCTGCACGTTCGAAGTGCCCGGTCCTTGTATCATAACTGCGCGTCCGACGGCGATGAAGCGTGCGCTGACGAATGTCGTTGAAAATGCGGTGAAGTACGGCGGCAGCGCTCACGTTCGTCTGATGGATGGGGCGCGTTCCTATGTGATCACAGTCGATGACGAAGGGCCCGGCATCGCTCCGGATGAACTGGAGAACATTTTTCTACCGTTCTACCGCGTCGAACAATCCCGTAACCGAGGAAAGGCCGGCGCCGGTCTGGGCCTGAGCATCGCGCAGTCGATCGTTCACGAGCACGGAGGAACAATCGTCGCCGAGAACCTGCCGGAGCGCGGTCTGCGTTTGAAATTGACGCTACCGGTCTAGACGTGACAGGCGCCGCTCATTCGACGGTCGCGCCAAGTTGCTGGCGCTCGCGTGCAATTTGGATGTTGTGGCGCAAGCGGATCGGAAATTCCACCATGCGTACTTCGATGGCGCCCGCGCCCGTGCCGTGGACGCGAACCAAGCCGTATCCGAGCAAACGACCGATAATGGACTGCTCGACGACGACGGTCTCGATCTTGTCGAGCGCCAGTTCCTCGGTGTCGTAGGACACGATGCCGGTTTTGCGAATGAAGCGGTCGCTCGTGACGGCAATCTCGGTCGACACCGCGCGTCCAAAATACATCAGCCCAAACGGAAGCGCGATCAGGCTTGGCACAAGCAAGGCAAAGTCGAGAACACCATAGGGGTAGCCGACCGAGAGGATCGCGACGGCCGGCGCCGTCAGAACGGCTGCTTCAAGCCACACCAGCCAATGATAGCCGGTCATGAACAGGATAGTCTCGTTCGGACCCATCGTGCGTCGCACATAGCTCATGAAGTCCTCCTGCCGGCATTTCGCCAATGCGGCGGCTGCGCCCTACCATGATATTCGTCAGTATGCGTAAACGAGAAAGAGTGCTCGTACGCGATGTTGATGTTTGTGAACGTCTTGACGTCCATCTGTTTCGCGCGTTGAACGGCTGTGCCATGAGCACGAAGATTTCGGTTGTGTCTCCGCCCAACGCCCACTAGCTCTGCAGACTGCGGCAACGGTGAGGCGTCGCAGACTCCGTCGCCACACGATCCAGGCAGAGCGAGAGGCGCGATGTTGTCGCATATCCTGGTTTCACTTCAGCAGGTTCGGCGCACCCTCTCTTTGCGAACGCTGGCCTCTGCAGGTTTGCTCGTCGCAGCAATTGGGCTACTGCCGGTCGTCGTATTCCCCGTCGTTGCTGGGTTGGTGGAAGAATGGGAACGCAGCGATGCTGCGATGCGGGCTCGTATCATCAACGAGTCCGCGCGCGATCAAGTATTTCGATTGCTCCGAGATGCGTCGACGCAGGACGATGCGCAACTGTCGGCGTTGTTTGCGCGGTTGACGGAAGACGAACGTCTTTCCGCCATTGCGGTCTGCAATCGAAGCGGCACGTTTCGCGTCGCCACCGAGAGCTTTCCCGCGGGATTGACCTGCGAAGGCGTCGCGCAAGAGGACCAAGAGACGACAGCGTTCCTCGAACTCGGCGGACGGACCTTGCTTGTCTCAGCGTTTCCTTTGTCGCAGAGCGAAGCCGGGCACTTCGTGATCGTTCATGACCTCACCTACGCCCGCTCGCGCGCGGGGCAAGCTGGCTGGTACGCGCTCATCGGGCTCGGCGGCGTCATTTTGGTCGCGGCCGGCGCCGCAGGGCTCATATCGTTGCTCGTGCTGCGGCGTTGGCAAGAGAGCATGCGAAGTACGATCGCCGACCTTCGTGCGGGGCGCGGCACGGGCGCGCCGGCCGAGGCAATGGGACGGGAGTTACGCGAAGCGCTTGATCAGTATGACCTCTCCCGGCGGACGATCGACGGCGTCCATGTCGATTGGAACCCTGACACGCTGCGCCAAGTTCTTGCGACGGAGCTGCCCGGCACTCAGGTGATCGCCGTTTCCAATCGAGAACCGTACATTCACAATAGGAACGGCGACCGGATTGAGCTTCAGATTCCGGCGAGCGGTCTGGTGGCCGCGTTGGAGCCCGTGGTACGCGCCTGCAATGGAACCTGGGTGGCGCATGGCAGCGGAAGCGCAGACAGCGAAGTCGCCGACGTCACGGGACGTCTGCGTGTGCCGCCCGGTGATCCGGCGTACACGTTGCGCCGCGTTTGGCTCTCGGACCAAGAGCAAGACGGCTACTACTACGGCCTCGCGAACGAGGGGTTGTGGCCGCTCTGCCATATTGCATTCGTGCGGCCGACGTTCCGCGAAGAAGATTGGCAAGTCTACAAGGAGGTCAACGCCAAATTCGCGGATGCGATCGTCACGGAGGTTCGTCAGCCCAACCCCATCATTCTCGTGCAGGACTACCACTTCGCGTTGTTGCCGCGGCTGTTGCGGCAACGGCTGCCGGGCGCAACCATCATCACGTTCTGGCACATTCCTTGGCCCAATCCCGAGACCTTCAGCATTTGCCCGTGGAAGGAGGAGATCGTGGAAGGCCTTCTCGGCAGTTCGATCCTCGGGTTTCACACGCATTTTCACTGCAACAACTTCATCGAAACGGTCGATCGGTTTGTAGAAAGCCGAATCGATCGCGAGTTTCGCTCCGTCGTGCATAGGGGCGACGAAACGCTCATTCGGCCCTATCCGATCTCAATCGAGTGGAGCCCCTCCGAGGCATCTGCGCGCCGGCCGCGCGATGAACTGCGGCGTCGTTTCGGCGTAGGGGAGGACATGAAGCTCGGTGTCGGCATCGAGCGCTTCGACTACACCAAGGGCATACTCGATCGAATACGGGCCATTGACGATCTTCTCGAGCGCTACCCGCTCTGGAAAGGACGACTGGTCTTCGTCCAGGCGGCGGCGCCGACGCGATCGAAGCTCAGGACCTACCAGACCCTACAAAGCGAGGCTGAAGCGCTCGTCGAAGCCGTCAACGCCAAGCACGGAAGCGCGAAGTGGAAGCCGATCGTGCTGGCCGTTCGGCATCACGGACCAGACGAAGTGGCTGAACTTTATCGCGCTTCGGACTTCTGCGTCGTAAGCAGCCTGCACGACGGCATGAACCTTGTTGCCAAGGAATTCGTGGCGGCGCGCGACGACGAGGCGGGCGTGCTCATTCTGTCCACGTTTGCCGGCGCTTCTCGAGAACTCAGCGAAGCGCTGATCGTCAACCCCTACCACACGCACCAAATGGGAGAGGCGGTTCATCGGGCGCTCATGATGCCGGCGGCGGAGCAGCAAGCACGGATGCGGTTGATGCGCGCACAGGTGCGTACGCGAAACGTCTATCGGTGGGCAGGACAAATGCTGCTCGACGCCGCCCAGCTGCGGCGGCGGCAGGAGATTCAAGCGATCGCAGCACGAAACGTCATGAGCAAGGTACATCTTGCATCGACGGAAGCGGCCGTTGCGAAGACCACATCCCTTCGTCGATCTGCGGGGGGGCGTCACCTGAGCTGAACGTCGGACAGAATGATCGTTCGCATCCCTGAACAAACAGGAATGGCGCCAAGGACCGAATCCGAGGCATCCGTTGAGGGGCCAAAATGGCCCAGGTCTTGCTGACGAGGCGGCGGCGCTCAGTTCAACGGTTCGGCCGCTTGTGGAGGCCTCCTTACCCTCCTCATCCAGGTCGACGCTCCCGGGCTGGGCGCCGCCTCGTGATCGGTGTGGTGTCTTACTTGAGGAGCGAAGCAACTCAATGCGCTTTGGAGTTCTTGCCGCGGTTTGCCTCGCGTCTCTTACCGCCGCTGATGCCGTACGCACGACACCGGTCACTCAACACCAAGATGCGAG
Source organism: uncultured Flavobacteriaceae bacterium (assembly GCA_964561925.1). Lineage (GTDB taxonomy): Bacteria > Pseudomonadota > Alphaproteobacteria > Micropepsales > Micropepsaceae > SZUA-430. Next base: position 16,282 of record CAZLRW010000047.1, read on the forward strand.
AGCAGAGATGAGGGGATCTGATTCGGCGGTGGGGCCGCGCCAGGTATCGAACGACGACGCGGCAACTCTTGCGCAAGCGTTCGCCGCGCTTGCTGCAAAAGACTGGCGTCGGGCACGCCTCTTGTCGGAGAAGATCGCCGACCGCGCGGCGCGGGACCTTATCACGTGGCGGTTGCTGACCGACCGGAACAGCGATGCCGCGTTTGCCGAGTTCGACGCGTTTCTGCGCAGCAGACCCGATTGGCCGCACCGGTCACAAATGCGCGCGCGTGCCGAGGAGACGATGCTTACCGCCGCACTACCACACAGTGACGTTGTCGCTTGGTTCGGCAAGCAGGAGCCGACGACAGCGCACGGAATGCTGCGACTGGGTGAAGCGCTTCTTGAGACTGGGGACAGAGAGAAGGGCGCGGCATGGGTCCGTCGCGGCTGGATTGCCGGCGACTTCTCTACTCAGACCGCCGCCGAAATACACGAGCGCCATAGCGCCCTGCTGCGCAAGTCTGACCATATAGCGCGCGCCAATCGCTTGGCCTGGTCCGGTCTGCATGAACCTTTGAACTTCATGAAGCAGCTACTCGATGCCGATGCGGCGACGATGATGCTTGCGCGCCTCAAATTGCAGCGCGTCACGCGCGATGCGCAAAGGGCTTATGACAAAGTGCCCACGCACCTCAAACGCGACTGGGGACTTCTTTTTGATCGTGCGCGCTGGTTGCGCAAGCGGGGACAAGATGAAGCCGCCCGGCCGCTGCTTCTGGTTGTGGCAAAGGGGATGTCGGGAGACCCGCCCGCCCCTGACACATGGTGGAAGGAGGTTCAGTACCAGGTTCGCGAAGCGTTAGATGCGGGGGAGACGCGGCAGGCATACGAGCTGGCAGCGCATCACCGGCTGCCAGCGGCGAGCGGGGAACCCTTTGTCGCCGCAGAGTTCCTCGCCGGGTGGATCGCATTGCGCTTCCTGAACAAACCGGAAGACGCGTACCGGCACTTTGAGAAGCTTGCGAGCGCCGCCAAGGTCCCGGTCACGAAGGCCAGGGCGCACTACTGGCTGGCGCGCACGGCTGAAGCCCGGGGACTACAGCGCGATGCGTCCGCCAACTATCGCCGTGCCGCGACCTTCCCCCTTACATACTATGGGCAACTCGCACGTGATATTGTCGGCGGCGAAGCCAAACTCGTGGCGCCCGATCGGCCGGTCCCCTTGGCGACCCGGCAGAAATTTGAACGCCGTGACGAGATCAGCGCGCTGCGCGCGTTGATCGCGCTCAATGAGACCGCTTTGATACGGGAATTCTCGTTGGCACTCGCGGATCAACTCACGACACGCGACGAGTTCATCCTTCTGACGGAGATGCTGCAACCTGCCGGATTGCCGGGCACGACGGTGCGCACTGCACGCAGAGGCGCACAGAAGAACTTGGTCGCGATTTCAGCTGCGTATCCACAGATCGAACTGCCCAATGCGGACATAGGGCCGGTTCCATCAGCTCTGGTTCTCGGCTTGGTACGCCAGGAGAGCGAGTTCAACCCCCTCGCCGTTTCGTCGGCCGGCGCGCGGGGATTGATGCAGCTGATGCCCGCTACGGCTCGCGCCACAGCGAAGGCGTACGGTATGGCGCTGCCGGTTGATGCGGATTTGTTTGCGCCGGAAAGGAACCTTGCGATCGGCCAAGCCCATTTGGCGGACCTGCTCCGGTCATTCGATGGGTCTTACGTTCTGGCGATTGGAGCCTACAACGCAGGCGCTCATCGCGTGCGCACGTGGATCGAGCGCTACGGCGATCCGCGCAATTCGACGGTCGACACCGTGGACTGGATCGAACGTATTCCATTTAGCGAGACGCGATCATACGTGCAGCGCGTGCTCGAGAACGTGCAGGTTTATCGCGAGCTGCTGGGCGATGAGGGCGGTTCGTTGGTGGCCGATCTGGAGCGCGGCGCGTTCCAGCCGGAGCACGGGACTCAGACGCCGCGCAAGGGATCGCCGGCATCGGTCACGGCGCGTTCAGATGGGTGAGAGGAACGCTTAGGATGCAGGAGGTCTATACACTGAACGTCAGCGTACCTACATGTTCAGGAAACTGAACGTCCGGTGTCCGTGGAGATGGGGCGGCCCGCACAAATGCGGGCTCGAACCGGATCGTCCGGCGCCGGGTTGCGCCCTGCGGTTCGATCGCCGATGAACGGCTCCATGGGGCACGGGTGCGCTTCGTGCGATGGTGGGTTCACGCGGGCCGGCAACGCAATGGGAGATCGGCATGCTATGGCACTGGCGGGAATGATGCGCTTCCAGAAGTACCTCGCGGCGTTGAGTGCGTCGCGCCCGCTTCATTCGATGGAGGTGCGCCTCCCGCTGCTGGCTGCTGGATTCATCTTGATCGCGGCGGTCGGAACCGCGCAGTTCGCGATCTATTGGCAATCAAGAGACCTGGCCCAGCAGACCGCTCTGCTCGGCGCCGTATATCTCGACAATCTCTCGGCAAATGTCGCGGCCAAGGTAGTGGCTGGCGACAACAATGGCGTGACGTTGGCGCTGGAGCGAACGCTCAGCTACTACGAAGGCATTCGCGATCAGAGCCTGTTTCTGTTCGACAGAAGTGGAAGGCTCGTCGCCCAGGCGCGCCGCGACGGTGCTCCCGATAAGAATGCAATCCCAGGTGCCGTTTTTGCACGGCGCAACGGGACGTTGGAGAGCCCCGCAGGTGAAGTTGCGTGGGTCTGGCGACCCTTGGTTGCCGAGCAGGGCACGATCGGAACCCTCGTCGCAGCATTGGACGTGGTGCCGCTCAACGAAGGCCGCAGTCTGCTTTCGCTCTACGTCATGGTGGCGGCGTTTGTTGTCAGTCTGGCCGTCGCGCTCGCCGGCATGTGGATCATCCGCGCACAGCTCAAGCCGATCACAACGGTGAGCCGGCATCTGGAACGCGTCGCGGCCGGCGTTGTCGAGGAGATACCTCCGAGCGGCAGCCGCAGCACCGCAGTCGCCACGCTGAACCAAGCCTTCAACCAAATGGTGGCGGCGACTCGCGAACGAGAAGCGATGGGAAAGCGGCTTGCCGAACAGAACCGTGCCGCCGTTCTGGGCCGGCTAGCCGCAACGATCGTTCACGAGGTCAAGAATCCGCTTGGCGGCATGCAGACGGCCGTGGAGACCATCAAGAAGTACGGAGACGATGCGGCCGTGCGCGGCGAAGCGGTGGGTCTGATCGAGCGCGGCCTTGAGACCGTCGAGCAAGTCATCGATGCGACGCTGGAGTCGTACAAGCTCCCCGACAAGAGGCGGTCTCTACGCCCTGAGGACCTTTCCGACGTCACGACGCTGATCGAAGCCGAAGCGCGGCAGCGTGGGATCAAGTTCAAGAGCGACGTGCGCGTCCCGGCGATCATCGCGGTGCCCGCAGTTGAAACGAGGCAGGTGCTGTTGAATCTTCTGCTTAATGCATGCCGTGCGACGCCACCGGGCGGGACAGTGTCGCTGCTGGGTGAAGCGGTCGGCCAGGAGCTACGTTTGCATGTCCTGGACAGCGGACCCGGCGTCGATCCGAACGTCGCGCGGGCGTTGGAAGGCGGCGACGTGGCCGACACCGATGGGCTCGGCATCCCTATCGTTCGCCGGCTGATCGATCGTCTGAACGGAACGATCAGCGTCGGTCGAACCGAGCCGCACGGCACCCGCCTGTCGGTCACGTTGCCGCTCACCCCTGAGGAAGTCACGACATGAGCGAAACACGCGCAAACGTCCTCGTGATCGAGGACGACCCGGTGATGGGTGGGTCGTTGATTCAGCGGCTGAAACTCGAAGGCTTTGACGTCCATTGGTCGCGCACCGCGTATGACGGCTTGGTGGCGTTGAAGCAGTCAAAGCCTGACGCGGTCGTTTCCGACATCAGGTTGCCGGATCGCTCGGGAGAGGATCTTTACATGGACGCCCTCGGGCTGCTTGGGCGGACACCGATCATCTTCGTCACCGCGTTCGCCGATCTGCAGCAAGCCGTTCGGCTGGTGCAGGCGGGCGCCGACGACTACCTGCAAAAGCCGTTCTCGACCGACAAGCTTGTAACGCGCCTCCAACACCTCATTCGCCGAACGCGCAGTGGCGACGCCAGCACCCGCGGTGGCGACCCGTTCGCGCTCTCGCCAACGATGGCAACGCTGCGCGAAACGCTGCGCCGGGTCGCGAACATCGATGCACCGGTTCTGATTTCGGGTGAGACCGGTGTCGGCAAGGAGATTGCGGCTCGTTTTCTCTACCAGTCGTCGAATCGGAAGGGCGCTCCGTTCGTGGCGGTGAACTGCGCCGCCATCCCGCGCGAACTGATCGAAAGCACCATGTTCGGTCACGAAAAGGGGGCCTTCACCGGCGCAAACGCGCGTCACATCGGTTACTTCGAGGAGGCAGGGGACGGCATCCTCTTTCTCGACGAGATCGGCGATCTGCACCCGCAACTCCAGGCCGCCCTGCTGCGCGCGATTCAGGAACGCCGTTTCCGCCGCGTCGGCGGGTCGGGCGAACTGGAGTTTCGCGGCCGCATTATCGCAGCGACAAACGCCGATCTGTTGGAACGGGTGGCGACGGCGCGCTTTCGCGACGACTTGTACTACCGCCTGGCGGTCGTCGAAGTTCGTATCCCGCCTCTTCGCGAGCGAATAGGCGAAATCAAGGCGATGGCGGAGCACTTTCTGGCAGAAGCGTGCACGCGCTTCGGGCGCACGCCGTTGGAGTTTTCGCAAGAAGCCCATCAGGCAATGTTGCGACACATGTGGCCGGGGAACGTTCGTGAGTTGCGCAGCCGTGTCGAGCGCGCCGCGGCGCTGAGCGAAGGGACCGTCGTCACTGACCTCAATCTCTTTCCCGACAAGATCTTATCTGACGCGCCAGGCCGCATTGAAAAGCCGCTGGCCGAAGCGCGCGCTCAAGCCGAACGCAAGGAGATCGAGATCGCCCTCGCCGAAACCGGCGGACGCGTTGGCGAGGCAGCTAAGAACTTGGGCATTTCGCGAACCACATTGTGGAAGCGGATGAAGGCCCTCGGCATGTCGGACGGCGAGAACGAGCCCGAATGACCGTCCGGCCCGCAATCCATCTCCTCTTGGGGGCGCTTGCACTGCTTGCGGAGGCGGCGATGGCGGGCGAGGGAGTTATTCACGGACCGGTGCGCGCCAACTGCTTGGGACCCGCCGTTGTTTGGGCGGAACTGCGGCGTTCGGCCTGCGACACGCTTATCGCATCACAGACTCTGGACGACGAAGAGAGGGCGCAAGCCCATCACAATCGAGGCGACGCAAGGTTCACCATGGGCGACCTGAACGCTGCGGCCGAGGATTACACGCGCGCAATCGAACTTGATCCACACCACGCGGAGGCGTTGCACCATCGTTGTTGGGTTCGCGCTTTGCTCGCGCGGCAGCTCGCGGAGGCGCTAGCGGACTGCAACGAAGCCCTGGGTCTTAGGCCGGCAAGCGCCAGGATACTGAGCGCTCGCGCCTTCGTGTTTCTTAGGTTGGCGCGCTATCCAGAGGCGGTTGCAGATTATGACCTGGCGCTCGGAGCTGAGCCGGACGATGCGGACGATCTTTACGCCAGGGGCGTCGCGAAGCAGCGCGCGGGCTGTTCGGAGGACGGCGCCGTCGACATGCGGGCAGCACTCGCGGCAGATCCGGCCGCAGCGTCCAACTTCGACAGACTCGAACGGTTCTCTCAGCAGTCGATCGGCCAGCGGTTCATTGAGGTCTGGCGCTCACTCTTAAGAGCGATCTACTGACAGGCGCCTTGCGGGCTCATCATTTCAGGAGAGAGAATTGGCGGTCCATTCCTCTAACACCGATCTTGCGGCCGGCTTGGCGTTGATGGGCGCCGCGGCGCTCGGCGTCGCGGCGGCCAACACGCCGGCCGCTTGGCTTTACGATGCACTGCGCGACCTGCCGGTCTCGATCCGTGTCGCCGACTTCTCAATCGACAAGCCGTTGCTGCTTTGGGTGAATGACGGCTTGATGGCGATCTTCTTCTTCTTTGTGGGTTTGGAGCTCAAGCGCGAGATGTTCGCAGGCGAGTTGTCCTCGCCCGCGCGCGCCGCCCCCACCGTCGTTTGCGCCATCGGGGGCATGATCGCTCCGGCGCTCATCTTCGCGTGGTTCAATTGGTCTGATGCCTTGGCGCTGCGGGGTTGGGCCATACCGGCCGCAACCGATATCGCATTCGCCCTAGGCATCCTTGCGCTGGCCGGCAAGAGCGTGCCGATCGGAATAAAAGTACTTCTAACCGCGATCGCCATCGTCGACGACTTGGGTGCAATCGTCGTGATCGCGATCTTCTATACTGACCAACTGTCGCTGTCAGCTCTCGCCGTGTCGGGCGCTGCGATCACAGTCCTCGCCGCCATGAACAAAATGAATGTCATGCGGGTTGCTCCTTACTTGATCGTGGCGGTGATCGCTTGGGCTGCGCTTCTGAAATCGGGCGTCCATGCCACGCTCGCCGGTGTGGCGGCCGCTTTCTTCATTCCGCTGACGACGCCTCAGGCGAGAACACCCTCCCCCCTCGTCCAACTCGAAGAAGACCTGAAGCCGATCGTTGCTTTTTTCATCGTTCCGCTGTTCGGATTCTGCAACGCGGGCGTGTCGTTTGCGGGGATCACGCTCGACACGGTGCTCTCGCCGATAACGCTTGGCATCGCGTTGGGCTTGTTTGTCGGCAAGCAGATCGGCGTGATGCTGCCGTTCGTGCTCATGGTGCGCTTCGCCGGGGCCTCGTTGCCTGCAGGCGCGCGATGGCGGCACGTGTACGCGATGTCGCTGCTGTGCGGAATTGGCTTTACGATGAGCCTATTCATCGGCGCCCTCGCCTACCCCGCCGGATCGATGGATGTGCCCGTGCGGCTCGGTGTAATCGGCGGATCGATCCTCTCGGCGGTTGCAGGGCTGCTCGTTCTCAGAACGGCGGCGGTCGCTCCAGGACGAACCTGAAAATGATCGCCGAGAGCGGCATTCTTCTTGTGGCGGGCTGTCTCTGTGCAGCGCTGGGCGGCGAATTGTTCCTCCACGGATTGGTGGGTCTCGCTCGGCAAAGCGGTATTCCGAAGAGTATCCTCGCAGGTACGATCGGGGCGTTCGCGACATCGACGCCGGAGCTGGTGGTCGGCATCACCTCGGCGTTGGAAGGCGTGCCAGAGATCGCGCTGGGCAACGCGCTGGGTGCGAACATTGTCAACGTTTGCCTCGTTCTGGGCATACCGATCGTCGCCTTCGGACTGACCGTGATGCGCAACGATCTCTGGCGGGAGTTGCCGTTTGCCGTGGCGGTCTTTCCTATGTTGTCGCTGCTCTGCTTCGACGGCGTCATCTCACGGAGCGAAGCTCCCTTCTTGCTGCTGATCTTTCTGGGCTGGGCAATCACTCTCGCCGCGGCCGCGCGGCGCGAACGGGTTTCACCATCCACGGACACGCCGCATCCGGAGACACTGACCTTCGTGACGATCGTAGCATTGGTTGGCCTGCTCACGTTGCTGCTTGCAGGGCACTTGATCGTCGAGGGCGCCACCAGCATTGCCCTCGCCGCGGGCGTGCCGGCGTTCGTCGTCGGCGCGACGGTCGTTGCGCTTGGAACGTCGACGCCGGAATTGGCGACGGTGCTCGTCTCGATGTATCGCGGTCATCGCGAAGTCGGTTTGTCGGCGATCCTCGGCAGCAACATCTTCAACTGCCTGTTCATCGTCGCCATTGCCGCGTCCATCAGTCCGATCACCGTTTCGATTCCGGAGACCGCCCTTGCGCTTGCCATCGGATTCATCGCGACGGTCTTGATCCTTCCTTTCGCAAATTCAGCACGTGGCCGCACGCAAGGCACTTGGCTCTTGGCGATCTATGTCTTGTTCATTTGCGCGAACGTTCTCATCGCCGGTTACGCTTGATGAACGTCGTCTGACACACTTGTTCGCAAGCGTGAACGCCTCGGTCTGCAAGCGAATTTCTTCTCCGCGCGCCGGTTGACACGACGTAGCGTGCGTCTCACGTAGGCTCCTCACCAAACAAACTGCGGCGCCGTAAACGAGACCGGGGCGCCGGCAAGGTCGCGCGCTGCGATCGGAGCATCACGCATGATCGACCCGTTTTTTCTTCCCCGCTTGTTTCCCATCGCGCACCCGCCGGACCCCAGAGCAGACTGGGCGCTGTTTTTGGACCTTGACGGAACGCTTCTTGAGATCGCGCCGACACCCGACGCGGTGACCGTCCCAGAAGACCTTGCCACGGACCTTGCGGCGGCTTCCGTTGTTCTTGGCGGCGCGCTGGCCATCGTGAGCGGGCGCGTGCTGAGCGAAGCCGACGCTCTGCTCGCGCCGCTACGCCTCCCGGGCGCGGGCGAGCACGGCGCGATCGTGCGACTGCCCAATGGAGCAGTCGATGAAATCGACGCCAAGGTGCCCGACGCTTGGGTCGAGCAACTCATGCAAACCGCCGCGAAGCACCGGAACATCTTAATTGAGCGCAAGACGCATAGCGTGGTCGTGCATTACCGAATGGCCGACAGGCTGGAGTCTTTCTTCCGCCACGTCTGCCGAGATTTGATCGGCTCTCGCTACGACGAATTCGAGGTCCTGGAAGCGCGCAAAGCACTGGAGATCCGTCCGCGGACAATGACGAAAGCGCGCGCGGTCGACCGGCTGATGGAGCTTGCGCCGTTTGCCGGACGGCGGCCGATGTTCGTTGGGGACGACGTCACGGATCGGGACGGGTTCGCTGCCGCCCGAAAGCGAGGCGGAGAGGGGCTGGACGTCTACGAACACTTCGCCGGCAGGCCCTTCGAAGTGCGCCAGTGGATCAAAGCGATCGCCGAGTTGCGGTCATGACGGGTCTGGACGTCGCGGTCGTCGGAAATTGCGCGGTCGCCTCGCTGATTTCGGCGTCCGGCCGTCACGTCTGGTTTTGCTATCCGAAGCTCGATGGCGATCCCGTGTTCTCCGCATTGCTTGGGGGGCTTGAGCCCCAGGCCGGATTTATGGACGCCGAAGTGCGGGGCATGACGAGGTGGTCGCAAGCGTACCGGGAGAACACGGCCGTTCTGGAGACATGGGGCGAGGACGACACCGGCGCCTCACTCGCGATCACGGACTTCGCGCCGAGGTTTGAGCGCTTCGGCAGAAGTTTTCATCCGGCGATGCTCATCCGCCGCATCGCGCCAACAAAAGGACGGCCACGGATCAGAGTTCGCATTCGCCCGCACTTCGACCACGGCGCGCGAGTGCCGAAGGTGGATGTCGGCAGCAATCACATCCGGTACACCGGATCGGCGGCCGCTCTACGCGTCACGACCGACATGCCGATCTCCTACCTGGCGGAGGAGGCGGAGTTCACCTTGGATCGTCCGGTCAATCTGATCGTTGGGCCGGACGAACCGGTCGCGGAGAAACCCGACGCACTGGTCCTGAACTTCCTTGCGGAAACGGAGTCCTACTGGCGCGCGTGGGTCCGCGGTCTGTCCACGCCGTTCGACTGGCAGGACGCGGTCATTCGCTCGGCAATCTTGTTGAAACTCTGCAGTTACGAGGACACCGGCGCGATCGTCGCGGCGCTGACGACGTCGATACCGGAAGCGCCGGGCTCATCGCGAAACTGGGACTATCGCTTCTGCTGGCTGCGCGATGCGTACTTCACCGTCGGTGCGCTGAATCGACTCGGCGCCACGCGTACGATGGAAGGGTTTATTCGGTTCATTCTCGACGCCGTCCTGCGAGAGACGACCGCCGACAGGGTGGTGGCGCCTCTCTACCCGATCGGCGGGGCGGCGGAGTTGACGGAGCGGGTAGCGACCAGCCTTGCGGGCTTTGAGAACGTCGGCCCGGTTCGCGTTGGCAACGCAGCGGGCGAGCAGGTTCAGAACGACGCTTACGGTTCGATCGTCCTGACCGCCGCGCAGATGTTCTGGGATCGGCGTCTGAGCGGAGCCGGAAACCTGGCACTCTACGAACAGCTGCAGGCCGTTGGGCGTTGCGCCGTCGAGCGGGCGTTCGTCCCTGATGCGGGACCGTGGGAATACCGTGGCCGTTCCGCCCGGCACACCTACTCGGCCGCGATGTGTTGGGCAGCGGTCCACCGCCTCTCCATGATCGCCGCGGCCCTGGACCGGGCGGACGAGGCGACGGAATGGCAAGCGCACGCATCAAGCCTCAAGAACCAGGTGATCAAGCGAGCGACGACGCCCGGCGGTTGGATATCCGGCGCGCTCGACGCGGAAGTGGCTGATGCCTCCACGCTCTTGCTGACGGAAATCGGTCTGCTTGCGCCAAACGACTCGCGCGTTGCCCGCACGCTTGACGTCGTGGCTGAACGGCTCGTGCAAGACGGGTTTGTGTTCCGTTACGACGAAGCCGATGATTTCGGACGCCCCGAGACTGCGTTCTTGGCGTGCACGTTCTGGTACAGCGACGCGCTCGCATTGGCCGGCCGCAAGGCCGAGGCTCGCGAATACTTCGAACGCGCCGCGTCCTGCCGCAGCCGGCTGGGGTTGCTCAGTGAGCACGTCGACGTCCGCACGCGCCGCCTCTGGGGCAACATCCCACAGACCTATTCGCATGTTGGACTGATCCACGCCGCATGCCGCTTGTCGCGCGGCTGGGAGGAAGCGCTCTGGCGCGCGTCCTCCCCACCCTCGATCGCACAGAGGTAGACCATGTTTCCGCGCCTCAGGCTCATTCCCGACGACACGAAGATCGACTTCGTCTCACGCCGTTACGTCGCATTCGCGGTGGACGGCTTGCTGCTGCTCGTGACCGTCGCTTCACTCTGGTTCCAAGGGCTCAACCTCGGAATCGACTTCACGGGCGGCGTCGTCATCGAAGCGCGGTCCGAACAGCCGATCAACCTTGCAGAACTCCGCAGGACCTTGAGTACGCTCGACTTTGGGGAGGTTGCCATTCAGAATTTCGGCGCCGACTCCGCTGTCCTAATCCGCGTGCAGCCGTCGGCGAAAACGGAGGGACATGAACAGGCCGTTGCCGACACGATCAAGAATGCCCTCGGCAGCGGGTACACCTATGATCGCGTCGAAGCCGTAGGGCCCAAAGTGTCCGACGAACTGTTCCAGAGCGGCATCATTGCAACCGTGATGGCGGTCTTGGCGATCGCAGCCTACGTCGCCTTCCGCTTTGAGTGGCAGTTCGGGGTTGCGGCTCTCCTTGCAACCGGACACGACGTGCTGATGGCGGTCGGGTTGTTTTCGTTGTTCCAACTCGACTTCAACCTCACGTCGATCGCGGCGCTGCTGCTGCTGGCGGGCTATTCGATCAACGACACCGTTGTGGTCTTCGACCGGATTCGAGAGAATCGGCGTAAGTTCAAGCGGATGGATCTCTCCACACTTATCAATTTGTCGACGAACCAGACGCTTGCCCGAACGTTTCTTACGAGCTTCGCTACGGCGCTGTCCGTTCTGCCGTTGCTTCTGTTTGGCGGCAGCGCACTGTTCGGGTTTGCAGCCGCCATTCTATGGGGCATCATTATCGGGACGTATTCGTCGATCTTCGTGGCGTCTTGCTTGCTGCTCTACATGCCGCCTCTGACTGCGGGGGCGGCTCTGCCGAGGGAACAAGCCACGGGAGCGTCTCAGTCCTAAGATTTGGCGCAGTCGCCTCGGGGCTCGCCGTTGGGCCCAACGCACTCTTGGCGCCATTCCCCACAGTAGAAGTGGCGCTCGAGCTCGAAGGTCGGCTTGTACATGTACGGCCGGACACAAGTGCTCTGCCATTTGCCGATGGGTTCGGCCGCCCTTGGTGGATCGGTATTTCCGATGAGCGCCGTGATGTCGTCGCATCCCGCCAATGGCGTGGCCAGAACGACCAGTGCCACGGCGAGTATGGGAGTGGAACCGCAGCGTGTCCGAATGGCCGGTGACTGTGATGGCATCCGCAACCTCTGGAGTTTGTCAGAGGTCCCAATCGATTGCACGCCACATGCCACAACCGAAGTACCCGGAGCGCAGCGCCCCTTTGAGCAAGCACGTTCAAGGTGGTGGACAGATGCAAGCTTCACTGTCTTTCGATGTGAACGCCGACGCCACAGCGCGCCCACAGCGCGAGGCGGTCCGTCCGGTTACGAAGAGGTCCGCCGCCGAGGATCCATTCCACAAACCACTGAGCGCGTTCAGCTTTGTCCGACAACCTGGGACCGATCATCAA
>CAZLRW010000048.1:0-27675 GCA_964561925.1 uncultured Flavobacteriaceae bacterium
GCGCGGTGCGCGTGCGCGCGGCGGATGCGGTCGACAACGCCTATCGGGCGTTTCCGGCGCTGACCGGTCTTTACGGCTATGCGCTGACGGCCGACATCTCGCGTGAGGTCAACGACTACATGAGCGTTCTGCGCGCCATCCGCGATTGGACGTATGAGGCAGCGCATCCGGAGGACATGCAGTTCGCCGCCGTCGAACGCCGCCTCAAGCAAACGCGCGACATGTTCGCGCGTGCCAATGCCGAGTTGAAAGAGGCACTCGACGAACTCGGCGTCGGCGGGTTCAAGGACGCGCGCTGGCGCGAGGAGGCGCTCGGCGAACTCGCACAAGCGTTCGACGCGACGCACGGACGGCGGTAGACCTCAGTCGTCCCGGCCCGAGTGGTCACCGACCAGGACTTCGCGCTTGCCGGAGTGGTTCGGGCCGGAGATGACGCCCTCTTCTTCCATCTTTTCGATGATGCGGGCGGCGCGGTTGTAGCCGATCTGCAAGCGGCGCTGGATGTAGCTGGTCGAGACCTTGCGGTCGCGCGCGACGACGGCGACGGCTTGGTCGTAGAGGTCGTCGCCACTGCCCTCGCCTTCGCCGTCCATGAGCAGGCCTTGCTCGGGTTCTTCGGGTTCCTCGGTGATCGCGTCGAGATAGGACGGCTCGCCTTGCGTCTTTAGGAACTTTACCACCGCTTCGACTTCGCCGTCGGAGACGAACGGCCCGTGCACGCGGCGGATGCGGCCGCCGCCTTCCATGAACAGCATGTCGCCTTGGCCGAGCAGTTGTTCGGCGCCCTGCTCGCCCAGGATCGTGCGGCTGTCGATCTTCGACGTCACTTGGAACGAGATGCGGGTCGGGAAGTTCGCCTTGATCGTGCCAGTGATGACGTCGACGGAGGGGCGCTGCGTCGCGGTGATGATGTGGATGCCGGCCGCGCGCGCCATTTGGGCGAGACGTTGGACCGCGGCCTCGATGTCCTTGCCCGCAACCATCATCAGGTCGGCCATTTCGTCGACGATGACGACGATGTAGGGCATGTGGTCGAGGGGCAGCGCCTCTTCCTCGTAGACCGGCTCGCCCGTTTGGCCGTCGAAACCCGTCTGCACGGTGCGCTTCAGCGTTTCGCCCTTCGCCTTCGCTTTGGCGATGCGTTCGTTGTAGCCCATGATGTTGCGCACCCCGACTTTCGACATGCGGCGGTAGCGATCCTCCATCTCGCGCACCGTCCATTTGAGCGCGACGATCGCCTTCTTCGGATCGGTGACGACGGGCGAGAGGAGATGCGGGATGCCGTCATAGGCGGAAAGTTCCAGCATCTTCGGGTCGATCATGATCAGCTTGCACTGCGCGGGCGTCAGCCGGTAGAGCAGCGACAAGATCATCGTGTTGATCGCGACCGACTTGCCCGAACCGGTGGTACCCGCGATCAAGAGGTGCGGCATGCGCGCGAGGTCGGCCACGACCGGTTCGCCACCGATGTTCTTGCCGAGCGCGAGCACGAGTTCGATGCTGCCCTTGTCGTATTCCGGCGTCGACAGAAGATCGCGCAGCATCACCTTTTCGCGGCGCTGGTTCGGCAGCTCGATGCCGATGACGTTGCGGCCCGGGACGGCCGCAACGCGGGCGGAAACCGCGCTCATCGAGCGGGCGATATCGTCGGCAAGCGAAATCACGCGGCTTGAACGGATGCCGGCGGCCGGTTCGAATTCGTAGAGCGTGACCACGGGGCCCGGACGCACCTGCGTGATCTGACCGCGCACGCCGAAGTCGGCGAGTACGCTTTCGAGCTGCCGCGCGTTCTGTTCCAGCGTTTCGTCGGATTCGCGCGAGGCGGCTTGGCTGGCTTTGCCTTTCTCAAGCAGGCTCAGCGACGGCAGTTGGTGTTCGGATTGCTGCTCGAGCTTTAGGCCCGGTTGCGCTTCGCGCTGCTCGCGGTGGCCCGACTTCTTCGGCGGCGTCCGCATGACGCGCGGCTGGCTGCGCACGGGCAGGGGCTCGTCGCCGTCGAGCGGATCGGGGACGATGTCGATGTCGTCGGCGACATGCGGTTCGCGCCGCTCGATGCGCATGCGCGTCCGGCGGAACGGACGCGTGAGGCCACGGCCGAAGGCGCGCACGCTGCGGCCGAGGCCCGCGCCGATCGCGTCCCACGGCAGCACGGGCAATGTCAGCTTCAGCGGGTTCATGCCGAGCGACAGGACGTAGAGCATCATGCCGGCGATGCCGCAGAGGATTGCGGCGAACATCGCCGGCGTCGGAATGCCGAATTCACCGAGTTGCGTGGCGAGCGCGGGCAGCGCCATGTCGCCGATCACGCCGCCCAAGTTCGCCGGCACCGGTGTGCCGAGCAACGGCGGGAACAGCGCCATACAGGATGCGAGCAGCAGCAGCGACGTCGTCCAGGCAACGATCCTCAGCACGAGGCGCAAGCCGACGCGACCGTCGACGAGCCAGAGACCCCACGCGAAAGGCGGGATCACGATCGCAAACGCACCGAGCCCCAGGCTCTGCCACAGCACGTCGGCGACGTTCGCGCCCCACGCGCCCAACGCGTTTTGCGGAACGGCGCCGTTCGCATTGTTCCAACTGGGATCGGCGGGATTGTACGTGGTGACGGCGACAGCGACGGCGACAGCCAGGACCAGCAAAGCAAGGCCGGTCAGACGCGCGGTCGCGCGCCGCGCGGTGATCACGACCGCCTCGCGCCAGCCGTGCCATTCTTGCGGCAGCAGCGGCACGCGCTCGGTCGAACCGAACACGCCGAATGCCGATTGCATCTCGCTCATCGCGCCCTCACCACCCACGCGCGGCGCTCCGCCGCCCCCGCGTGCTTCGAGGGGCTCAGAGGATGCGCGCCAGCCTATCAAGTGCCTCAGATGTCGTTGCGGAGTCGTTAACTAAGGCCACGCGGATAAAGGATTTTCCGGGATTTCCTTGCGCAACGTCCCGGGCCAAATAGGCGCCCGGCAAAACCCGCACGCCGCCCTCGCGCCAAAGCCGCGTTGTCGCCTCAACGCCGTCGCCTACGTCAAGCCAGAGGAAGAAGCCGCCGTCGGGGACGCGGAAGCCGAAGCGGTTGCCGAGCCGCTGCTTGGCCAGGTCGAACTTCGTTGCGTAGAGCAAACGGTTCGCCTCGACATGCGTCTCATCGCTCCAGGCGGCGGTGGAGACGGCTGCGATGGGCAGCGGCAGCTGCGGCCCCGCCACGTTTCTGAACTCGCGGAAGCGGGCGATCAGCGCCGGGTCGCCAGCGACGAAGCCCGAGCGCAAGCCCGCAAGGTTGGAACGCTTCGAGAGCGAGTGGAACGACAACAGGCGCTCGAAGCCGCCGGTCATGCGGCGACGGACGTCGAGCGCGCCGACTGGCGGCGTTCCCGTGTAGATCTCCGTGTAGCATTCGTCGGCGAGGATCGTGATTGCGTGTTCGTCCGCGAGTGCGAACAGGCGGCGCCAGGCCTCGTCGTCCGCCGCGCCGCCCTCCGGGTTCGACGGCGAGCAGACGAAGATCGCGGCCGTGCGGGCGAGCGTGTCGGTGCCAACGCTTGCGAAGTCGGGCAGGAAGTTCGTCTCGCGCGTCGCGTTGACGTAGATCGGCTCGGCGCCCGCCGACAGAACCGCGGCGGCGTAGCATTGGTAGAACGGATTCGGGATCAGCACGGCGGGCTTCTTGCCGTTCTTTTCCTCCGGGATCGTGACGAAAGCCGCGCTGAACAGGCCCTCGCGCGTGCCGACGAGCGGCAGGATATGGCGCTCGGGATCGATCGCCGCGCCTAAGCGATAGCGCCGCGCGAGCCACACCGCGATCGCCTTGCGCAAATGCTCGGGACCCATGATCGGCGGATAGCGGCCGAAGTCGGCGATGTGCTTTGCGATGATCTCGCCCACGAAAGGCGGCACGGCGTGTTGCGGCTCGCCGATATGCATGTGGATCGGCTGGTCGCCAGGCGCGACGCCTTCAAGCAACTTGTTCAACCGCGTGAACGGCGAGAGGGGCAGGGCGTCGAAGCGGGACATGGGCTCAGCGGCGATCCCGCGGATCGGGCTCGCGCTTCGGGACTTTCGCGAGAATGGCAAGCAGATCTTTACCGCCAGCGCCTTTGGCGCGTGCCCTGAAGAAGGTGTCAGCCGTTTCGATCGCGCCGACCTTCTCGGCAACCGCAGCCGCGATCCATTGGTTCAACGAAACGCCGTCGGCTTTGGCGAGGCGTTCGGCGGCTCGCTTGATCGAAACAGGCAGCTTGAGCGGATAGGTTGCTTTGCTCATGACTTGACTTTCCCCAAAAACGCTTTCGGCGTTGCGATTGTGACACCGAATTGTTTAGCTGCCACGAAATCCTTCGTGTTGAACGTAACGATATGGCTCGCCCTGCCGTTGATTGCCGCTTCAAGCACAATTTCATCATCGGGGTCACGCAGTTGCGGCCTCCATAATATGTGCACGTCGACCGGTTCTATGACGCCGGCGAGCGCATCAAGTGCCCGCTCGATCTCTGCAATAGGTAGTCCGAGTTTGAGTTGGCTCTCGGGGCGCTTGAGCACTTCTTCGTATTCTAGGAACAGGGGCGGGGACGCCAGCATGGCGAACTCGCCGCGAGCGGCTGCCGTCAGCAGTTTGTATGACGCTCCAAGCGATGTGAAGAAAGCCGATACCACAACGTTGGTGTCGATCACCGCGCGGAGCATATCCCATAGTATGTGACATATTATGGGATGTCAATCTATGCTCGCCAAAAGCAAAGGGCGCCCGGTGGGGCGCCCTTTGGGCTTCGTGGAGGAACCGGAAAAGCTAGTGAATACGTTCGCCGTGTTGGGTGAGGTCGAGACCTTCGATTTCCTCTTCCTTCGTGACGCGCAGGCCGACCGTCAACTTGACGATCATCAGGATCACGAAGGTCGCGATCGCACAGTAGGCGCCGGCGATCAGGATGCCTTCGATCTGCGTCCAGACCTGGCCGGGGTTGCCGTCGATCGCGCCCTTGCCGAGGCTGTTGATGCTGGAAAGCGCGAAAACGCCGGTCAGCACCGCGCCGACCGCGCCGCCAATGCCGTGCACGCCGAACGCGTCGAGCGAGTCGTCGTAGCCGAGCTTATGCTTCAGCCACACGGCGCCCGCGTAGCAGACGGCGCCTGCGATCAAGCCGATCCAGAGCGCGCCCGACGGATCGACGAAGCCCGCCGCCGGCGTCACGGCGACGAGGCCTGCAACCGCGCCCGAAAGCATGCCGAGCACGCTCGGCTTCTTCTGGAACAGCCATTCGACGATCATCCAGGAGAGCGCCGCGGCTGCCGTTGCGATCTGCGTGTTCGCCATCGCGATGCCCGCGAGCGCGTTCGCGGCGACGGCCGAGCCTGCGTTGAAGCCGAACCAGCCGACCCAGAGCAGCGAGGCGCCGATCATCGCGTAGAGCAGATTGTGCGGTGCCATGTTCTCGGTGCCGTAGCCGTGGCGCTTGCCTAGAACGAGCGCGCAGACGAGACCCGCGATGCCCGCGTTCAAGTGAACGACCGTGCCGCCGGCGAAGTCGAGAACGCCCATGCCGCCCAGGAAGCCGCCACCCCAAACCCAGTGCGCGATCGGACAGTAGACGAGCAACAGCCAGAGCGTGATGAACAGCAGCAGGGCCGAGAACTTCATGCGGTCGGCGAACGCACCGGTGATAAGCGCCGGCGTGATGATCGCGAACGTCATCTGGAACGTCATGAACACCGATTCCGGAATGGAGGTCGCAAGCGAATGCGCGACGTCCATGCCCATGCCGGCAAGCATGAAGCGGTCGAACCCGCCGATGAACGATTGGTTCGCGCCGCCGTTCGTGAAGGCGAGCGAGTAGCCGACGACCGCCCACAGGACCGTCACAAGCGCGGTGATGGCGAAGCTTTGCGCCGCGGTCGCCAGGATGTTCTTCTTGCGCACCATGCCCGAGTAGAACAGCGCAAGGCCCGGGATCGTCATCAACAGCACAAGCGCGGTCGAGGTCAGCATCCAGGCGGTGTCGCCGTTGTTGAGCGAGAGCGCGGCCGCATGCGCGGCGAGTGCCGTTGTCGCCGCCGCTGCTGCCGCTTCTGCCGCGGCTTCCGCCGGCGCCGCGTCAGGTGCCGGCGTTTCCGCCGCGGGCGCCGGCGTTTCGGCCGAGGTTGCGGGTTCGGTCGTGGCCGGCGCGTCGGCGGCGGGCGGTTCCGGTTGCGCCGCGGCGGGTGCGGCGACGGACAGTGCGAGCGTGCCCGCGATCGCAACGGCGGCGAGCGGGCGGCTTAGATTCTTCAGTAGGCTGAGCATCAAGGTCCCCATGGTCGTTGTGGCGTTCGTTGCTGAGCTTCGGGCGGCGCGCATCACAGCGCCTCGGCGTCGGTTTCGCCGGTGCGGATGCGCACGACGTGTTCGAGCGGCATGACGAAGATCTTCCCGTCGCCGATTTGGTTCGACTTCGCCTTGTCGGTGATCGCCTGAATCACGGCGTCGGCGATCTCGCTGCGCACCGCGACCTCGATCTTGATCTTGGGCACGAAGTTCACGGCGTACTCGGCGCCGCGATAGATCTCGCGGTGGCCCTTCTGGCGGCCGAAGCCTTTGACTTCGGTCACGGTCAGGCCCTGCACGCCCAGCGCGGTCAGCGCCTCGCGGACTTCGTCGAGCTTGAACGGCTTGATAATCGCGGTGATGAATTTCATCAGGCTGCCCCTTCCGAGTGGTGTCGGCGCGTGCATTCCAAGAAGCGTGCCAAGTTGGGACTGCGCTTAACGCATTGATAACGTTTGCGTTTTTGTTTTCTGACGCCGGCAGGTTGGGGGCTGGTGCCGTTGTTTTGGGCAATTTGCCGAATGTGCCCAAAGAAAGCGCATCGTGCCGCAGCCGGACGCATGGACTTCGTGCCGGCCGCTCACCACTGTCGCTCCGCATGAAGGATGCGCGTGCCAAGTTCGACGTCGTGATCGCGGGCGGCGGGATGGTGGGCCTGACGCTCGGGCTCGCGCTCGCGCGGCAGGGATTCGAGACCGCCGTCGTCGACGGGGTCGAGCCTAAGCTTGCCGTCGCGGCGGCGTTCGACGGGCGGGTCAGTTCGTTTTCGCCGTCGTCGCGACGAATGCTCGAGGCGCTTGGGCTTTGGGAGGCGCTCGCGCCGCACGCGCAACCGATCGACGACATCGTGGTCGGCGACGGTTCGGTGGACGAAGGCGCGTCGGCGGCGCTGCTGCACTTCGAGGCCAAGGATGCGGGCGGCGGGCCGCTTGCGCACATGATCGAAAACCGCCACCTGCGGCTCGCGTTGCAGCATGCGATCGATCATGTCCCCGCGTTGACCCTTATCGCACCCGAGCGGGTCGTGCGTGCCGAGATCGGGGCCGGCCAGGCGCAGGTCGAGCTCGGCTCGGGACGCATGCTGGCGGCGTCGCTCTTGATAGCCGCAGAAGGGCGCCAGTCGCCGCTGCGGGAGGCGCAGGGCATCAAGACCGTCGGCTGGAGTTACGCGCAGACCGGAATCGTCGCCACGATCGGGCATGCGCGGCCACATGGCGGCACGGCCTACGAACTCTTTCTGCCGTCGGGGCCGTTTGCGATTCTGCCGATGACCGGCAACCGCTCGTCGATCGTGTGGACGGAGCGTGCGGCGGCGGCGGATGCATTTCTGAAACTCGGCGACGCGGCGTTCCTCGGCGAAGTGGCGCAGCGTTTCGGCGATCAGTGGGGGGCGCTCACGCTGGAAGGGCCGCGGTGGTCTTATCCGTTGTCGATGCATCTTGCGCTCAACTATGTGCGGCCGCGCTTTGCGCTGGCGGGCGATGCGGCGCACGGGGTGCATCCGATCGCGGGGCAGGGGCTGAACCTCGGGCTGCGCGATGCGGCGGCGCTGGCCGACGTGTTGGGCGACGCGCGCAAGCTCGGGCTCGACATCGGGTCGGAGGCGGTGCTCGCCCGCTATCAGTCCTGGCGGCGCTTCGACAACACCTTGTTCACCGCGACGTTCGACGTGCTGAACCGGCTGTTCTCGAACGACATCGGTCCGGTTGCGGCCGCGCGCCGCTTCGGCCTCGACGTCGTCGATTCGATCGCGCCGCTCAAACGCTTCTTCATGCGCCAAGCCGGCGGCGAGATGGGCGACGTGCCGACCTTGATGCGCGGCTGACTCAGTTCGTCGGGCCTTTGATGTGGCGGCCGAGATTGCGGTCGAGGTCGATGTAGAAGTCGCGGGCTTGGGTGATCACATGGCGCCAGCGGGCGGCTTCGGCTTCTTCGCGGGTCGCGTAGCGGGCACCGTTCCACCGCGCGCCGCCGTCTTCAAGCGGTTCGATCGGCGCGGTCGCGTCATTGATCTGGTCGACCGATTGGCGGAAATGCGCATTCGGATTCATGCGGTCGACATAGGCCTGCAGGTCGGCGTCGCGGCGGCGCTGGTCGTGGCGGCGGACTGCTCCGACAATGCGGTCGCCCCAGATGCGCCAGGCGATCATGGCCAGGATCGCCGCGACGAAGTACCAGAAGCCGGGGAACGGGACATAGGGCAACATCGGCGGCGTCAGCTCTCGCGGCTCAGGCCGGCCGCTTTCAGCTTCTGTTCGTATTCGAACCAGCGCTTCGTGCGCTCGCGGCCGAGTTGAGCAAGGTAGTCCCACGAATAGAGACCGGTGTCGTGACCGTCGTCGAAGACCAGGCGCACGGCGTAACGGCCGACCGGCTCGATGCGTTCGATGCCGACGTTCTTCTTGCCGGCGACGAGCGTCTTCGTCGCCGCGCCGTGGCCCTGCACCTCCGCCGAGGGGCTGTCGATGCGCAGATATTCGGCAGGCAGCGCAAAGGTCGTCCCGCCTTCGAACGTCACGGTGAGCGTGCGTTCCGCGCGGTTGTAGCGCAGTTCCACCGGCCAGGGCGCCCCGCTCACGACTTCGCCTCGTCGTCGGTCAGTTCGCGCGCTTCGTCGGCGAGCATGATCGGGATGCCGCCCCGGATCGGATAAGCGAGACGGGCGGCCTTCGAGATCAGTTCCTGTTTTGCGGCGTCGTAGTGGAGTGCCGCCTTCGTTACCGGGCAGACCAGAATCTCGAGCAGTTTCGGATCGGGCCGCGCGTCGTCCGGCGCCGTCATTGCAGCGTGCCCCCGTGCGGGCCGCCCGCGACCGAGGCCATTTCGATGAGCGCGGTCAGAAGTTCGGCGCGATCGGTCAAAGCCGGGGCTTCGAGCAGCGCCTGCTTCTCGGCCACGTCGAACGGGCAGATCATCGAGAGCGAGTTGATCAAGACCTCACAGCTCACCTGTTCGATGGAGGGCCAGTATTCGTCGATCTGGCGCTGCTTGAAGTAGCTCTTCAGGCTTTCGCTCAAGCGGCGGCGGTCGATGCCGTCTTCGCGCGCTTCTTCGAGGTCGCGCGCGAACGGCGCATAGTTCACTTCGACGAGGCGGTAGGCGGTTTCGGTCTTCACTTCCGCCTCGATCTGAAAACGGATGAGACCGGTCAGCGTGACGTGAAAGCGACCGTCGCCGGTTTCCGCCCACGAGGTGAGCCGGCCGAGACATCCGACGGGATAGAGCGGCGGCACTTTCAGCTCCATGTCGGTCGGCTGGATCATGCCGATCACGCGCGAGCCGCGCAGCGCGTCGTCGATCATCGCAAGATAGCGCGGCTCGAAGATGTTCAGCGGCAGACGCCCGCGCGGCAGAAGCAGCGCGCCCGGCAGCGGAAAAACCGGGATCACACGGGGCAGATCCGAGAACGCCGGCGCGGGCGGAACGTGGGTCACGAGAACAGCAGCGACGACAGTTTGCGCCGGCCCGCCTGAACCGCCGGATCGGCGCCGCCGAGCGCTTCGAACAGCGTCAGCAGCTGCTTGCGCGCGGCGCCCTCGTTCCAATTGCGGTCGCGGCGCACGATGTCGAGCAGTTCGCCGATCGCGGCTTCCGATTGGCCGCGCGCGGCGAGCGCGACGGCAAGATCGAGGCGCGCCTGGTGATCGTTCGGGTTCGCCTGCACCTTCGCGTGCAGGGCCGCCACGTCGCCCGCCGCTTCGGCCTGGTCGGCGAGTTTCAATTGCGCCTGCACGGCGGCGATCGCTTCGTGCGCCTGATGTTCGGGCGGGACCATGGCCAGCGTCTGCTTCGCACGTTCGATGTCGCCGCTCATCAAATAGCACCGGGCGAGGCCGCCGAGGGCGACGGGGTTTTGCGGGTCCTCCTGCAGGATCTGCGCGAAGGCTTGCGCGGCGGTGCCGATGTCGTTCGCCTGCAGCGCCTCTGTCGCGATCGCGGTCAGTTCTTCGACGGGGGAGGGGCCGGCCTCTCCGCCCAGGCGCTTGACGAATTCGCGCACGTCGGATTCGCGCAGCGCGCCCATGAAGCCGTCGACGGGCTGGCCGTTCTTGAACGCGAAGACCGCCGGGATCGATTGGATGCGCATCTGCTGGGCGATGCGCTGGTTCTCGTCGATGTTGATCTTGACGAGTTTGACCGCGCCCTTCGCCTCGCGCACGACCTTCTCAAGGATCGGCGTCAGCTGCTTGCAGGGGCCGCACCACGGGGCCCAGAAATCGACGAGGACGGGCAACTGGCGCGAGGCTTCGAGCACGTCGGCGACGAAGGTGCGTTCGGAGGAGTCCTTGATCAGGCCGTCGGGGCTCGCGCTCGTGTTGCCGGCAGTCTTTTGTCCTAGAATTTGCATGTTTTCCGTCGCGCCCTTCGTCTCTTGCCGCTTCAAATGGTGCCTTCACGCGCGCTTGCCAAGCGGGCGGGCCTCAAGCCTTTGACCGGGCGAGCTTATACCGCTTCAGGGCGGCGCGGAAAGCGCAAGGTCAGCGGGCGGTGGCCCTGCGCGGCCGCGAAGCGCGTCAGGCCGGCGGCCGCGATCGCCGTCGTCGCCGTGTTTTCGAGCGGGTGAAAGTTCAGCGGATCGACGGCGAGCATCGCCTCGTCGAAGACGGCGGTCACGCTCTGTCTGCGGTCGTTGATCAGCGCGAACGGCGTGACCGAGCCCGGCTCGACACCCAGATGCGCGCGAAGTTCGTCGGCAGCGGCGAAGGAGAGGCGACCCTGCGCACCGACCATGGGGCCCAACGCCTTCAGATCGACGGGCACGTCTTCGAGCGTGACGGCAAGAAACAGGCGGCCTTTCTTGTCCTTCAGGAACAGGTTCTTCGTGTGGCCGCCTTCGATCTTGCCGCGCAGGGTCTTGGCCTCCTCCACTGTGAAGACCGGCGGATGGGTCATCGTCTTGTGCGGAATCGCCAGGCGGTCCAATTCGGCGAAGAGTTGCTCTCGCGTTGCACGATCCGTCACGGCGGATTGGCGGCTCTTCAGCGCGGCAGACGATAGATGCGAAAACCACCGCCCACGCGCTTGTGGTAGTAGAGCGTGCCGTCCGGCGCCGTCGTCGGGCCTTCGACGAAACCGTCGGCGGCGCGCACGCGTTCGGGTTTGCCGAACGGTTGATCAGGGCCGCTTCGCGTCGCGCGGTAGATCGAGGGTGATTGGAACGGCCACATGCCGGAGAGCCGCGTAAAATAGAGCGTGAGCCCGTCGGGCGAGAGCGCGGGCGCGTATTCGAGCGCCGAGGTGTTCAGGCTCGCGAACAGCTTCTCGCCGCCCAGCACGCGCACGAAACCGCGCGGGGTCAGTTCGGCAAGATGCAGATCGGCGTCGTCCGGCACTTCGCCGCCCGAGAAGCCGCCTTCGGCATAGACCATCGTGCGCCCGTCGGCCGACAGCTCGACGTCGAAGATGAGCCGGCCCATCGCGCCGGTCGCCAGGCCCGCCTCCGGCGCGGTGCGGTTCACTTTCTTCCCGTCGAACGCGCCGCACAGAACCGAAACCAGCGTGCGGCGATAGTCGCGCGGCGAGACGAAGCAGAAACGCCCGTCGGCCGCCATCGTGGGCACGGCGTCGAGGTCGTAGGAAATCGTGCCGTAGAGAATGCCGCGATAGGCGAAGCCCGAGCCTTCGGCTTCGGCGAAATGGATGTTCGTGTTCGAACCCGGCGCGTTCCTGGTGTTGAAGAACAGGAAGCGGCCGTCGCGCGACAGGAACGGCTCCATCGCGTCGTCGCCGTAGCCCGCGATCACGACCTCTTCGGGTTTCGGCTTGGCGGGTGCGGCGGCGACGGGCGGCGCGGCGGCAAACACGGCCGCGGCCGCGACGCAGGCGGCCCGTGTCAGGTTCGGCATTCGCATGGGGACCCCACATCCCGGTTCGGCGGGCGGACATATTGCATTGCCGCCGCCGATACGCCATAACCCGCCCCTCGATTTGAGGCGCCCTGGGGCTTTCCGCCCCGCCCGGCGCCTTCGGAGCGCGGGCGTAGCTCAGGGGTAGAGCATAACCTTGCCAAGGTTAGGGTCGGGCGTTCGAATCGCCTCGCCCGCTCCAGTTTTCTCGATCGACCGGTGTTGGTGACGGGGCCGCGTCCCGGCGGACGCGTGCGCGCGCCGCAAAGCATCAAAAAGCTCAATATCCGTTAGATCCGTTTGGATGGCGGATTTCCGCGATTTTATCCGTTTGGAATCCGTTTGGAATCCGTTTGCCGGCGGGAAGAATCCGTTTGGACGTGGGCGTGGATGTGTCCCGGCGGGCCGGCAAGCCGTTGGATGCAGATCAGGTTGTCAAGTCGCAGCGCCCGCGCAACCCGCGGGGCGGATCATCAGTTATACTTATTTGGACTGATTGAAGTCAACCGATCGAGTGCCGGGGACTTCGCACGCTGCCGTGGCGCCGCACACATGCGACCGGCGCCGCAAAAGAACGGGCGGCCGAGCGTGTGCTCGGCCGCCCGCTTGCAATCGATCTCAGGCTTAGGCGGCGCTGAGGTTGACGGCCTTGGCGCCGCGTGCGTCGGCTTCCGTGCTGAAGTTGACGCGTTGACCTTCGGTCAGCGTGCGCATCCCGGCCTGCTCGACCGCGGTCGCATGGACGAAGACGTCCTTGCCGCCGCCGTCCGGCGCGATGAAACCAAAGCCCTTCGTCGCGTTGAAGAACTTCACTGTACCCGTATTCGAAGCCATTCTCACATTCCTTGTAACAAAGCGGTTTTGCGCCTGGGCGATATGCCAAGACGCGATGAAAAGCATGACAAACGTTTGAGAGAAGATTTTCGAACCGGGTTTGCGGCAAAGCGCCCGTCTTCCAAGCGCGTCGTCGAAAATCCTAGGCCCGCACTTCACAACCGTGCAGCCGTCACTGCGCGGATATATGGGCTTTCAAGGGCGAAATTGCAAGAAGGGCGGCCATCGGCGCGCGATTTGCCTCGGTTGCGAAGCGATTCGAGCAGATCGCCCGGGCAGCATGAGCCGAGCGGCTATTGACCTGGTGCTGCGCCCCAAGGCGGCGGCGGAGGTGCGACTTCGCGGGCGAGATCGAACTCGACGCGGAAGAATCGGTTCGGGCGGCGGAGTTCGTAGACGAATTTTTCCGGCGTGCGCTCGAGGGCCCAGACGTTCGTCACCGACGCTTTCAGGTTCTCGCGTTCGAACATCGCAATCGAGAACGCGTCGACGGGGAAGTCCTGGCGTTCGGCGGTGCCGGGGCTCGCCGTGTCGCCGCCGTATTGTGTCACCTTGTCTTCGCTGCCGTCCTTGTGGCGGTGCTCGTGCTTTAAGCGCAGGCCCGTCGCCGTGCGCGTGATCACCCAGGTGCGCGACCGGTTCTCGCCGACATGGAAGGGAATGCGCACCGTGTCGTCCGTGCAGCTGCGCACGTGCATGACCAAGCGCTCGCGTGCGAAGCCCGCGTCGGCGGCGTCGGTCGAGACGACGCGGCCTTCAAAGGCCTTGCCGCAGAGCGGCTTCAGGCTGGCGAAGAATGCATCGTGCGGCGACGGTGTGGTTTCCGGCAGCTGGGTGCAGGCTGCGGTTGCAAGAAGGGCGAAGATCGAGAGCGTTCGTTTCATGGTGGTGCCACCTTAGCAGGCGCTTTTGCGCGTGGGCCAGGGTCCGGTCCGCCCAACTTCTGGGGCGTGGCGGGCGGCGTTCATACTCCGTTAGCCTCTTGGTGCGAGTTCTCGAACGGGCCGTCCGATTCGGCGACGGCGGGAGATGCGCCATGACGATGACGGAAAGTTCGGGCGGGCGGTTCGATATCGGACGGGTCATTTCGCGAACGTCCGCGCTCATCGGGCGGAACATCGTTCCGTTCGGCATTCTGTCGCTGGTGTTCACGGGCGCGCCCTATTTCGTGATGCTGCTGGTTCTGCCGGCGATGGCGGGCGCGACGCCGGACCCGAGCATGTTGGGCATCGGCGTCTTTGCGCTCATCGCCGTGTACTTGATCAGTTCGATGGTCCTTCAGGCGGCGTTGACGCGATCATCCGTCGACGATCTTTCGGGCAAGACCGTGTCGGTCGGATCGGCGATCAGCACAGGCGTTGCGGTGCTCTTGCCTATGTTGGGTCTCGCCCTTGTCTACATCGGCGTCATCTTGGTCGCCGCGCTGGTCATCGGGGTTGTCGCGGGCGCACTGGCCATGAGCGGGAGCTTGGCGGCCGTGACGATCATCTCGGTCGTCTTCCTTGTCGCCGCCATTTACTTGATCTTGCGCTGGATCGTGGCGGCACCGGTGCTCGTGGTCGAACGGACCGGCGTGTTCGCAGCGATCCGGCGCAGCGTGGAGCTGACGCAGAATCACCGCTGGGCGATTCTCGGCCTGATCGTGCTCTATGCGATCTTCGTGATCGTGTTGCAGATCGTGGTCACGGCGATCATACCGGGCGCGCAGGCCGCCGCGGGCGGAATGCCGACCGAAGGCGTTCCCATCTTCGCGATCGTCGTTCTCGTGCTGATGCAGGTCGTGACGTCGCTGATCATCACGGTTGCGATCGCGTCGATCTATTTCGAGCTGCGGCAACTGAAAGACGGCGTCGGCGTCACGGAGCTCGCGCAGGTGTTCGCTTAAGGACGCACACAGAGCCGCAGAGGGCACAGAGAGCGGGTTCCGTTCGCGCGGCGGCGCGATGGACGCGCCGCATATTGAAACACGAAGTACACCAAGAACACCAAGGCGCTCTGGATTTCCGGACCGTGCTGCGCGGCGTGGTACCGTTTGTCACGCCAAGACGCGAAGAAGAAAAGAGTTTCTTCTTGGCGCGCAGCGCCCGTCACATCTTTCGAATTGCGCTTGCGGCGTCGAAGTGAACAGAGCCTCTTGGTGTTCTTGGTGTGCTTCGTGTTTCAAATCTCTTTCTTTGCCACGCGCGGGACGGCGGGGATTGCGCTATTCGCGGTCGAACTTGTCGCGTTTGCGTTTGCCGAAGAGCAGGCGTTGTTCGAGGCGGCGGCGGAGGCTGGCGTAATAGGCTTTGAGGAATTCGAGGTCGTCTTCGTTCGTGCGCGGCGTCCAGGCGATCTTGGTGCGGATTTGTTCGGCGACGGCCGCGATCGATTTCGGTTCGGCTTGGCGCAATACGGTTTCCAGCACCTGCAGTTCCTTCACGCCATAGGCGTCGAGGTGGGCGGGCGTGAAGGCGAAGATCGCGTCCGCGATCGCCGGGCGTTCGCCGGTCAGGTCGGGCAGCAGCACTTGCTTCGGCGCCTTCAGCACCCAGGTGCCGGCGATCAGATCGCCCGCGCGCAGACGATCGCGGTTGAAGAACGGCATCAGCACGAAGATGCCGCACCAGACGACGCCCGCCAGCCACATCAGATCGCCGCCGTCTTCGCCCTGCCAGATCAGGAAGACCAGCGGCATATAGAGTTCGAGCTCGCGCATGGCGTTGCGGGCGACGACGGCGTCGGTCGTCAGCGCTGCGCCGTCGCGGGCGACGACGCGCAGGCCGATGATGCGTTTGCCGGGCGTCGCCGCACGCCGGCCGCTCTCGAAGATTGTGAAATAGAAATTGCGCAGGATGAAGAATCCCAAGAGCCAGATGATCTCGGCGATCGCGCTGTTGTTTTCGATGATCACGGAGGCGGCCGCGATCGTGAGCAGCAGCAAGGTTCCCAAGATGAACGTCAGATCGATCATCAGCGCGATGCCGCGCTCGCTGACCGTCGCCAGGCGAACGCGCAGGTCGACGCCCTCGGGCGTCACGAGGGCGCGGACGTTCGCGTCGGACGCGCTAGGAAGCGGGGCCGCCATGTGCGTCTCCCCGGTAGAAATAGCGGAACCAGACGAACGCGCTTAAGCCCGCGACCGCCCAGCGCAGCGCGTCGGCGGTCACGAGCTGGCGCGCGAAGCCCTCGAGCAGACCTGCGATGAACAGCATCACCACGACGCCCATCATCACGAGCGCGCCCTGACGGCCGGCGTGTTCGGCCGCGGCCATGCGCGTCATGTTGCCTGGGAAGGCGATCGAAAGGCCGATGCGCAGGCCGGCGGCGCCCGCCAACATGATAGCCAGCAGCTCGGTCACGCCGTGTATAAAGACCCAGCCCGCGAATTCGAGCCCGAGCCCGCGGGCCGCGAAGACCGCGAACATCGCGCCGAGCACACAGCCGTTGTAGGCGAGCAGCAGCGCGCTCGGCAGGCAGAACGCGAAGCCGAGCGCGAAGGCGAAGAGCGCCACTTGCGCGTTGTGGGTGAAGAGCTGGGTCGCAAAGACGCCGAGGCCTTCGTCCGCGTCGGCGCCGTCGTAGATCGTCGAGCGCAGATATTCGGTCGAGGCCGAGGGATCGCGGCCGCTCGCCATGTCCTTGCCGACGAAGGCCTCGAACCAGTCGGGCTCGGCCGAGACGAGCATGAAGGCGGTGATCGCGGCGGCGAGCGTGATCAAGGCAGCGGCGATCGTCTCGCGCCAGATCTCGCGCACGGCGGCCGGCCATTCGTAGGCGAAGAAGCGGGCGAGACGCTCGCGCAGCGTCGTGCGCGCGCCGTAGACGAAGAAGTAGGCGCGGGCGCACAACGCTTCGAGATAGTCGATCAACGCTTGGTCGAGGGAGGTCGCGCGGGCGACGGAGAGCGAAGACAGTGCCGCGCGATAGAGGGCCGGGATCGCGAGCAGTTCCTGATCGGTCAGCGAGGTCGCGGCGTTGCGCTCGGCGCGGTCGAGCAACGCCTCGAGATCGCGCCAGGCGCCTTCGCGTTCCTTCCTGAAGCGCAGCGAGCGCAGCGTGTCGTCCATGGGTCAGATGCGCTCCCGCCGCCGCAGTTCGTCGTAGGCGCGCACGAGTTCGGGGCCGAGCTTCTCGGCCGGGGCGTCGACGATGAAGACGCCCATGCGGCGCAAGCGCGCGAGCACCAGGCTGCGTTCGCGCAGCAGCTGATGGGCGATGACGGCGCGCGAGACGTCGTCGGGCGACTGGAGCTCGGCGCTGCGCAGCGTCTCAAGCTCCTCGTCGTGGAAGGCGACGAAGACGATCATGTGGCGGCGCGCGAGGCGGGCGATGTTTTCGACCATCATCTCCGCGCCGATCGTGTCGGCGAAGTCGGTGAAGACGACGATCATCGAGCGGCGCTGCAGACGTTCGGCCAAGGTGGCGAGGCCCAGCGTGTGGTTCGTCTCGGAGGTCGAGTAGTCGATCCCGGCGGTCAACGCCTTCAGATGCTCGAACGCGTGGCTGCCGGTGACGAAGCCGGTCGCGAGCGTCGGCTTGGCGTCGAAAGCGAAGAACGAGACGCGGTCGCCGAGCTTCAGGCCGACATAGGCGAGCATCAAAGCCGCGTTCAGCGCACGATCGACGCGCGGGGCGCCACCCACGGGCTCGCACATCAGGCGGCCGGTGTCGATCGCGAAGGCGATCTGGTGGTTGCGTTCGGCGCGTACTTCCTTCGCGAGCAGGCTCAAATGGCGCGCGCTTTGTTTCCAGTCGACGAGGCGGCGGTCCATGCCGGTTTCGAATTTCGCCAGCGCATCGAACTCTGAGCCGTCGCCGCGATCCTTCATCGGCTTCAGGCCGTGCACGAACGTGCGCGAGAACAGGCGCGTCGCGTTGCGCTCCACCGCTTCGAGGTCGGGCGTGATCGCGACCTTGTCGTTCAAGGGTTCGATGCGCTGGCACCAGGCAAGTCCCATCGGGCCCTGCCAGCGGATGTAGGCGCGCTCGACCCGGCCCTCACCGCGCCGGCGCGCTTCGAGTTGGAAGCCGGTGATCGCTTGGCCGTTCTCGACGGCGGCGGGATGACGCCCCGTCGCGACGCGAAAGAAGCGGTTCGTCTCGAGCGCGACTTCAGCCTCGCGCGGCGGGGCGGCTTCGAACGTCAGCCGCAGCCAGGCCGTGATCGTGCCGGTGCCGATGCCCATCAGGCGCGGGATCTTCGTTTCGACGAGGAGCGGCGCGGTGGGGCGGCCGAGCTGACCGTCGGCGATGACGAGCGCCAGGACGGCAAGCGCCCACGCGGGTCCCAGCGGCCAGGCGCCGGGCACCGCTGCCGCGAGCACGAGCGAGATCGGCGCGCTTGCCGCGGCCCAGACGATCGCGCGGACGGTCGGTGCGATCATCGCGGGGCTTCGGTTTGATCCAGGATCGTCTTCAACGCCGCGTCGGTCGTGCGGCCCTCGATCTCGGCCGCAGGCGAAAGGATCACGCGGTGGCGGAGCGCGGGCAAGGCCAGCGCCTTCACGTCGTCGGGGATCACGTAGTCGCGCCCGTCGAGCGCCGCGCGGGCGCGGGCGGCGGAGGCCAGCATGGCCGCCGCGCGCGGGCTTGCGCCGAGCTCGAACGTGGTGCCCTCGCGCGTCGCGCGCACGATACGCACGACGTAGTCGATCACTTCGTCGGGCAGGCGCGATTGGGCAGTGAGGCTGACGGCGGCGTTCAGTTCGTCGTGGGTGAGCGTGCGCTTGATCTCCGGCGGGCCGCGGTCGGCCGGTTTCGTGCCGTGGTTCGCGACGATGCGGCGTTCTTGCTCGATGGTCGGATAGCTCAGCACGTGCTTGAACAGAAAGCGGTCGAGCTGGGCTTCGGGCAGCGGATAGGCGCCTTGCTGCTCGATCGGGTTTTGCGTGGCGATGACGGTGAAGCGCGGGCTGAGCTCATAGCGCTTGCCGTCGAGCGTCACGCCGCGCTCCTGCATCGCCTCGAGGAGGGCTGCTTGCGTCTTCGGCGGCGTGCGGTTGATCTCGTCGGCCAGCAGCACGTCGCAGAAAATCGGGCCCTTCGTCAGCGCGAAGGCGCTCGTTTGAAAGTTGAACAGATTTGAGCCCAGAATGTCACCCGGCATCAGGTCGGGGGTGAATTGGATGCGCCCAAACTGCAAGTCGAGCGTCTTGGCGAAGCACTGCGCGAGCAGCGTCTTGGCCGTGCCCGGCGGGCCTTCGAGCAGGATGTGGCCGCCGGCGAACAACGCGGTCAGCATCAGGTCGATGGTGTCGGTCTGACCCACGATCTGGGTCGCGATTTCGGCGCGGATGCGGTCGGCCATCGCGCGAAGGTTAGCGAGTTGCACGGATCATCTCCTCGGTCCAAGCATGGAGTTTGCGCGCGGCGGCAAGCGCATCGGCGCCCGTCTGGGCGGCGTTCGCTTCGGCGGCGAGCGTGGAAAACGGCGCGCTCAAGTTGCGCGCGGCGGCGAAGCGGTCGAGTTCGGCGGCCGTCGCCTCGCTGCCGTCGCCGCGGACGCCGATGCGCTCTGCGGCGAGCGCGCGAATGAAGTCGGCGTAGCGCGGGGCCATCGTGTGCTCGCGCCCGGCCAAGCGGACGAGGGCTGCCGAATTGTCGGCGAGGATGCGCTTGCCGTAGGCCAGTGCGCGGTCGCGCTCCATCGACGGGCCGTCGCGCGTGGCGGCGCGCCAGGCGATCAGCGCCGCCACCAGCGCGAAGCTCAGCGTCGCCGCGAGGAGCGGCGGCTCGAAGGCCAGGCGCAACAGATTGCGCTCGGTCGCATAGCCGTTCAGCGTGACGTCGAGGACGATCGCCTCGTCCGGCGCGCGCAGCATATTCAGGATGTCGAGCGCGACCTCGGCAGTCTTCAATTTGCCGACGCCGTGGTTGTTCAAAAGGTCGGGCTCACTCAGCACGTAGATGTCGCCGTCGTCCGTTTCCCAGAGGCCGAGGACGATCTTGCCGTCTTTCGTCTTGGCGACCGGTTTCAGGCCGGGTGCCGCGATCGTTTGGAACTCGTCGATCTTGGCGGGACGAAGGATCGCGTTCGCAGGCGCGGAGCGCGTGGCGCGGGATTCGACGTCTATCACGTGCTCGACGGCGGTGCGGCTGCGGGTCAGTGTCGCTTGCGGCACGATCGGGGCGATCAGGTTTGCGACGGATTGCTCGCTCATCGTCATCGCGCGGCCGACCCAACCGCTGCGCTCGCTGTGGGGTATGGCGAGCCACTTCGGAAGCACGATCAGGACGGGCCCGCCGCCCGCGGTCGCGATGCCGCTCATCGTCACCGGTTCTTCAGGCGTCACGACCAGCAAGACCGATTCGGGATCGAGCATCAGCGGCGGCGTGCGCGAGACGCGAACGGTCGCGTCGTTCAGACGCGCGAGCTTGACGATGCCTGCATAACCGATCGCCGAACGCGAGAGCGCGTGCGCGCCGGCATCGCCTTCGGCCGAGGTCGGGGCGAAACTCGACAGCGTGATGAAGGCCGAGAACGCGAAGACGCCGACCAGAAACAGCATGATCGCCACCTTCGGCGAGAAGGCGGCGTCGGCGGTGCGGGCGGCGGCGGCGTCGCTCATGCGGCGGTCGATGCGAAGGCGAAGGCTGCGTAGGCTCGGCGGCAATCGGCGAACTCGTCGGCGCCGAGCGGGCGGCCGGCGAACAGGCTTACCTCGACCGCGCGCGCGATCTTGACGAACGTCGCGCGGCCTTCGTCGGAGAGATACTGCAGCGTCGAGATCTCGCGGCTTGTCATCGAAGGGGCGATCGTCGCGGGGTGGGCCGCGTCCATGTCGTCGATGCTGCGGTGAAGAAGCACGCGCACCGCTTCGCCATAGCGGCCCTCGCGTGCGAGGCGGTCGGCTTCCTCGAGCAGCGCGCGGGCGCGGGTTTCGCTCGGGCGGAACGCCGGCACGGGCGGGGGCGCGTCGGCGGGTTTCTCCTCGCCGCCTTGCGGCAAGCGGCGCGCGAGTTCGGTCACGATCGCCCAGAGGATCATCGCGACGACGACGGCCACTCCCGCCCAGAACACATAGTAGAGAAACGGCGCGAGCGCGCGGATCAGTTCGGCGAGCGGCTCGAGCCAGCTCGGCGGTTCATTGGGTTTGGGGACTTCGAATTGAAACTGCAGGTTCGAGTCGGACAGAAGGGTGCGGTGGGTTTCGGCGAAAGGACCGCCGGCTTCCTCCGCGTCGTTCGCGCTCGCCATTCAGTTTCCACGAGTTGACGGCGATTCTTGCCAGAGATCGGCGCGCAGGCGCAACCGACTCAAGGCTCGTTCGGCACCTGGCGGCACGCGAACGTTGCCTCTTCGCCCGAAGCGGCCGTGTGGCGGATCGCACCATTCGTGAGATCGATCACGATCGTGTCGGGCTCGTCGCCGGGCGTTTGGAAGGCGATTTCCTTTTGGTCCTGGCGCACGATCTGACAGGGGCGGCCGGGGACGGAGCAGGCATAGCCTTTCACCTGCGCTTCGTTCAGGAAGAAGTAGTAGGTGCCGTGCTTGGGCAGCGCCGTGGGACCCGAGGTGTGCATGCACTTGACCGTGAACGACGGGCTGGCCGCGACGGCGAGGGTTGCGCCGCCCAACGCCGCGGCGGCAAACGCCAGTGCTTTGACTTGAAGGCGCATCGTTTCCGGCCCTCTTTCCGAAGACCGATACCCTAGCCCAAGGCGAGGCCGGGCCGGAAGCGCGGATCAGGGGTTTGGTAGACAGGGCGGCGCTTGCCCTCACGGCATGTGTTGCAGGGTTGCCTCGGTTCGCGTGGTCAGGCGGATGCTAGAGTGACCTCCACGCCCGAAAAAAATGGGGCATGCACGAGGGGAAAACATGAAACTTGCATGGGTGGTTCTTGGGGGGCTCGCGTTGACCGTCGGTACGGCGACGACGCAGGCCGCTCCGCCGGACTTTCTGGAAGGGTTCAAGGTCGAACCGGTGACCGAGGTCTTGCAGGCTGCGAAGGCGACGGACCTCAAAACCGAAGTCGTCGAGGGTGATCCCCGGATCACTTTCAAATTGGGCAACACGATCGTGATCGCCGATTTCTACGAGTGCGAGAACAAGGCGAAGGGCTGCGAGATTCTGCAGTTCATGGTCGCCTTCGAGCCCGATCCGACAGAAACCGTCCAAGCCGTGAACGAGTTCAACAAGAAGTACTTGTACGGAAAGGCGGCGTTGGACGACGGATTGATCGCGTATCGCATGGTCAACGGCCAAGCCGGTTCATCGAAAGCACAGGTTGCTGCAGAGTTCGACACCTTCATGGGCGTGCTGCCGGTTCTGCTCGAACATATGAAGTCGTCGGCGCCGGTCGTGCGGGGCCCGGACGACAAAGCGCCGGCCGCTCTCAACACGTCCATGGCGCAAGGCGGAGCGAGCACGAATTCGCGTTGGCGATCACTGCCGCGTAACAAACGGTAAGCGATCGGTTCATGGCGCCCGACCCGCGGGCTGCGATCTTCACGGGTTGCGGTGGCGGTGTTGCGCTTCGACCAGGGCCTTGATTTCCGGCAAGGCAAGTTCGGTTGCCGCGGCGCCGAGCGCGATCGCCTCGGACGCGCGGTCGAACTCGAGCATGGCGATCGGGGCGATGTCGGGGGTGACGGTAATGTCGGGTGGGTCGCTCGCCAGGCGCACCCGGGTCATTCGGTCGAGCAGGATGTTCAACGCGGCGACCGAGACCGAGGCGGTCGTGAGCGTGCCGGGTTCGTCGCCGAACAGTTGGCGGGCGACGAAGCGTTCGGGCTCGCGGAACGCCGCCTGTGCCTTCTGCCACGCAGTCGCTTCGGCCTCCGGCGTCTCGCGGGCGAAGCGGTCGGCCGGGTTCTGTGTCGCGGGCAGCGGTACCGCGATCACAATCTGCGCGCCGAGCGCGCGGCAGGCCGACACCGGCACCGGGTTCGTGATGCCGCCGTCGACGAGCGGACGGCCGTCGATGATGGACGGAACGAAGATGCCCGGCAGCGCGTAAGACGCGCGCATCGCGGCGATCAGCTTGCCGTCTTCGAGCCAGACTTCATGGCCGGTGAGAAGCTCGGTCGCGACGGCGGCGAATTTCTTCTTGAGCGCTTTGATGTCGTGATCGCCGATCGTCTCGTTCAAGACCTGTACGACGCGCTCGCCCGCGACCAAGCCGCCGCCCTTGCCGAGGTTCAAGTCGGTCAACTTCCAAACGCCGCGACGGTCGAGCGCGAGCGCGAATTTTTCGAGTTCGTCCAATCGGCCCGCCGCAAACGCGCCGCCGACGATCGCGCCCATCGACGTTCCCGCGATGATCTCGGGCTCAAGTCCAGCCGCGATCAGTTTGCGCAAGACGCCGATATGCGCCCACCCACGCGCGCCGCCGCCGCCCAATGCCACACCGATGCGCATGTCTCGCGTCCTTTTCAGTCTCTTCGCGCATTTTGCGGTGCTGACGCTGCGTCAGCAACCCCGGGGGCCCTTTGATCCGTGCGGGGCGGTTTCGCGTACATGCCATATGCGAAAATGGGGCGTTCGATGGCTGTGGCGCGTGGGCTGACGGTGCTGTTTGCAGGTGTGGCGATTGCAGGATGCGCGTCGGCGCCCGAGTTCGCGCCGCCGCTGCCGCAAAAGAAGCTGGTGTTGGAGCAGGCGCTGGCCGGGCGGACGACGGGCGATGGCGTGTTCGTGAACAGCTTGACCGGCGGCGAAACGAAATTCTCCGTGGTGATCGACGGGAATTGGGACGGCAGAGTCCTCACCCTGGTCGAGGACTTCACGTACAGCGACGGATCGACGGAGCGTAAGACCTGGCGCCTGACCAAGACCGGCGAGGGAACCTATGACGGCGTGCGCGAAGACGTCATCGGCGTCGCCAATGTGCGCCAAGACGGACTTGGCGTCAGGCTCGACTACTACGTCACGCTTGCGACCGGGATCGGCGATATCGACGTGCGCTTCCGCGATTTGCTCTACCTGAACGCCGACGGAACGATCGCGAACACGGCGGTCGTGTCGAAGTTCGGCCTGCGCGTCGGGCGCGTGGACATCACAATGCGACCGCAAGATCGGTGAGAGCTAGCGCGGCGCGCGGCCGGTTCAAGACCATGACGCGGAAATAATGTCGCCCGGGGCGACGATCCGGTCTTCAGCACGCGCCGTAAGAGCAATTGTTTTCGCGGGGTTCACTATGTCCCCGAGAAATATCCGGTCATTCGTCAAGGAGAAAGTTTCATGTCGATTCTGCGTCGCGCCATGCTCGCCATCGCGCTCATCGTTCCGGTCGCGGCTGCGCCCGCCATCGCACACGACCACGGCCCCAAGGGGCAAACGATCACCGAGGTCGCCGCGTCCAATCCCGACTTTTCGACATTGGTGACGGCGCTGAAAGCCGCCGATCTCGCCGATGCGCTTAAAGCGGCTGGGCCGTTCACGGTGTTCGCGCCGACGAACGCCGCGTTCGCGGCGCTGCCGGCCGGCACGGTCGAGAACCTGCTCAAGCCCGAGAACAAGGCGAAGCTGCAGGCGGTGCTGAAGTATCACGTCATTCCGGCGAAGATCGAATCGTCCGCGCTGGCCGGCAAGACGCTGACGTCGCCCCCGACGCTCCAGGGCGGCACGCTCGCGATCGACGGCACGAAGGGCGTCGTCGTCGGCGGTGCGAAGGTGACGGCCGCCGACGTCAAGGCGTCGAACGGCGTCATCCATGTCATCGACAAGGTTCTGCTGCCCGCAAACTAACGCAGGCGGTCTTCCCAGGGCGGCGTTCCGGACACCCTCCGGAACGCCGTTTTCTTTGCCGCGCTTGATTCGGGCGCTATGATCGGCGGATGAGCGACGAACCGAAGCCGCCGAGCCGCAAACGCGCCCGATTGCCGGTCGCGACCGCATGGGATCGCGCTCTCGTCGGCGCCATCGTCGGCGTCTGGGTTGCGGGCTGCGCGGCGATCGCGTTTGCCATCGCAGGATCGGATTGGTCGGACGCCGGTGTCGCCGGGGGCCTTATCGCGCTTCCGCTATTCTTTTCGATCGTGCGGTGGCAGGCGGTTGCCGACTTCTGCGCCGGGCTGCTTGAAGCGATCCTCATCGTCTTGTCAGTTCTGAGCGCAGCACTGGCGACGCTGTTCGGCGCCGTCTGAGCTTTAAGCGGACGTTCCCGGCTTGACCCCGGCTTGGGGCGGGGCCGATGGTGGCGGTGTTTTGCCATTGGAGAGCGATCCATGCTCAAGCCTCTTGCCGATCAGATCCTTGAGACTTATGCGCCGGAGCCGAAGCACGGGCGGGTGTTTGCGTTCGATCCGCCGGTCGATCTCACGCATTTCTCCTCTTTCGTCGGCGGGCAGCCGTTCGATGCGTTCAAGACGATGCGCGAGAACGCGCCCGTGTGCTGGTGTAAGGAGCCGCCCGATTTCGGCGGCGGGTTTTGGGCGCTGACGCGTTATGACGACGTGCGCGCCGTGTCGCTGAACCCGCAAGTGTTCTCGTCGCAGAAGGGTGGGATCTTGATGGCGTACGGCAATCCGGCGCAACGCCATCCGGTGTTGCACCGCGCCTCGCTCGATCAGTTGATCAACATGGATCAGCCGATCCACTTCGAGCTCCGGCGCGAACATCTGCCGCTCTTCACGCCGAAATACGTCGCCGATTTGAAGCTGAAGGTCGAGGGCAAGGTGACGGCGCTGCTCGATCAGATCGCGCCGATGGGGCGGTGCGATCTCGTCGAGCATCTCTCGGCGGAGTTGCCGCTTTACACGCTTTCCGAGATTTTGGGCATTCCGGAAAGCGACCGGCCGAAGCTCGTGCGTTGGATGCATTATCTCGAAATCGCGGGCTACATCATGGCGGAGAAGAATTTCGGCGCGGTCGATCCGAACTTCTTCGGTGAGTTCATGGGCAACGTGGCGGAGATGTTCGAGTACGGGCGCGACATTCTCTTGAAGCGGCGCGCCGCACCGAAGGAGGATCTCTTGACCGCGCTCGCGCACGCGAAGGTTCAGGGCGATCTTCTGCCGGACAACTATCTCGACGGGTCGTGGCTGCTCATCGTGTTCGCCGGCAACGACACGACGCGCAATTCGATTTCGGGCACGATGAAGCTGCTCACCGATTTCCCAGCTGAGAAGGCGCGGGTGCAGGCGAACCTCTCGCTCCTGCCCACAATGGTCGACGAGGCGATCCGCATGGTTTCGCCCGTGATGTATATGCGCCGCACCGCGACACAGGACACCGAACTTCGCGGGCAGAAGATCGCCGAGGGCGAGAAGGTGATCATGTATTACGGCGCGGCGAACCGCGATCCCGCCGTGTTCGCCGATCCCGACCGGTTCGATGCGTCGCGCGCGAACGGCAAGGATCACGTCGCGTTCGGCATCGGGCCGCATGTGTGCTTGGGGCAGCGGGTGGCGAACATGCAGCTCGAGGCCGTCTACCGGCAGATTCTGACACGGTTTCCCGACATGCGTTGGACCGGCGAAATCGACATCGCGCCAAACAATTTCGTGCATGCGATCCGGAAACTGGGCGTCGCGTTCACGCCGGAGAAGAAGCGGGCCGCTTAGCATGAGATCTGCTTGATTTGTGGCGACATTTGTGTCACTCTGTGGCCACAATGGAGGTGCGGCGTATGTCGATCCGGATGGGCGTCAAAGAGTTTCGGGACAAGTTCACGACCATTGCGCGCACGGCGAAAGAGCCGGTGATCGTCACGAGTCACGACAAGATCGTGGGCTGGTTTACGCCGTCGAATAGACCGAAGCCGTCGGTTAAAGACATTTTGGCAAATCTCGACGGCATTCGACGCCGCATGGAAGCGCGGGGGATCAATGTGGCGGAGCGTCTAAAGGCGTTGGGCCTCGAGGACGAGGAAGAGTTCCAGGACCCGTGGGTTGAGGCGCAGCCTGCGAAGAAGAAACGGCGTAAGTGATTATCGTCGACGCCAACATCATCGTGTCGGCGATCGTTGGCGCAGCTTCAAAGCGCGCCTTGTTGGCGGCGTTCGCACGTGGCGTGAAGCTCTCCGTCCCCGAACCCCAACTTACGGAGGCGGCTTCGGTGCTCGCCGACAAGTTGGGCGTGTCGGACGACGATATCGAACTCGGACTCGAACAAATCGTTGCGATGATTGAACCACTTTCCCCGCCCGTTTATGAGGCTTTCGAGGCTGCGGCCCGCGCGCGCCTTCACGAGCGGGGGAAATCGGATTGGCCTGTCCTGGCGGCAGCGTTGGCGTTCGATGGCGAAATTTGGAGTCATGACCGCGACTTCTTCGGCGTTGGCGTCGCGATCTGGTCGACGCGAAACATGAGATTTGCGGAAGCGTAATTCGATGTCATGGGACAAGGAGGTTGAGGAACTGCGCCGCCGTCAGGCGCTGACCCGGGAGATGGGCGGCGAGGAGCGGGTGGCGAAGCATCGCGCGCTCGGCAAGCTGACCGTGCGGGAGCGGGTGGACGCCTTGCTCGATCCCGGCTCGTTTCACGAGGTCGGGTCGGTCACGGGTTCGGCGGAGTACGGGCCGGACGGGAAGATGATCGGCTTTACGCCGGTGCCGTTCATCTTTGGGCGCGGCCTTGTCGATGGGCGGCCGGTCGTGGTTGCGGGCGACGACTTCACGGTGCGCGGTGGGTCCGCGGATTTCGCGGGTAAGCGCAAGCAAGAAGTCGCAGAGCAGATGGCGAACGAGCTTCGCCTGCCGATCATCCGCTTGGTCGACGGTTCGGGTGGCGGCGGGTCGGTGAAGACCTATGAGCAGACGGGATTCACATATGTGCCGGCCA
>CAZLRW010000049.1:0-19308 GCA_964561925.1 uncultured Flavobacteriaceae bacterium
AGCGTTGCGCTTTCGGGGATGCAGACGTCTTTGCAGACCAGCCAACTCGCATCGGTCTTGAACGCGACGTTGTCGCCAGGTTTGAGGCCCGCTGGCACCGTGATTTCGACCCTGAGCAGGACTTCGTTCGAGTAGCCGTAGTTCGCGAGATCGCCGAACGGGATGCGTTCGGGATAGGGCCACTTGATGGCGCCGGCGGTGAAGCCCTCGGGCAGCGTCCAGGCAAGCGTCGTCGGCTCGCCCGATTCGCCGGGGTTGATCCAGTAGGTGTGCCAGCCTTCTTGCATCTTTTGATGCAGGGCGAGCGAGATCGTGCCGCCCGCGGCGGGGACGCCGGTCACTTCGGCGACGAGGCGCGCTTCGAGGCGCGGCGTGGTCGCCACGTCGGCGGCCTTAGCCGACGTTACGATCACCACCAGAAGTGCAAGAAGGGCCGCGAGAAAACGCATTGAACTTGTGCCGACGGCTCTCCCCACGCGCAGGTGAATTCGGGCTATATAGCGGAGGATCGGCGGCCTGTGCGAGGGGCGGCGAAGTCTTAACGACGCGGCTCGCGCGCATGTGAACGCCTAAGGAACACCGGGAGACGACGAGATATGCGGAATTCGAACCGGCAATGGCGGCTGAAGCGGCGGCCCGTGGGCGACGTGAAGGCGGGCGACCTTGAGCTCGTGGACTCGCCGAAGCCGGTGCCGGGCAAGGGCGAGATGCTGGTGCGCAACGTCTATCTCTCGCTCGATCCGACGAACCGCATTTGGATGAGCGACATGGAGCAGTACATGCCGCCGGTCGCGATCGGCGACGTGATGCGGGGCGGCACGCTGGGCGTCGTCGAGCAGTCCAATGCGGACGGTTTCGCGGTGGGCGACATCGTCATGCCCGGCATGGGCGGATGGCAGGACTATTCGATCGGCTTGGCGGTGGGGCCGTTCCCGGCGCAGAAGTTGCCGAAGATTCCGGGCGTGCCGCTGTCGACGTTTATGAGCGCGCTGGGGTTCACCGGCGCGACCGCCTATTTCGGATTGCTCGACCTTGGACAACCGAAGGCGGGGGAGACCGTCGTCGTGTCGGCGGCGGCGGGCGCGGTCGGCCAGATCGTGGGCCAGATCGCGAAGATCAAAGGCTGCCGCGTCGTGGGGCTCGCCGGGTCGGACGAGAAGTGCCGCTATGTCGTGAAGGACCTCGGTTTCGATGCGTGCATCAACTACAAAAAAGAAAACGTCGCGGCGGCGTTGAAGCGCGCCTGCCCGAACGGCATCGACGTCGACTTCGAGAATGCGGGCGGCGAAATCCTGGATGCGGTGCTCGCCAACATCAATCTGAAGGCGCGGATCGTCGTGTGCGGATTGATTTCGCAATACAACGCGACCGAGCCCGTGCCCGGGCCCTATAACTTCGCGAACATCCTCATGAAGCGGGCGCGCGTCGAGGGGTTCATCATCATCGACTATGTGCCGCGCTTCGGCGAGTTCGCGATGCAGATGGCGCAATGGGTGATGGAGGGTAAGGTCAAGGACCGCGTCGACATTCACGACGGGCTCGAGAACGCGGTGACGACGCTTTCCAATCTGTTCACGGGCGGCAACACCGGCAAGCTGCTCGTGCGCGTCAGTCCGGAGCCGTGAGGGACGCTTGCACGGGTTCCTGACGGCGATCGGACTGAGGTTCGCGGACGCGCAGCAGGAGGCGGCGTTCCGGCGCAGCTATGCCGAAGCGTTGATTCCGATTCAGCGCGCCGGGCTGACGCTCGGGCTGATCATCATGGGGCTGTTCCTGATCCGGGACGTCGAGTTGACGAAGGTTCTGGGCCCCGGCCCGCTGATATTCCGCCTCTTCGTGATCATTCCCTATTTCGCGATCAGCCTGGCGCTGACGTTCACCCCGTGGGCCGTGCGGCATCACCAGACGTTCTTTCTGATCTGCGCGCTCGCGCTCGTCGTTTTGACGTTCCTGCTCTTCTCGATGGCGACGGGCACCGTGGGCGTGATCGATCCGCGCTTCGGCTTCCGGACGATGAGTTCGATGTTGCTGATGATCGGCGTCGTAACGTTGTCGGGCCTCCGGTGCGAGTATGCGATCTGGTGCGGCGTCGCGGTCATCGTGGGCTGGTCGATCGACGAGCAGACGCGCCGGCTCGAACTCGGCTTCTGGCAGCCGGCCTTTATTCAGTTGATCGCGACCTTTCTTCTCACGGGCGGGGCGAGTTATTGGATCGAGCGCGTGCAGCGCCAGCAATTCGCCGTGCGCCAGGCGCTCGACGAGGAGCGGGCGCACACGGAGCGTCTGCTCTCCTATTCGATGCCGCAACAGGCTGTGGCGCGGCTGAAGCGCGGCGAGCAGCAGATCGCCGATGCGTTTCTGGAGGCGGTGGTGCTGTTCGTCGATCTTGCCGGGTTCACCGACGTTTCGAAGCGGATTGGGCCGCGGCAAACGGTGCGCGTGCTCGACCGCATCTTCACCGCGTTCGACGACATCGTCACGCGCGCGGGTCTCGAACGCGTAAAGACGATGGGGGACGGCTATCTCGTGATCGGCGGCGTGGGCGAACAACGCCAGGCCGATCTCGGCAAGGCGGCGGAAGCGGCGCACGCGATGATCGCGGCCGTGGAGCGCGCGGCCGGCGAGTTCGGTTTGCCCTTGGCGCTGCGCGCAGGTCTGCATGTCGGCCCCGTCATCGGCGGGGTGATCGGGCGCGAGCGGCCGACCTACGACTATTGGGGCGACACGTTGAACATTGCGAGCCGGCTCGAGGTCACGGGCGAGCCCGGCGAGGTCCACTGCAGCGAGGCGGTCTATTGGCGGCTGCGCGGCAACTTCGCGTTCGAAGCGCGCGGTCCGATCGAGCTCAAGGGCTATAGCCGCGTCGAAACTTACTATCTTGTTCCGGGGACGTTGCCGGGGGGCGGGGCATCCGGCATAAGGGCGCGCGAAGACGCCGATGAAACTTCCTGACCCGCTGCACAACACGCTCGTCGCCTGGGGGATGCGCTTCGCCGATCCCGACGAAGAGGCACGGTTTCGCGCGGAGCATGTCGCGCGCGTGTTGCCGCGGCAGCGCGCGTTGAT
The DNA here is from genome assembly GCA_964561925.1 of uncultured Flavobacteriaceae bacterium. GTDB lineage: Bacteria > Pseudomonadota > Alphaproteobacteria > Micropepsales > Micropepsaceae > SZUA-430. The sequence goes on from CAZLRW010000049.1 coordinate 3,067, forward strand.
CGGCTTTGCGCTCGTCATCTATCTGGTCTTTGCCGTGCGCGATGTCGCGATCGGGCCCAACACCGGCTACGCGCCGCTCTATTGGCGCATGTTCTTCATCATGCCCGTCATCGCGATCACCTTCGGTCTCACGTTCTCGACAGCGACCAGGCCGCAATTCTCGTCGGTCTTCGCCGCGGTACTCGTCATCATCGTTGCTGCGCAGGGCGTTCTGTCTCTGCTCTATCCGCCCTATGGTCCTACGGATCCTTTGCATACGACGCGAACGATGAGTTCGATCATGCTGATCCTTGCGATCATGGCGGTTGCGGGCATCAGGTTCGAGCACGCGATCGCGGCAGGGCTGCTCGCGGTTTTGTTCTGGGTTTTGGGATCGATCGCGAAAGCGTTGGACACGCCGCTCTATCCGACGCTGGGGTTGAACGTTCTCACGACATTTGTGATCGGCGGGTTTGTTGCGTATTGGCTGGAGCGCGCCGAACGGTCGCGGTTCGCGGCGGTGGCGGAAGCCCAGCGCACGAAAGAGAAGGCGGAGACGGCGCTCTACGCCTCCATGCCGCGGCATGTCGTCGAGAAGATCGCGCGCGACGAGCGGCCGATCGCCGAGCCTTACGTCGAGGCGGTCGTCGTTCTGGCGGACCTTGCCGCGTTCAACACGCTGGCGCGCCGGATCGGGCCGAAGGAGACGGTGCGCGTGCTCGATCACGTGTTCACCGCGTTCGACGAATTGGGGGAGAGGTACAAGCTGGAGCGCGTGCGGACGGTCGGCGATTCCTACATGGCGGTGGGCGGCGCCTATCAGGGCGCGCATGGCGGCGCGGCGGAAGCGGCGCTCATGGCGCGCGACATGATCCGCGTCGTGGAGGACAGCGCGCGGAGGTTCGACCTGCCGCTGGCCGTGCGCGTCGGCGTGCACGTGGGGCCGCTGATCGGCGGCGTGGTCGGACGCACGTCGCCGATCTATGATTTTTGGGGCGACACGTTGAACGTCGTGAACGAACTCGAGGCTGCCGGCGAAACGGGGAAGATCCATTGTTCGGAACCGTTCTATTGGCGGCTTGGCCAGGGGTGGCGGTTCGAGGAACGCGGAGCTCGCGAATTTCGTGGCGTCGGGACGCTGCGCACGTTCTATGTGTTGGGACCGATCGAAGAGGACGGCGCGCCGACGTCCGACGGCGCATAAACGACAAGGGAAATTCGAATGTCAGGTTGGCGGCTCTTCTTCGTTGCGGCGGCGGCGTTCAATTTTGCGGCAGGGCTGCCGTTGCTGATCGCGCCCGAGATCATGCTCTCGACGCTGGGGATCGCCGTGCCCGACGATCTCTTGTTTCACCGCATGACCGGACTGCTCGTGGTTTGTTTCGGCGTCATCTACTATTTCGTGTCGCAGGAACTCGCGCGCTACAAGCCGCTCGTTTGGATCGGGGTTTTGGGCAAGGCCGGGGTCGTCGTGCTGTTCGCGGAAGCCTTCACGAGCGGTCGCTTGCCGTTCGCCGCCTATGCGGTTTCGCTCGGCGACCTTGCGTTTACGGTCGGGTTTCTGGTCTTCGTGCTCAGCTACAAGGGCGAGAGAGCGTGAGCCAGCTTTCCATCGAGGTCGAAGCGCCGCCGTCGAAGGAGACGCTCGCCGTTCTCGATCATGGGCTCGACGTCTACAACGCGCGCTTCTCGCCCGAGCATTTCGAGGAGTTCGTGACGGCGCTAAAGACGCCGGAGGGCACCGTCAAGGGCGGCATCTATGCGCTCTCGTGGGCGGGGATGCTGTTCATCAAGTGGCTGTGGATCGACGAGGCGCATCGCCGGCACGGGCACGGCCGCGCGCTGATGGCCGCCGCCGAGGCCGAGGGCGTGAAGCGCGGCTGCAAAGCCGTTTGGCTCGACACATTCGAATTTCAGGCGCGGCCGTTCTACGAGAAGCTCGGTTATGAGCTGTTCGGCACGCTCGACTATCCGGACGGGTTCAAGCGGTTCTTCCTGCAGAAGCGCCTGGATTAGTGCGTCTCGTATTTCGGCTCTTTCGGGACCGGGAAGTACTCGATCGCTTCGATCAGCTTGCCGTCGCGGGCGGTCCAGAACGAGATCGCCCAGAGGATGCGATCGCCCTTGTCGATCAGGACGCGGGTGAACGCCCACTCTTCGACGCCAGAAGCCTCGAGCAAGATGCACTTGGCGCCGGCAAGAAGTTCGCGGTTGACCTCGATGTAGCGGTCGGCGCTCAAGACCTCTTCCTCGGTCTGCGGCCAGTCGGCGCGGAAGCCGTCGGCGAGGAGCGCGCGGGCGCCGGCCCATTTGCCTTCGTCCACAAAGGACCAGAAGCGGCCGGCGAGGACGACCGCGGCGGTCATGCGGCGAGCGGGCGGATCATGAAAAGACGCCGCGTCATGTCGAGGCCGTGCTCGGACTGACGGCGCCAGCTCTCGGCATGTTCGGCGCCGATCTCGGCGCGCGGCAACTCAGCGAAACCGAGGCGCCGGTAGTACGGCGCGTTCCACGCCACCTCACGGAACGTCGCGAGCGTCAGCGCGCCGTAGCGGCCGCGCGCGTCGGCTGCCAGGGCGTCGATCAGGCGCTGCGCCAAACGGTGGCCCGCGTGATCGGGATGGACGGATACTTCTTCGATATAGGCGCAGCCGTCCTTGGGTGACCAAATCAGGAATCCCGCGATCGCACTCTCAGGGCCGCGCGCGACATAGAGGCGGCCGGCGGCTGCGCGATCCTCGATGATGCCGGCTGGCGTCGGATCGCTGTCGGCAATGTCGCCCATACCGATGTCGCGGAAGCGGACGCCGGCCGCGCGTTCGACGGCGCGCACGGCGCCGCTCAAGCCGGGCGTCCCACGTTCTATGCTGTAGGACCTCATTTCTGCGGGCGGGCTACCATACGGCTGATCCACCACTCGCCGCCCGGGCCGCGCACCCACGTCGCCTCGAACCGGCCTTCGGAGTGGACGATCTTGCCGTTCGCGAGGCGGACGCTTTGCTTGAACACGCCGCTCTGCTGGACCGCCGGTCCCAGGTAGGAGATGTACATCGTCGTCATCTCGTTCGTGAGCACCCTCACGCCGCTGTTCGAGGAGAGCGCGGCGCGGATCGCCTCGCGGCCGACAAGCGAACCCGACTGGCGCTCCCAAACGCCGTCCGGCGCGAACATGTTGGCGATCGCGGCCGGGTCCATAGCGACGACGGCCGCCGCGTAGCGTTGCAACGCGCGGTCGACCTGTTTTTCGGTCGCCTGGCTGTAGGGAATGGGCGGCGGCGCACGTTCCTGCTGCATCATGGGAATGCAGCCCGCGAGCGCGAGCCCGGCGACGGCGACGGCGACGGCGGCAACGCGTGCGAACATCAGTGAACAACCTCGAACAAGCCGGCCGCGCCCATGCCGCCGCCGATGCACATCGTCACGACCACGTGTTTCGCCTTGCGGCGACGGCCTTCGAGCAGCGCGTGGCCGGTCAGGCGCGCGCCCGTCATGCCGTAGGGATGGCCGACCGAGATCGAACCGCCGTTGACGTTCAGCTTCTCGTGCGGAATGTCGAGGCGGTCCATGCAGTAGATCACTTGGCTGGCGAAGGCTTCGTTCAACTCCCAAAGGTCGATGTCGTTGACCTTGAGCCCATGCCGCTGCAGCAGGCGCGGCACGGCGAAGACCGGGCCGATGCCCATTTCGTCGGGCTCGCAGCCCGCGACCGCGAAGCCTTTGAAGATGCCGAGCGGTTTCAGATTGCGCTTCGCCGCTTCCTTGCCTTCCATCACGACGCACGCCGCGGCGCCGTCGGAGAGTTGGCTGGCGTTGCCCGCGGTGACGAACTTGTCGGGGCCCTTCACCGGCTTCAGCGAGGCGAGGCCTTCATAGGTCGTGTCGGGGCGGTTGCACTCGTCCTTTACCACAGTGTAGGCGACGTTCTTCGTTTCGCCGGTGTCCTTGTTCACGGTCGTCATCACCGTTTCCATCGGCACGATTTCGTCGGCGAACTTGTTCGCCTGCTGTGCGGCGGCCGTGCGCTTCTGGCTTTCGAGCGAGAAGCGATCCTGGCGTTCGCGGCCGATGTTGTAACGCGCGGCGACGATGTCGGCGGTGTCGATCATCGGCATCCAGAGCGCCGGATAGGTCTGCATCAGTTTTTCTTCGGTGATGCGGTTCGTGTTCAGCGAGCCCTGCACGAGCGAGATCGATTCGACGCCCGCGCCGATCGCGATCGGCACGCCTTCGTTCAGGACGCGGCCGGCGGCGACCGCGATCGCCTGCAAGCCCGACGAACAGAAGCGGTTGATCGTCGTGCCCGACGTCGTGACCGGACACCCCGCCCAGATCGCCGCGAGGCGGCCGACGTTCTGACCGGTCGCGCCTTCAGGCAGGCCGCAACCCATGATCACGTCTTCGACATCCTTCGGTTCGATCTTCGCACGCTCGATCGCGTGCTTCACCGCATGGCCCGCCATCGCCGCGCCGTGCGTGTTGTTGAAGCCGCCGCGATATGATTTCGCCAATCCCGTCCGTGCCGTCGACACGATCACCGCTTCACGCATTGTCAGAGAGGCCTCCCAGAGCCGTCGATTGAATACCCAATGGGGCGCACGTTATCGCTTTCGCGGCGCGCTTGGCGAGGGGGTTTTCAGCCCCCACGACTTGCGCCGCGTGCGACGGGCACGCCAGAGTGCGTTCGCCCTTGACAGATAAGGAACGTCTCATGATCGAAGCACTGCGCACGCCGGACGACAGATTCCAATATCTGCCGGGTTACGCGTTCCGTCCGCACTACATCGACGACCTCAAGGGCTACGAGGGGTTGCGGCTGCACTATGTGGACGAGCGCCCCGCCAAGGCCGCGGGCGCGATACAGACGTTCCTGTGCCTGCACGGCGAGCCGACCTGGGCCTATCTGTACCGCAAGATGATCCCGGTGTTCACGGCCGCCGGGCACCGCGTGGTCGCGCCCGACTTCTTCGGCTTCGGGCGGTCGGACAAGCCTGCCGACGATGCGGTCTACACGTTTTCGTTTCACCGCAACATGCTGCTGAGGTTCGTGGAGCGGCTCGATCTGACGAACGTCACGCTCGTCGTGCAGGATTGGGGCGGGCTTTTGGGCCTGACGTTGCCCATGGAAATGCCCGCACGGTTCGCGCGGTTGCTCGTGATGAACACGACGCTTGCGGTCGGGCAATCGCCGGGCGCGGGGTTCGACGGGTGGAAGGCTTATGCGAAGGCCAATCCCGATCTCGGCGTCGGCGCCTTGATGAAGCGTTCGACGCCGATTTTGAGCGACGCCGAAGCGGCGGCTTACGACGCGCCGTTTCCCGATCAGCGCTACAAAGCCGGCGTGCGGCGCTTTCCTGAGCTCGTCATGGTGTCGCCGGAAATGGAGGGCGTCGACATCTCGCGCCGGGCCGCGGCTTGGTGGTCGAACGAATGGCGGGGACAGAGTTTCATGGCCGTTGGTATGAAGGATCCGGTGCTCGGCCCGCCGGTGATGGGGGCGTTGCGCAAGACGATCCGCGGTTGTCCTGCACCACTCGAGATTCCCGGCGGCGGGCATTTTGTTCAGGAATGGGGCGAAGAGATCGCGCGGGCGGCGGTGAAGGCGTTCGGGTAGTGTTGCGGTCTTTGGGCCGGAGGATGAGAACGATGCTGACGCGCAGACCCTTCTTGGCGCTGGGCGCCATGTTCGCGCTCAGCGCGACGGTGGCGCGCGGGGCGAACGTGGGAGAATTTCTCGGCGAGTGGTTTGGAGCGCTCGATCTCGGGTCGCGGCGGCTGCGGCTAAAGCTCGTGGTGCAGGAGGGTCCGCGATCGATTCTCTACAGCATCGATCAAGGGAACTCCGCGATCCCCGCTTCTCAGACCAAGATCGACGGCGACAAGATCTTCATCACCTGGCCCAGCATCAACGCGAGCTATGCCGGACAGCTGGCGAACGGCGTCATCGCCGGACAGTTCACGCAAGGCGGGATACTGCCGCTCACGTTTTCACGCACACCGGAGGAACAGGCCAAACCCACGCCATTGACGCAGGCGGGGCTCGCCAAGCTTAGGGCTGATGCGGGAGCGCCCGCGATGGCCGCCGCGGCGCTGAAGATCAACGGGCGGCGTGTCGCCTTCGTCGACGGCATTCGCGCGATCGGTCAACCACATGTCGCGACCGTCAGAGACAAGTGGCACATCGGTTCGTGCGGCAAGTCGATCACCGCTACGTTGGTGGCGCGCGCGGTGGAAGCGGGCCTCATCGGGTGGAACGACACGGTCGGGCAGACGCTCGGCTCCGCCGTGCCCGGCATGCGTGCCGAGTACCGCGACGTGACCTATCGTCATCTGCTCAGCCATCAGTCCGGGCTTGCCGGGAACATCGATCTTGCGGAACTCGTCAAGTTTCCGCGCACGAGCGCGGACGCGCGCGGGGACCGGCTCGCCTATGCACGGACGGTGTTGGCGCAAGCCCCGGCCGGCCGGAAGGAAGCGCATTTCGAGTACTCGAATTCCGGATATGTGGTTGCCGGCGCGATGCTCGAGGCGCGGCTTGGGGCGCCATGGGAGAAACTGGTTCAGGATCGTGTTTTCACGCCGCTGAAGATGACGAGCGCAGGCTTCGGCGCCCCGGGCACGCCGGGGGCGTTCGATCAACCGATCGGCCACGCGCCGGGAAGATCAGGCGCCCTCGAGCCCTACCCGCCCGGCGCGCCGGTGAACGACAATCCGGCCGTGCTGGGACCGGCGGGCCGCGTGCACGTCGCGTTCGATGACTTGCTCGTCTATCTGGCGGCGCATTGTTCGCGATCGGCGTTCTTGCGCGCGGACAACTGGAAGATGTTGCACACGCCGCCGTTCGGCGGCGCCTATGCGATGGGATGGGAGCGGCGCGGCGACGTCATTTGGCACAACGGTTCCAACACGCTTTGGTATTGCGAGATCCAGGCCGACTTGGCGCGGGGGATCGTGGCGGCGTCTGGGACGAACGACGGACGGATCGATGTCGTGACGTCGGTGGTGGGACGCGCGCTTGCCGGCGCCGCGGAGGCGGTTGCCTGACGGTTCATTCCGCCGCGTGGCCGCGGATCGACCACATGAAGTCGAGGCCGTGGGTTTCGATGTGTTCGGCGGCGTGGATGTAGCCGGCTTCGACCGCCTGATCGAACGACTTCCATGAGCGCAGGCCGATGCCGGGAAGCGGCGGGTCGAGCAGGATGTCGGCGGCCTCGCGCGCCTGGCGGCGCTGCGTTTCGTTGCCGACGGTGCCGGAGCGCATCAAGATCGAGACGATCGAGGGCGCGCCCTTCAGCTGCTCGCGGAAGAGTTTCGACCAGGGCTGGTCGCTGAAATCTTCGCGTTCGGCGGTCAGCGCTTCGTCGCCCGCGACGTCGACGCCGATGATCGGGCCCGACGTATAGGTGCCCATCACGTCGACGGGGAAGTTGTTCATGAGACCGCCGTCGGCGAGCAGGTTCTTGTCGTGCACCAGCGGCGGCAGCAGGCCCGGGATCGCGACGGTCGCACGGAGCGCGCGCCAGAGCGGGCCGTCGCGGTGAACGAACTCACGACCCAAGGTCAAGTTCGAGGAGACGCAGAAATAGGTGCGGTCCAGGTCTTCGATGTTGCGCTCGCCAAAATGGTCTTGCAGCAGCTTCGTTACCTTCTTGCCGCGCAGCACGGCGACGAGCGGCAACGTGAAATCGGAGAGCGGTTTTGCCTCGACGAACGCCTGGCGCATGCGGCGCGAGAGCTCCAGGTGGTCCCAGCCCATCGCGACGCCGGCGGCGACGATGCCGCCCATGCTGGTGCCGCCGATGAAGTCGAACGGCACGCCCGCCTCGCGCAGGGCGCGGACGGCGCCGATGTGTGCGTAGCCGCGAGCGCCGCCGCCTGCGAGGACGAGACCGACCGCGCGGCCGCTCAAGATGCGGGCGAATCGCGCGATGTCGCCTCTGTCGCCTTCACGCAGATAGTGATGGTGGCTGAACGGGCCGTTCGTGCCCATCGCGGTGCCGCTCAAACCCGGGCCGCCCGGTTTGCGCAGAAGGACCAGGTCCGGCATCTGGCGGCGCAGACGGCCGCGGGCTTCGGCGTTGTAGAAATGGCGCGGGATCTGTTCGCCGGCGCGCGCGACCAAGACGATGCGATCGGCCTGGCGCAGGCAGAGATTCGTCCACGCGCTTTCCGGCGCGTCGCCCAGATAGAGGATCGCGTCGTGGTCGGTTTCGTAGCGCGCGAACCAGTCGCTGGCGCGGCCCAAAGCTTCGCGCCCGGCGATGCCCGCCTTCAGCGTCATGCCCGTGAAGGCGCGTGCGAGATCGGTGCCGAGCGCGGCCGTGTCGATACCGTCGTGAAGTGGGATCAATGCGATCGTGCGTGCGCGTTGACTGCCGACAGATCGCCTTGTCGTGTTGCGCAAGCGGCGGACGAGCAGACGCATGAGGTTCAACGAGAGGCGCGGGTGGCGCGCGATCAGGCGTTCGAACTCTTCCTTGCCGATGCGCAAGAGTTCGCTGTCGCGGAGCGCGACCAGCTTTGCCGCGTGCGCGTCGCCGGCGATCACCGACATCTCGCCGACCGTTTCGCCGGCAGGCACGTTGGCGACGAAGTGATCCTCGCCCAGATCGTCCTGCGTGAAGACGCCGAGGCCGCCTGCGACCACGATGAAGACCGCTTGGTCGTTGTCGCCTTCGCGCGTGAGCACGACGCCGCCCGGCAAGGAGAACCATTGCGCGTGCGCGAGCAACGCGTTCAGTGCGCGATCACCGATTTCACGCGTGATCGGGAACGAGGCGAGACGTTCGCGCAGCTCGGCCGGATAGAAGTTCAGCGGGTCGGCGCCGGGGCGCCAACGGTTCATCAGGCGCGTTGCGCCTTCGCTGGCCGCTGCGATCGCCGGCTTTGGGAACCAGCGCCTGAAGTAGTCGAAGCGGCTGTCGCGCATGTTACCAGGCGGTCCAACCGCCGTCGACCGGGATCACCGCGCCGGTGACGTAGCTCGCCGCGTCGGAAGCGAGAAAGACGGCAGCGCCCGCGATCTCGCTCGCGTGGCCGATGCGGCCCAGCGGGTTCTTCGCGGCGAGGCGTTGGACGAACGCCGGTTGCTCGCGCTGGAACTCGTCGCGCGGGAACGGACCCGGCGCGATCGCGTTCACGCGGATGCCCTTCGCCCCCCAGTGGCAGGCCATGTAGCGCGTGAGTTGCAGCAGAGCCGCCTTTGCGGGGCCGTAGTGCGGCGGCGAGTTCAGTCCGGTGTCGCCGTAGATCGAGGGGTCGGGGCTGACCACGCCGTACATCGAGGCGATGTTGATGACCGCCGCGTGGCCAGTGGCGTTGACCGCTTTCGCCAACGACGGTTCGGCGATGCGCATGGCGGCGAACGGGGCGCGCACGCCGCTGTCGTAGGCGGTTGCGAATTGTTCCGGCGTGGCGCTCGCGATCGTGCCCATCTCGACCGTGATCGCGTTGTTCACGAGCACGTCAAGGCGCGGGAGCGTCGCCAGGCAACGGCCCAGCGCTTCCTCGTCGCGCATGTCGAAGGCGCAGACGGCGATCGCGTCGGGGTCGTAATTTTCCTGCCGGAGCTTTGCGCGCAGCGTGTCGAGGCGTTGCGTGTTGCGGCCGTTCAGGATCACGCGTGCGCCCGCGCCCAGAAGACCGCGCACCATCGCTTGGCCGAGGTGACCGGCCGCGCCAGAGACGAATGCGGTGCGGCCGTCGAGGCGGAACATGCGGTCGTAGGCGATCGCCGGCGCGGTGCTCATGCGGCCTTCGCCCATTCGGCCGGATTGAGCAGGCGTTCGCTGGCGCGCGGCAGGGCGGCGTCGACGGCGGCGACTTCCTCCGCCATCAGCGACGGAAGCTTGAACAGCGCGAGATTGAGCGCGAGCTGAGACACTGTCTCCATGCCGACGACGACGCCGTCGATCCACGGCTGCGCGCGCACATAGGCGAGGCATAGATCGGCGGGGCTGTCGCGGTCGAGCTCGCGCGTGAGGCGCGAGAGCGCGGTCTTGAGATCCGAAGGATCGATGCCGTCGGGCCAGCGCGCATCCGGTGAGCCGGCGAGCAAGCCTTGCAGCAATGCGCTGCGCGCGTGAATCGTGACGCCGGGGCGCTTGGCGAGTGCGTCGAGCACGGTGCTCGCGCGCCAACGCCAGTCGAGGGCGTTGAATGGCAGCTGGATGTGGCGCACGTCGCGGTCGCGAAGTGCGGCGAGCGCTTCCTCCGGCGAATAGACGGAAACGCCGAGGTCGTAGATCAAGCCTTCGTCGCGCAGTTCCTTGACCGTGTTCCAGACGACGGCGTTGCGCCACGTGAGATGGTGCGCGCGATGCAGCAGCAGCACCTCCAGCCGGTCCGTGCCGAGGCGCGTGCAGGAGCGGCGCACGCTGTCGATGACGGCTTGGCGGGTCGCGCCGACCGGCGTTGCGGTCGAGAGCGCGTCGAGCGGTTCGAGCTTGGTGACGATGCGCACGCCGCGCGCGCCGGGGAGCGCCGCGCCGATGCGCTGCTCAGACGCGCCGTAGGCGGCGGCGGTGTCGATCCACTTCACGCCGGCCGAAACGGCCGAGCGCAGGATCAGTTCAGCCTCGCGAGCGCTGGGTTCGCCGGTGCGGTTCGCGGCGCCGTAGCGCATGCCGAGCTGCGCCGTGCCGAGAACGAGTTCCGCCGATGGTTGCGATGCGCCCATGGGGGGAGCATCGCAGCAGAACTTTAACCACGCGTTGCGTGTGGGCGGTCGTCCATTGTTGTCATGGTGCGCGGAGGCGCACCGCCCACGACTTCGCCGCGTCGGAAGTCGTGGGTGGTCCGCCTTCGCGGACCATGACACGCAGATTAATGGATCGGTAACCGACTCAGGTCTTCGGCCAGATTCGCCAAACCGCGGTTGCGGTGAAGACGACGCGGTCGGCGACTTTGAAGTCGCCGCGCATGAAGATGATCTCGCGCGTTTTGCGCACGACTTCGGGGCGGCAGGTGACGAGGTCGCCGACATTCGCGGCGGCGAGGAACGTCGTCTGTTGGCCGACGGTGACGCAGGGGCTTCGATCGGTCGCTTCCCAGATCGCGTAGCCGATCGCCGCGTCGGCGAACGTCATCAGCGCGCCGCCGTGAGCGACGCCGGCCGCGTTCGTGTGGCGGTCGTCGATGATGAAGGCGAACTCGCGCACGCCGTCCTTGATGCGGTCGAAATAGGGGCCGAGGTAAGCCTCGAACGGATCGAATTGCTGTGCGTGTTGCCAGCCCGCGGGTGCTGCGATCTCGCGCGCGGGCTTCTGCAGGACGGTGTAGTAATCGTCAGCCACTACTCTGTCCCCAAAATCTTCCAGAGACCCGTGGCGGTGAGGATGGGCTTGCTCTCAACCGTCAGCTCGCACGAAATGAACACGATCGAGCGGGTCTTTCGCGTGATCGTCGCCGTGCCCCGGATGCGGTCGTTCAGCCGTGCGGGGCCGATGAGGTCGCAGTTCAGCGAGATCGTCATCGCGGTCTGACCGTCGAGCGCGTCGCGCACGCTTCGGCCCATCACGATGTCGGCGAGCGCCATCGCCATGCCGCCGTGCAGCGTGTGGCCGCCGTTCAGGTGGATGTCGCGAACGTCGAACAGGAACTCGCGCTTGTCGGGCGACTGCCACACCGGACCGACATATTTGTTGAAGCCCGCATCACCGAATACGGCGGTGTAGCCCGCGGGCGCGGGCTTTGCTGCTGTCGTCATCGGGCGCTTGCTACATCGCTTTCCGGAGCGGCAACAGGTCGTCGTAGACGGGGGCGCGCTTTTCCTGCTTTGCCTTGAAGCTTTCCATCATGTCGGCGGTCGGGTTGAACATGCCGGCCTGCCAGGTCGCGATGTAGTCGAGACCGTCGGCGATCGAATGGTCGCGCGCGTAGTTGATCATCACCTTCGAACCGTGCACGGCGAGCGGCGATTTCATCGCGATTTCGCCGGCGAGTTCGAGCACGTGGTTCAGCATCTGCTCTTGGGTGTCGAAGAGTTCGTTCACGAAGCCGAGGTCGTAGGCCTTCTTCGCCGAGAGCCTTCGGCCGGCATAGGCGAGTTCGCGCACGAGGCCTTGCGGCAGCAGATGGCAGAGGCGCGGGAACGTGCCGACGTCAGCGGTCATCGCGAGGTTGATCTCCTGGATGACGAAGAACGCGTCCTTCGTCGCATAGCGCATGTCGGCGCAGGTCGACATGTCGACGGCGCCGCCGATGCAGCCGCCCTGCACCGCCATCAAGACGGGCATGCGCGCTTCGTCGAGGCAGGAAAACGTCTTCTGCAGGCGATGCACTTCGCTGCGCAGGTTCGCGCGCACGCGGCCGGTCTCTCCGCCGCCGCCGGCCACGCCCTGCCCGTCCGTGAACACCGACAGGTCCATCCCGGCCGAGAAATGCTTGCCGGTCGAGGAGATGACGATCGCGCGGGCCGAACCCTCGTCGTTGATCTTGTTCACGATCTGAGGGAGTTCGTTCCAGAAGGCGCGGTTCATCGTGTTGAAGGCGTCGCCGCGCTTCAGCTGAATGTGGGCGACCTTGTCCTTCGTCTCGACGTTGAAGCAGGTGTAGGCGGTCATGGGGTTTCGGTCCTTCATGCGGTGTGAATGGCGATGGCGCTACATAACACGCGCCTTGGACGCGACACAGACGCGACCCAATTGCCGCAGATTTCCGCCGCTGGACAGGCCGAAAGCTATTCCCTATAACCCCGGGCCTTCGCGCCGGGTCTGCTTGATCCGGCCACGGTCAGCCTGGGTAGCTCAGTTGGTAGAGCAGCGGACTGAAAATCCGCGTGTCGCTGGTTCGATTCCGGCCCCAGGCACCACCCTACGCCGTCGGCTTCGGGTGGCTTACGCCGAACAGGCGTCACGCATACTCGCTTACCCACGAACAAGGAACGGCGCGTCATGAGGGTTCAGTTGATTCGCGTGCGGCTCAGCGATCAGACGACGCTGGAGATGCCGGAGAACGAGTTGGTGCAGGTCGTGACCGCCGGGCCCGGCGATGCGCCGAAGGAAGGGTGGCACCGGCTCAGCGACAAAGGCCCCGCGCTCTTCGGCACGACGAGCAAGGTGCGTGCGGCGGCGCTGGCCGCAGGGCAGCACATCGTGACGTTCCGCGGCGTCGTGCAGGTCGAAGGGGCGCGGCGCGTCTAAGCGTTCACGACGTCGTGGCTGTAGAGCCAGTCGTTGCGCGTGTGCACGAACTTCGGCGCGAGGCGTGCGGCAAGCCACATCGGGCCGTAGGTCGCAAGTTGTTCCGGCCAGCTGCGCTTGTGATAGAGGCCCATCTGCGCGCGCGCGCCGCGTTGGACCTTTGCGGTGCGTGGCTTGCGTTCGGCTTCGTAGGCGGCGAGTGCGGCGGGAACATCGCCCGCGCCTTTCAGCTTTCGCGATAGAACCCAGGCGTCCTCGATCGCCATCACTGCGCCTTGGGCGAGGAACGGCAGCATCGGGTGGCACGCGTCGCCCAAGAGCGTGACGCGACCGCGGCACCATTCTTCCAACGGATCGCGATCGAACAGCGCCCAGCGATAGCAGGCGGCGGCTTCGGCGATGACGGATGTGATCGGCTTTGCCCATCCTTCGTAGTCGGCGGCGAGGTCGGCTTTGTGTCCGCGTTCGGTCCAGCTTTCGTTTTGCCAATCGCTGCGCTCCACCACGCCCACGAAGTTCACGAGTTCGCCGCCGCGCAGATAATACGTGACGGCGTGGCGGCCGGGACCGACCCAGACGCACGCGGTCGGCGGCACGAGACCCGGCGCAAGACTTGCCGCGGGCACGACGAGGCGCCAGGCGACGTTGCCGGTGAAGCGCGCGGGCGTCGCGCCCAGCATCTGCGAGCGGACGCCTGAGTGAATGCCGTCGGCCCCGATCACGACATCGCCTTGCGCGCGCGTGCCGTCGGCGAAATTGAGCGTCACGCTGTCCCCTGATTGAGCATAGCCTTGGACGTCCTTGTCCATGTGCACGGCGTTCGGCGCGCGCGCGCGCAGGGCCCTGCTCAAGATCGCGATCAGGTCGGCGCGGTGAACGTGATAGTAGGGCGCGCCGTAGCGGCGCTGGGCCTCCTCGCGCATCGGGATCGAGAAAATGCGGCTGCCGGACGTGCCGATCCGCATCTCAAGCGCCTCTGGGCGGAAGGCGGCCGCGTCGAGCGCGGGCTTCAGACCCAAACGCTCCAACACCTTCACGCCGTTCGGGCTGATCTGGATGCCGGCGCCGACTTCGCCGAAGACGCTCGTGCGCTCGTAGAGTTCGACGTCGATGCCGGCGTCGAGCAGGCAGAGCGCCGCCGTGACGCCGCCGATGCCGCCGCCGACGACGAGTGCCTTCATTCGGCCGCGGCCACGCGGACCGGCGGTTCGGGCACGCTCAGGCGGCGCGTCACCTCTTCGTCAGGCATCGCGAGCAGGGCCTTGTACATCTCCGGCGGGTAGGCCTGGTGCGGCTTTGCCGGGTCCATCGGCGGCTGTTTCAGTTGGCCGCCTTCGCCTTTGTAGGCTGCGGGGCGTTTGTAGCGTGCGAGTTCGTCGACGTTGATGCCGGCGAGCTTCACCACTTCGGGGTCGATCCAGGCGCGGGCGTCGATCGCGGCCGACGAGGTCGCGATCTCGAGCGACAGGTTTTCGAGGCCCGCGAAATAGATCGACTTGCACATGCCGTGGTCGAGCGGGCCGATGACGTTGAGTCCGCGCGATCTGATGCGGTCGCGCATGTTCAAGAGCTCTTCGTCGCTGTCGACGTTGAAGGCGACGTGCTGCATCGTGCCGGGGGCGGAGGGGAGCGCGGGGCTGCCCGAATGGCTGACGCCCAAGTTCGGCTTCGTGCCGGCGATCTTGTCGTTCTGCACGAACGCGATCGAAGCGGTGTCGTTCAGGCGTAGGAAGCCGTGCCAGGTGCCCTCGACGCCGTGCATCCAATAGAGTGCCACGAGTTCCATGCCGAGCACGTCGGAGAAGAACTCGATCTGCGCCTTCATATTGCCGGTCGAAATCGCGAGGTGATGCAGTCCGTTTGCGCGGGCCATGGGGATCTCCGTTCAAGCGTAGCCGAAGTCCTTAAGATAGCGCGGAATGAAGAGATGACGACCCTTGATCAGCGAGGTTGTGAGCCCGCCCACAATGAGGCCGTTGCGCGTGAGAGGCAGCTGACTTGCGCCTTTCGTGGGACCGAGCGGCACTAGAATCGGCGCCGACGGCCAGGGCTTGTACCGCGGGAGCGTCGCGATCTCCGCGCCGCCGAGCACGGCCTTGATCGTTTTGGCGAGCCACGGCTGCTGGCGCGTGATCGCCACGATCGTCATCGCATCGCCTGCGGCCGCGACGTCGCCGAGGGCGAAGAGGTTCTTTGCGCCCGCCGGCCGCAACCAGGGATCGACCGTCGCGCGGCCGAGCGCGTCGATGCTGACGCCGGGTACGGCGCGCAGAACATCGTTGACGGGCTTCGCGCCGATCGCCGGGAAGACAAGGTCGGCCTCGACCGTCTCGCCGTTCGTCAGTTCGATGCGACCGGCGAAGGGCGCGTCGTTGCTTTGTATTGCGCGCGCCGGCGCGCCAAGGCGGAGCGTTACGCGCATCGCCTTCAGTTGCGCCTCGAGGTTGCGCCCCAATCTTTCGTTGTAGGTTGGAAGGAGCGTCGGCGAACCCGAGATCAATGTGACTTTCTTCGAGGGCATGGCGACCGCGATCTCGCCAGCGAGTTCGATACCGACGGCACCCGCGCCCACGATGGCGACCGACTGCGCCGCG
This sequence comes from uncultured Flavobacteriaceae bacterium, assembly GCA_964561925.1. Taxonomy (GTDB): domain Bacteria; phylum Pseudomonadota; class Alphaproteobacteria; order Micropepsales; family Micropepsaceae; genus SZUA-430. Next base: position 18,779 of record CAZLRW010000049.1, read on the forward strand.
CGAAGCGTATCGTGATCGGCGCGGGCCGCAGCGATGAACGACGGCACGGATTCCGCCTCGGGCTTGAACGGGCGTGCGTAGCGCGAGCCGGTGGCGACGACGACGACGTCGCCCTCGACGGCGCCGCCGCTTGCGAGGGACACCGAGCCGGGCGCCAACGCGATGGCACGATCGCGGACTATGTGACCGCGCTTCAATAGACGGTCATAGGGAAGCACGATGCGGTCGAGCACGTCCGGCACGACGACGGCGCGGATCGCCGCGACGTTGTGCACGAAGCGGTCGCGCGGTTCGATCAGGACGACTTCGGCGGCGTCATCAAGCGCACGCGCCAGCGCCGTGCCCGCATATCCGCCGCCGACAATCACGACTCGTTTCGTTGCCATTGCCGACGGGTCTAGCCGTTCGGCACCGGCCGTCACAAGCCTTGGCGAGCGGCTGAACAAACGACTGCGGGTTTGACAGCCCCGCAACACGCTTGACACTCGTTCGCTTTTTTATATAATTACCATTATGCCAAAAAAAGTCGA
>CAZLRW010000049.1:19408-27561 GCA_964561925.1 uncultured Flavobacteriaceae bacterium
CGCTTGACACTCGTTCGCTTTTTTATATAATTACCATTATGCCAAAAAAAGTCGACCATGCCGCCAGGAAGATCGAGATCGCGAATGCCGCGCTCGATGCGATCGCCGAGCGGGGCCTCGACGACGTGCGGATGGTCGATATCGCGCGCGCGACCGAGGCAACGACCGGTCAACTGGTCCACTACTTTCCCGACAAAGACGCGATGCTGCTGGCGGCGCTGGACGAGATCATGGTGCGGCTGCTGGCGCGAAGTTCGGCCAAGGCCAGCCGGCGGGACACGATCAGCGAGATCGCGGAGGCCTTGCCGCTGGATGCGCAAAGCCGGCGCGATTGGCGTATCTGGCTGCAGTTCTGGGGCCGCGCCATGCACAATCCAACTTTCGGCCCCCGTCACGAGGACTACTACCGTCAGATCACAGGGGCGCTCTCGGCGCGTTTGCGTGAGTATGCGACCTCGGCCAAAGCGGATGCGCTTGCCGACGCCATCGTGGCGGCCGTCGACGGCATCGGTGCGCGCGCGACGCTTGAGCCCAACGCCTGGCCACCCGCACGCCAGAAGCGCCTTCTGACGCAGATGCTTGGCCCCCTGTTCGACGCCGCCGGGCTCGGTGGCGCACAGCCGACGAGGAAAGGATGACAGTGATGCCTCAGCTCAAGACGCTCGATCCGCAGGCGTCCACACAGACCGTGCTCGATACCTTGGAGGCGGACGGCGCCGCGATCGTTCGGGACGCGATGCCCGCCTCGCTGTCCGAGCACGTCGAGCGCGAGTTGCGGCCGCATATCGAACGCTCAGCCAAGGGAATCGATCCGTTCACGGGCTTTTCGACGACGCGCACGGGCGCGCTGGTCGCGCGTTCGGCGGCGACGCGGGAGCTTGTGCTCGATCAGCGCATCCGCGCGCTCTGCCAAGCGTTCTTGTCGCCGTTCTGCGAGCGCTATCAACTCCATCTGACGCAGGCGATCCGTCTGCTTCCGGGGCAAGGCGCGCAGCTTTTGCATCGCGATCGGCTCGCGTGGGGGCCGCACTTGCCGAAGGCGATGGAGCCGCAGCTGAACACGATTTGGGCTTTGACGGACTTCACGGCCGAGAACGGCGCGACGCAGGTGGTGCCCGGCAGCCACCGCTGGGACTGGTCGCGCCATGCGGAACCGCACGAGACCACGCAGGCGGTGATGCCGAAGGGCTCCGTGTTGATCTACACCGGCTCCGTCATCCATGGCGGCGGAAAGAACCGGTCCGACGGCGAGCGGATCGGCATCAACATCACCTACTGCCTCGGCTGGCTGCGGCAGGAGGAGAACCAGTATCTGTCATGCCCGCCGGAGGTCGCGCGGACGCTGCAGCACGAGCTTCAAGAGCTGCTCGGTTATTCGATGGGGTCTTACGCGCTCGGCTATTTCAGCACGCGGGTGCCGCCCGACGGCATGCCCGACATACTGCCGCCCGAGATGGCGTTGGGCAGATTGCCGGGCAAAGCACCTTCGTTCGGCAACGTCGCTTCGGGCTTCGTGCCGGCGAGCGGGACCTAACTGCGCCTCACGCCCATGTAGAACACGAGTGCTGCCGCGATTGCAGCCGCCACTCCAAGCTTTAAGCCGAAGAGCGCGCCCGTGAGCAGGACCGCCAGCGCGGCGGCAAGCAGCATCAGCGCGATACGGAGCGTGCGGCTCCATGCAACGGGCGCGAGCCAGGCGAGCAGGAGCAGCGCCACGCCGGACGCTATCCAGGCCACGAACATGACGGCGACGATTTGGGCGAGGTCTTCCACCTCTCACGCCGTGCGCAGGTGCCAGCGGTAGTCGAAGTCGGTGACGAGGGCGAAGAAGCGTTCGCATTCGGCGCGTTTTACGGCGGAGAATATTTTCACGAAGTCGGCGCCGAAATAGTCTTTGATGAAGGCCGAGTCCTCGAACGAGTCGAGGGCGTCGAACCAGTTCAGCATAAGGCCTTCGGTCGTCGTCAGGTAGCCGTTGCCGGTTGTCGCGGGACCGGGGTCGATCTTTCCCTTGATGCCGTGATGCATGCCGGCGAGCACGGCGGCGGCGGCGAGATAGGGGTTCGCGTCGGCGCCGCAGATGCGATGTTCGACGTGGCGCGTCTTCGGCGCGCCCGCGGGGATGCGGAACGAGACCGTGCGGTTGTTCACGCCCCAGGTCGGTGCGACGGGCGCGTAGGTGTTGCGACGGAATCTCCGATAGGAGTTGGCGTTCGGGGCGAAGATCGCCATGCAGTCGTTGATCGTTTTCGCCATGCCGCCGATCGCATGACGCAACAGGTCGTTGCCCTCCGCCTTTTCGCTGGCGAAGGCGTTCGCGCCTTTCGTGTCGTTCAGGCTCAAATGGATGTGCATGCCGGAGCCGGCTTGCTCGGAGAACGGCTTTGCCATGAAGCAGGCGATCATGCCGTGCTTCTCCGCGACGCCCTTGACGAGGCGCTTGTACTGCATCGCTTCGTCGACGGCTTGCAGCGCGTCGGCGCGATGGGTCAGCGTGATTTCCATCTGGCCAGGCGCGTATTCGCTGATCACGCTTTCGGCCGGCAGGCTTTGCGCGTCGCACGCGGCGTAGAGTTCGCGCAGGAACGGATCGAAGTCGTCGAGTTCCTGGATTGAATAGACTTGGACCTGATCGTTGTAGAGGCCGCCCGGCGCCATCGCGGGGATGATCTTGCCGTCCTTCGCGGCCGCTTTGTCGAGCAGGTAGAACTCGAGTTCGATCGCGAGGACGGGGTGAAGGCCGTCTTTCTTCAGGCGCTCAGAGATGTCGCCGAGGCGCAGGCGCGGATCGGCGGCGGCGGGGCCGCTGTCGTGGCTGAAGCCCAGCATCACTTGGCCCGTCTTCTCGAGCCACGGCGTGCGCTTCAACGTGCCCGGGATTGGATAGGCGAAGCAGTCGCGGTCGCCGATCTCCCAGAGCAGGCCTGCCTCTTCCACGTCTTCGCCAAGCACGGTCAGCGCGAACATGGACGACGGGAAGGCGCGGCCGTTTTCATAGACCGACTTCAGTTCGTGCGGGCGCAAGCCCTTGCCGCGCTGAATGCCGACGGGGTCGGTCATGATCACGTGCACGAGTTCGATATCGGGATGCTTCTTCAAAAACGTCTCGAGTTCGTTCAGCGGTTCGTTCTGTTTCTTGGGATCAAGCATTGCGCAACTCGTCGATCGTTTCTGACAGCGCGCCGACGAGACGGTCGACATCGGCCGCCGTCGTCTCAGGGCACACCAGGATCATATTGTGAAACGGGGTGATCATTACACCCCGGTTAAGAAGTGAGAGATGGATGCACTTTTCGAGGCTGTCGTGGAAGGCGGCTTCGGCTTCGCGTCCGGTGCGCGGGGGCTTGGCGCAGAACTGGAACTCCGTGCGCGCGCCGATTTGGGTGACGGACCACGGGAGCTGGTGGTTGGCGAATAGGGATTTGAGGTTCGTGCTGAGACCTTCGGCGAGCGGGATCATGTGGGCGTAGGCGGCCTCGGTCATCACGTGCGCGAGGTTCGCGCGCATCGCGTGCATGGCGAAGGCGTTCGCGGAGAGCGTGGTGCCCATGCCGGAATGGCCGTGCCCGCCCGCGCTCGCCTTCGCGCGGGCCTGTTCCATGCGCGTTGCGACCTCCGCGGTGACGCCGAACACGGCGCAAGGAATGCCCCCCGCGACCGGTTTGCCGAGGACGAAAATGTCGGGGTCGAGGTTGAACGCTCGCGTCCAGCCGCCGGGGCCGGTCGAGATCGTGTGCGTTTCGTCGATGATGAGGAGCGTGCCGTGTTTCCGCGTCAACGTGCGCAGCGCGTCGTGAAAGCCGGCGTCGGGCAGCACCATGCCGATGTTCGTCATCGCCGGTTCGGCGAGGACGGCGGCGACGTCGCCGGCGCCGAGCGCCTTCTCGAGCGCGCCGAGGTCGTTGAACTCGACGACACGCGTCGTGCGCGCGACGTCGGTTATGCCGCCGAGTTGGCCCGGACGCGGGACAGTTTTGCCGTCCTTCAGGCGCACCATCGTCTCTTCGACCGTGCCGTGATAGCAGCCGTCGAAGACCAGGATTTTTTCGCGGCCGGTGACCGCGCGCGCCCAGCGGAGCGCGTAACGGTTCGCGTCCGTCGCCGTCGCCGCGACCTGCCAGAACGGCAGGCCGAAGCGGCGCGCGAGCTCTTGGCCGACCCAGACCGCGTCTTCGCCGGGCAGCATCGTCGTGTAGCCGCGGCTCGCCTGTTCGCGGATCGCCGCCGCGACCGGGGGCGGCGAATGACCGAACATCGTGCCGGTGTCGCCCAAACAGAAGTCGACATACGTGTTGCCGTCGACGTCTTTGAAGCGGGCGCCGTTCGCCTCCGCCACGAACAACGGGAACGGCGTCGGCCAGTCGGCCATCCAATGCATCGGCACGCCGCCGAACAGCGAGGCCTTCGCTTGCTCTGCCAACGCCTTCGATTTCGGATGCGCGGCGGCGAAGCGCTCGCGCGCGCGTTCCGTCACGCGGGCAATCGCGTCTTCGGGGATCGTCCAGTTCTTCACGTCAGCCCTTTGCAGATGCCTCTGCCGCCGTCTTCAGGTCGGCCTCGATGAAGCGGCCGGCGCGCCAATAGTGATAGACTGCCCAGAGATTGAAAACCGTGACCGACAACAACGCGTAGCGCAAGGCGTCGTCGCCATAGGTCGGCTTCAAACCGTCGCTCAAGCCGCCGATGATTAGGGAGCCCACGCCCATGCCGATCATGTTGATGATGAAGAGGAAGAGCGCGGAGGCAACCGTGCGCATGCGCACGGCGACGAGGCTTTGGACCATGGCGATGCTTGGGCCTAGATACATGCCGCCCGCCGCCGCCGGAATGCCGATCAGCAAGAACACGAGCGTCGAATTGTCGACGAGATAGAGCGCGAGGCCGAACGGGAACCCGATCACGATCGCGATCGCGACGATCCGAGGCATCATCTTCACGTCGCGGCGGCCGAAATAGTCCGACAGATAGCCGCCCAAGAAGATGCCGAGGCCCGAACCCAAACCGAAGACGAGCGACAAGAAGACGCTCATGTCCGCGGGCGAAAGTCCGTGAGACCTCACGATGAAGGACGGCCACCACAGCACGCCGGAGTAACCGACCAGCGTCGCCAGTGTCGAGCCGATCAAGATATGGACGAGCGAGGGTTGCGCCGCGATGAACTTCAGCGTCGCCGTGAACGACGGCGGATCGCCCGAGAAGCTGTGGCCATCGGACGCCCCGCGCTTCGGCTCGATCAGCGTGAAGAGCACGAGCAACGCAATGAGTACGCCGGGGAGGCCGAGCGCGTAGAATGCCACGCGCCAGCCATAGGCCTCCGCGATCTGAGCGCCGCCGTAGAGGCCGACGACAATGCCGAGCGACACGCCTTGCGAGAAGATCGCAAGCGCCGTGCCGCGCTGTTTCAGCGGAAAGAGGTCGGAGATGATCGAATGCGACGGCGGGTTCGACCCCGCCTCGCCCACGCCCACGCCGATGCGCGCGGCGACGAGCTGCCAATAGGTTTGCGCAAGGCCGCAAAGCGCGGTCATGACGGACCACGTTGCCGTGGCAGCGACGATCACGAGCTTGCGATTGCCGCGGTCGGCGTAGATTGCGATGGGCACGCCTAAAGTCGCGTAGAAGATCGCGAAGGCGGTGCCGTGTAGGAAGCCGAGTTGGGTGTCGCTGAGGCCGAACTCGGCCTTGATCGCCGGCAGCAAAATCCCAAGCAGGATGCGGTCGGCGTAGTTCGAGATGTAGACCAGGACCAGCAAGCCGAGTGCGTAGGCCTTGTAGTTCGTCGAAAGTTCCTGCGTGCTTGCCGCCGGCGAAACGGCAGCGCCTTCTGCGCTCATTAGGTGGACCCGTTCTTGTGTCGTTTCCTCTTGGCGGCACATTGGCCCATCGCGGGTCCGTGAGCAAATCGTCGCCCGCTAACGCCGAGCATGGGGAAGAAGCCTCACCAGCGCATCCGCGTTAACTCCGCGGTTTACGCGCGTGGCGTTCGTCCGTAACGTCCGGCCCCGAAACACCTTGTTCGGGGCGGCGCATGACGGCACGACGCAAGTTCTATGGTTGGGGGCGCGAGGATCAGACGGTCAGCGACGAGGAGACCGTGTTCCTCGCGCGGCTGTTCGGGCAGCGGTTCGGCGCCAATCTCGTGCCGCGGTCAGGCCCGCGCGAAAGCGAGTTCGAACTGCGTGCGCCGCGGCTGAGCCCGCCCTCGACGCTTGCGCGCATTTGCTCGAGCGAGCGGCACGATCGGCTGGTGCACGCCTACGGCAAGTCGTTTCCCGACTATGTGCGCATGTTCAAGCGCGAGGTCGCCTCGCCGCCCGACGTCGTCGCCACGCCCGAGAGCGAGAGCGACGTGTTCGCGGTCCTCGATTGGGCGGCGCGCGAGAAGGCGGCCGTCATTCCGTTCGGCGGCGGGTCGAGCGTTTGCGGCGGCGTCGAGTGCGACGTGGGCGAGGCCTACGCGGGCACGATCTCGCTCGACATGACGCGCATGGGCAGGGTCGTCGAAATCGACCGGGCGAGCCGCGCGGCGCGCATCCAGGCCGGTGCGCTCGGGCCCGATCTCGAAGCGCAGTTGAAGCCGCATGGGCTGACATTGCGGCACTTTCCGCAGAGTTTCGAATTCTCGACGCTGGGTGGGTGGATCGCGACGCGGTCCGGCGGGCACTATGCGACGCTCTTCACGCACATCGACGATTTCGTGCAGGCGCTGCGCGTCGTCACGCCCGCCGGGCTGATGCAGACGCGCCGGTTGCCGGGGTCGGGCGCGGGGCCGCAGCCCGAGCGGTTGTTCGTGGGCTCGGAGGGCATCCTCGGCGTCATCACCGAGGCTTGGGTGCGGTTGCAGGATGCGCCGAAGTTTCGTGCCTCTGCCTCGGTCAAATTCGCCGACTTCCTCAAGGGCGCGGAGGCGGTCAGGGCGCTGGCGCAATCCGGACTCAATCCGTCGAACTGCCGCCTGATCGATGCGGAAGAGGCGCTGGGCACGGGTGCGGGCGACGGCTCGGCGTCGTTGCTCGTGCTGGCGTTCGAGAGCGCGGATCATCCGCAGGACGCGAAACTCGCGCGGGCGCTTGAGCTCGTGCGCGATCACGGCGGCGCGGCCGATCAGCCCGCGAAGTCCGAAAGCCAGCATCGCGAAGGGGCCGCCGGCGCATGGCGCAACGCGTTCCTGCGCGCGCCGTTCTATCGCGAAGTGCTGGTGCCGATGGGGCTCATCGTCGACACGTTCGAAACGGCGGTGACGTGGGATCGCTTCCCGGCGTTCCACGCCGAGGTGACGCGACGGATCGGGGACGTGCTGAAGCGCGTGACGGGCAAGCCCGGCAGCGTGACCTGCCGCTTCACGCATGCCTATCCCGACGGGCCTGCGCCCTACTTCACGTTCCAAGCGATGGGGCGGATGAGCGCGCTGCTGGAGCAGTGGCAGGAGATCAAGGCGGAGGCGAACGACGTCGTGGTCGCAGCCGGCGGCACGATCACGCACCACCATGCGGTGGGACGCGATCACCGGTCCGGCTATGTGCGCGAATGTCCGGCGCTCTTCGCCGAAGCGCTGCGCGCGGCGAAGAGCGCGGTCGATCCGAACGGGATCATGAATCCGGGCGTGCTGATCGATCCCAGCGGGATCAAGGTCGGCGTGCGCGGCGCGATGGCGGGAGTTTGAAATGACGGTGAGCATTCGTCCGGCGTCGGCCGCGGACGTGGCGACGATGGCGCAGCTGGTGGCCGTGAAGCGCACGTTCCTGGAAAGCCTCGAGCCCGTGATGTGGCGGCCCAGCGATGCCGCGGCGCAGCTGACGCCAGCGTTCTTCACGCATCAGGTCGGCCAGCCCAACGCGATCGCGCGCGTGGCGGAGGTGGGCGGCGCCGTCGTCGGATTCGTCATCGGGGTGCTGCAAGACGCGCCGCCGGTCTTTGCGCCGGGCGGCAAGACGGTGCTGATCGACGACTTCGCGATCAGCGAAGGAAGCCACGCCGACACGGCGGCGTCCGATTTGCTCGACGCGGTGATGAACGAGGCGCGGGCGCGCGGCGCGGTTCAGGTGATTGCGGTTGCCGCCGCACGCGATCCGCGCGCGGTGCGCTGGCTCGAAGCGAAGAAGCTGCACGTCGCCAGTCAGTGGTGGACGCGCACGCTGACGCATTGATGCGCG
>CAZLRW010000050.1:0-27230 GCA_964561925.1 uncultured Flavobacteriaceae bacterium
TGAGTCAGGCGGGTCCCGTCAATATCTTGAACGGTATCGAACTCGTGATCCGTGAGGGCGAAGCCGTGGGCTTGGTGGGGCCGTCGGGTTCGGGCAAGTCGACGCTGCTCATGGTGATGACCGGGCTGGAACGGCCGAGCTCCGGCAAAGTCACCGTGAAGTCGCGCGAACTGTCGGCCTTCTCAGAGGACGAGGCTGCGCGCTTCCGCCGCGGCAATGTCGGCATCGTCTTTCAGTCCTTTCACCTGATCCCGACGATGTCGGCGCTCGAGAACGTCGCCGTCCCGCTCGAGCTGGCGCTGGTGCCCGATGCCTTCACCAAAGCGCGCGAAGAGCTGATCTCGGTAGGCCTCGGCCACCGCCTCGACCACTATCCGAGCCAGCTTTCCGGCGGCGAGCAACAGCGCGTCGCGCTCGCCCGCGCGCTCGCCCCGCGCCCGAGCCTGCTGTTCGCGGACGAGCCGACCGGAAATCTCGACCAGCGTTCCGGTGCCGAAATCGTGGAGATGATGTTCAAGCTGCAGCGCGAGCGCGGCTCGACGCTTGTGCTCGTGACCCACGACGAGGCGTTGGCGAAGCGCTGCGACCGCATCGTGCGCCTGCGCGACGGCCACATCGAATCGATCGAGGACGGCGCGCACGAGGACGAGGCGCAGGCTCCCGACGTCGTCGTCGCGGCCGCCGCCGTCGCCGAATGATCAAACAGGCAGAGGTCGCGTTCCGTTTGGCGCGCCGCGAAACGCGGCGCGGCCTGTCCGGATTCCGCATCTTCCTCGCCTGTCTGATTCTCGGCGTCGCCTCGATCTCGGGCGTGGGTTCCCTCAGCGAATCGTTGCTCGAGGGGCTTTCGAACCAAGGCCGCGAACTGCTCGGCGGCGACGTCGAGCTGCGGCAGACCCAGCGCGAGATCGGCGCCGCCGAGCGCGCGTGGCTGCAAAAGGAAGGGCGCGTGTCGATGACGGCCGAGACGCGCACCATGGTCACGGTGCCGAACTCCGATGCCCGTTCGATCGTCGAGCTCAAGGCCGTCGACCTTGCGTATCCGCTCTACGGTCAGGCGGCCGTCACGCCGCGCGAGCCGCTGAACGAAATTTTCGCCAACCGTGCGGGCGTCTTCGGCGCTGCCGTCGACGAGCGCCTGCTCGCAAAACTGGGCGTGAAGCAAGGCTCCGTCGTGCGGATCGGCACGGTCCTGTTCGAGTTGCGCAGCATCTTGCGCAGCGAACCCGATCGCGTTGCGGGCGGCTTCACGCTCGGTCCGCGCGTGATGGTCTCCGACTTCGCGCTGCGCGCCTCGGGCATCCTCATGCCGGGCAGCATGATCAACTACAATTATCGGGTGTCGCTCGGCACGAAGGCGGCTTCGCGCCAGGACGTGAAGGTCTGGATCGCCGAACTGAACAAGAAGTTCCCGAACGCGGGCTGGCAGGTGCGCGACCGCTGGAACGCGGCACCCGGCGTGCGGCGCTTCATCGAACAGGTCGGCGCGTTCTTGATGCTTGTGGGCCTGACCGCGCTGATGGTCGGCGGCGTCGGCGTCGGCAATGCCGTCAAGTCCTACCTCGACCGCAGGCGCGACGACATCGCGACGCTGAAGTGCATCGGTGCGAGCGGCCGTTTCGTCTTCACGATGTTCCTGATCGAGGTCATGACGCTCGCGCTGATCGGCATCGGGATCGGTCTCGTCCTCGGCACGATTCTGCCGCTGCTGGCCCAACTCCTGTTGTCGAATCTCCTGCCGTTCAAGGCGGCGTTCGGACTCTATTGGCTCCCGATCCTGTCCGCGGCGGGCTTCGGCTTTCTGACGGCGCTCGCCTTCGCCATCTGGCCGCTTGCGCGCGCGATGGAGATTTCGCCGGCCGTCATGTTCCGCGAACTCGTGGCGCCCGCCCGCCGCATGCCGCAGTGGATCTACATCGTGGCGACGATTGTCGCCTTTGCGGCGCTTGCCGCGCTGGCGTTCGCGCTCGCGCCCGACGTGAGGCTCGCGGCCGGCTTCACGATCGGCACGGTCATCGCGTTCGTTTTGTTGCGCTTGACCGGCTGGTTCTTGATGTGGCTTGCCCGCCGCGTGCCGCGCCCGCGCTTCGTGATCGGCAGGCTCGCACTTTCGAACATCTACCGGCCCGGCGCGCCGACCCCGGCCGTCGTGTTGTCGCTCGGCCTCGGCCTCACGCTTCTGGCGGCGATCGCGCTCATCGACGCCAACATCCGGCGCATCATGAGCGAGGAGATCCCGACCGAGGCGCCGAGCTTCTTTTTCATCGACATCCAGAACGATCAGGTTGCGCGCTTGCAGTCGCTGTTGCGGGGCGCCAAAGGCGTCTCCGACATCGCCGTCGTACCGATGGTCCGCGGCCGCATCGTCAAGCTGAACGACACGCCCTCCGAGAAAGCCGTCGTCAGCCGCGAATCGAAATGGGCCTTGGCCGGCGATCGCGGCATCACCTACGGCAGCACCGGCGGTCCGCGCGATCAACTCGTCGCCGGCGATTGGTGGCCGAAGAACTACCGCGCCAAGCCCGGCGACCCGAAGCTTCCGCCGCTCGTCTCCTTCGCCGACGACCTGGCGCGCGGCATGGGCCTCAAGGTCGGCGACACGATCACGGTCAACGTCCTCGGCCGCGAGATCGCGCTCAAGATTGCCAACCTGCGCCGCGTCGATGCCTCGAGCGCGCGCATGAACTTCATCATGGTCGTCTCGCCCGGCGTGCTGGAGCAGGCACCGCACGCGCACCTCGCGACCGCGCGCGTCACGCCCGATCAAGAGGATGCGGTCGAACGCCTGATCGCAAACGCCTTCCCGAGTCTGCCGATTCTGCGCGTGCGCGAGGCGCTCGAAACCGTGAACGGCCTCTTGCAGCAGCTCGCCGGCGGCATCCGCGCCGCGAGTTTCGTGACCTTGTTGACGGGCTTGCTGGTGCTCGCGGGCGCACTGGCCGCGGGCCACCGCCACCGCTTGTTCGACGCCGTGGTGCTCAAGGTTCTGGGCGCGACGAAGGGGCAGGTGATGACGACCTACCTGATCGAGTTCGCGACCCTTGGCGCATTTGCGGGGTTTGTTGCTGCGATCACGGGCACGCTCACGGCCTTCGCAGTCGCAACATGGGTGATGGATTCGACGTTCAGGCCTTCAATGGCCACACTCGCCGCGGTGATTATCGGCGGAGCGATCGCCGCGATGGCCCTCGGTATCGCTTCCACGTGGACCGCGCTCTCGACCCCGGCCGCCCGGACGCTGCGCACCGCTTAGGCACCGCAAACGTGCTTTACGCCGAATTAGCGAATCGGAGCCGCTATTTGCCTTGACTTTGCGCGGCTTGAAATCGCTTCTCCGCGCGTCGATATTAGCGGGTGTTTGCTCGGCCTCTCATGGGAGGGCGCGCCGGGCGTTTTGGAGGGTTCCAATGGCAAACTACGAGAATCCAATGTACGGCGCGCGCCCGCAATCCGGCGCTGACGCACACGCCATCGATCAGGGCCTGCGCGCCCATATGATCAGCGTCTATCAATACATGGCGCTGGGCGTCGCCCTGACCGGCCTTGTCGCCTACTGGGTGTCCGCAACGCCGGCCGTGTACCAGATGATCTTCGGCAGCGGCCTGTTCTGGGTGGCGGCGCTTGCCCCGCTCGGTCTCGTGTTGTTGCTCAGCTTCGGCATCAACCGGATGAGCGCCGGCACCGCGCAGGCGGTCTTCTGGCTCTATGCCGCCCTGAACGGCGTGGCGCTGGCGACGATCTTTCTCGTCTATCCGATCGGCGACATCACCCGCGTGTTCTTCATCAGCGCCGCCGCCTTCGGTGCGCTCTCGCTCTACGGCTACACAACGCCGCGCAGCTTGAGCGCCTGGGGCTCGTTCCTGATCATGGGCGTCATCGGCCTCGTGATTGCGATGGTGGTCAATTGGTTCCTGCAATCGAGCGCGCTCGACTTTGCGATCAGCGCGATCGGCGTGCTCGTGTTCGCGGGCTTGACCGCCTACGACACGCAGAAGATCAAGGAAATGTACCTCGAATCGGACGACGGCCAGACGATGGGTAAGAAGGCGATCATGGGCGCGCTCACGCTCTACCTCGACTTCATCAACCTGTTCCTGATGCTGCTGCGCCTGCTCAGCTCGCGCGAATAAGCGCCGAGCAATCGAAACGCCACGGACCCCGGAGCGAACCTCCGGGGTTCTTTCGTTTCTGCTATTCGACCAGTTGCGGCCGCCGCGGCTCAAGCACGCGCAGAACCTGCGCCAGGTCGTGGCCCCGCTTCATCACAAGCCCGCCGGCCGCCACCACCGCATAAAGGCCCTGCCGCTGGCGCAGCTTGGGCCGCTTCTCGATCCGATAGAGCGGCATCTCGGACGTGCGCTGGAACACCGCAAAGACGGCCGCTTCTCGCCCGGCCCCGATCGCATAGTCGCGCCACTCGCCCTCGGCGACCTTGCGCCCGTACATGCTCAAGATGACGCTGAGTTCCTTGCGGTCGAACATCACTTGTTCGGCGCGCTCGCGGCCCGGATGGGCCTCATCGCCCGCATCGGTATTCCGTGGCGCCGGGCGTTCGCCGCCACGGAAAAGCTGTATCGCGTCGTCAGCCATTTCCGCCGGAAAGTGTCCGCCCGCCACGCCCGTTTGGCAAGGCGATAATCAGCGCTTGCGGCAAAGAAAAATCCCGTCTGCAACCGGCAGAAGCACCGTGTCGACCCGGGAATCGCCTTTGATCTTTGCGTTAAGCGCTTTTATGGCGGTCGTGTCGGGCGAGGTGTCCGCCGAATCGACGACCCGTCCGAACCAAAGCACGTTGTCGACCGCGATGAGCCCGCCGGGTCTCACGAGACGCAACATCCGCTCGTAGTAGGCGTCGTAGCTCGCCTTGTCGGCGTCGATGAACGCGAAGTCGTAACGCCCCGCAGCGCCCTCGCGGATCAACCCGTCCAGCGTCTCGAGCGCGGGCCGAACGTGCCCCGTGATCTTGTGCGCAAGCCCCGCCTCGCGCCAATAGCCGCGCGCCCGCGCCATGTAGTCCTCGCTGATGTCGAGCGCGTCCGCATGCCCGTCGTCGCCGAGCGCGAGTGCGACGGCAAGCGCGCTGTAGCCGGTGAACGTTCCGACCTCGATATAGCGCTTGGCACCCATCACCTGCGCGAGCATGGCCATGAACGCCCCTTGCTCCGGCGCGATCTGCATGATCGCGACGCCGCCGAGCGCTGCGGTCTCTTCGCGGCACTTCTTCAACACGGGATGCTCGCGCACGCCCGCGTCCACGGCATAGTCGAGCACTGCGGCGGTCAGGTCGATCGTCTTGCGCAAATGGCGGCCCTCTCGGATGGAAACGGCAACGTTAATGCCCGCCTCGCCGTTCGGCCAGCTTGCATTCCGCAGGCCGCCGCGCCATGTCGAAGGGCATGGCACTGACCGCCTATCCGGCCGATCGCCCGGTGTCCGCCGCCTATGGCGCGGCGAAAGACATGGTGAGTTTCATCGCCTGCACGCTGCGCCCGCCTTGCGCGCCCGCGCGCGAAAGCGTGCCGAAAGGTGACGGGCATGCGGTGATCGTATTTCCCGGATTTCTTACGGGCGATTGGGCGACGACGCATTTGATCGCCTGGTTGCGCGGCATCGGGTACGAGGCAAACGGCTGGGGGCCGGGATCGAACTGGGGCCCCTCAGCCGGCACGATCGCCCGCTGCCGTTCGCTGCTCGATACCGCGCACGAACGCACCGGACGCAAGGTAACGCTCATCGGCCGAAGCCTGGGCGGTCTCTATGCGCGCGAGCTGGCGAAAGACGAGCCCGGCAAGGTTGTGCGCGTGATCACACTGGGCACGCCGGTGAAGCTTCCCGTCGCGACGCCGCTGTCGCCGTTCGCCGCCGCGCTTTCGCCCCGCTTCGATGCCGAATTCGTTAAGCGCGCGCCGCGTCTGCCTGAAAACCCGCCCGTGCCGGTGACGGCCATCCATTCCCGCAGCGATGGGATCGTTCCGTGGGCGGCCTGTGTGATCGATGAAAGCCCGATCGCCGAGAACATCGAGGTCGAAAGCGCGCACACGATCATGGGTTCGAATCCCAAAGCGATGCGTGTGATCGCCGAGCGTCTCGCGGCGCCGCTGCATTAACGTTCGTCCACCTGAATCGCCGTTCATCTCTGCGTCGCGGCGATGTGAATCGGGGCCATAGTGCCGCCCCAATTCGGCCCTGGACGCGCCGCTTTGCGAAGCCATCTTCATGCGTACCGGTTGGCTCGTAGGTCCGGCGAAGGCCTCGGACCATCAGCCCCCAGCCCCCCTCGCGGCTTTATCCGGCCTGCGAGCCAACCGCCTAGCTCCCCAATTCGCAGTGTGGAACACTCCTTCGCAAAGACAGGCGCGAAGGAGTGTTTTCATGCGTTTGGAAGGCAGGGTTGCGATCGTCACCGGCGCGGCGTCGGGCATCGGCAAGGCGACCGCACAACTCTTTGCAGCCGAAGGCGCACGCGTGCTCGCCGTCGATATGCCGGGCAAGAACCTCGCCGAGGCGCACGGGAATCACCCAACGATCGTCGCGCTCGAACAAGACGTCTCCACCGCCGGCGCACCGCAGCGCATCGTCGAAACGGCGGTGGCGAAGTTCGCCGCCCTCGACATCGTGATGAACAATGCGGGCGTCGCCGGCAACGCGCTCGCCGAGGCGATGACGCGCGAGGTCTGGGACCGCACGCTCGCCGTCAACCTCACCGCGCCGTTCCTGATCTGCCAGCAGGCGATCCCGCATCTGCGGGGCAGCAAGGCGGGCCGCATTATCAACGTCGCCTCGGTCATGGCCGAAGGCACCGACTACGGATTGTCCGCCTACTGTGCGTCGAAGGCGGGGGTTGCAGGCTTCACACGCACGCTCGCTCTCGAACTCGGCAAGTTTCGCATCACGGCGAACTACCTGCTGCCGGGCGCCATCCGCACGGGCATGACAAGCCCGTTGTGGGAGGCCCGGCCCGATGTCGCCGACATCTGGGCCAAGAAGTCGGCCCTTCGCCGCCTGGGCGAACCCCAAGACCTTGCCAAGGCGGCGCTGTTCCTTGCCTCCGGCGACGGCGCGTTCGTGACGGGGCACGGCCTGACGGTCGACGGCGGCCTCATGCTCAGGGTGTGAAGGCGGGGCAACGGGACACTTGCGGTTGCGGGTCGATTTGCGTATTGGCATGACCCGCGATCATCCCAGCTTTCCAGCCAAAAAAGTCGCCCCCGTTCCATGATTGAAATCGAAGGATTGGTCAGAAGGTTTGGCACCCTGACGGCCGTCGGAGGCATTTCGCTCCGTGTCGCCAAGGGCGAGGTTTTGGGCTTCCTGGGGCCGAACGGCGCCGGCAAATCGACCACGATGAAGATGATCACCGGCTACCTCGCGCCCAGCGAAGGCCGGATCTCGGTCTGCGGACACGACGTCGTCGAAGAGCCGTTCCAAGCCCAAAGCGCGATCGGCTACCTGCCCGAAGGCGCGCCGGCCTATCCCGACATGACGCCTGTTCAGTTCTTGGCCTTCATCGCACGCGTGCGCGGCCTCGCCGACGAGGCGGCGTCGAAGGCGATCGAAACCGCAGTCGCCCGCACCGGCCTCCAAGGCGTGCTGGAGCAGCGCATCGAAACGCTGTCGAAGGGTTTCAAGCGCCGCGTCGGCCTGGCGCAAGCGATCCTGCACAACCCGCCGGTGTTGATCATGGACGAACCGACCGACGGCCTCGACCCGAACCAGAAGCAAGCCGTGCGCAATCTCATCCGCAACATGAGCGCGGAAAAGGCGATCGTCATCTCGACCCACATTCTCGAAGAAGTCGACGCCGTGTGCACGCGCGCGGTGATCATCGACAAGGGCCGCATCGTCGCCGACGGCACGCCGGCGGAGCTGCTCGCCAAGTCGCCGGGCAAGCGCCTCGACGACGTCTTCCGTGCGCTGACCACGCCCGATGCCGAAATCAAGGCGGAGGTCGCGCCATGAACTTCGGCAGCGCCACCTACGCCGTCTTCCGCCGCGAGTTCCAGGGCTATTTCGCAACGCCGCTGGCCTACGTGTTCATCGTGATCTTTTTGCTCGCAATGGGCTCGTTCACGTTCTACTTCGGCCGCTTCTACGACACCGGCCAAGCCAACCTCAGCGTCTTCTTCGGCTTCCACCCCTGGCTCTACCTCTTCCTCATTCCCGCGATCTCGATGCGCCTTTGGGCCGAGGAGCAGAAGACCGGCACGATCGAGCTTCTGCTGACGTTGCCGATTTCGGTGGGAGCCGCGGTTCTGGGCAAGTTCCTGGCCGCCTGGGCGTTCGCCGGCATCGCGCTTCTGCTGACGTTCCCGATGTGGTTGACGGTCGGCTTCCTCGGCATGCCCGACCACGGCGTGATTGCGGCAAGCTATTTCGGCAGCTGGCTGATGGCCGGCGGCTATCTCGCAATCGGCTCGTGCATTTCGGCGCAGACGAACAACCAAGTGATCGCCTTCGTGGTGACCCTCGTCGCCTGCTTCCTGATCACGATCTCCGGCCACGACATCGTGCTCGACTTCTTTCAGGGCTGGGCGCCGCTGGCGATCGTCAACGCGATCTCCTCGTTCAGTTTCATCACCCATTTCGCTGCGATCATGAACGGCGTCATCGATTTGCGCGACTTGATCTTCTTCTTCTCGCTGATCGCGCTCTTCCTCTACATCAACGTGATCGTCGTCGATCTGAAGCGGGCGGGCTGAACCATGCGCTGGACCCGTTCGACGATCGCCGCCGCCTCCATCGTTCTCTCGGTCGTGCTGTTCTTTGCCGTCAACATCGCCTCCGACGTCTGGTTTTCGGCCACAAGGCTCGACCTCACGCAGGGCGGGCTCTATTCGATCAGCAAGGGCACGCGCGAAACGTTGAAGTCGATCCCCGAACCGATCACGCTGCGCTTCTTCTTCTCCGAAAAGGTGACCGTGAACTACGCCGGCATCCGCGCCTACGGCGCGCGCGTGCGCGATCTGCTGAAGCAGTACGAAAGCCTGGCCGACGGCAAACTCAAGGTCGAGTTCATCGATCCCGAACCGCTGACCGAGCAGGAGGACCTGGCGGTCGCACAGGGCATCACCGGCGCGCCCACGCCCGACGGTGAGACGGTCTATTTCGGCCTCGTCGGCACGAACATGATCAACGGCCGCGAGGTGATCCCCTACTTCATCGACGACCGCGAGCCCTACCTCGAGTACGACATCACGAATCTGATTCACAAACTCGTGCGCGAGAAGAAGCCGAAGATCGGCGTCGTCTCGAACCTGCCGTTCGACACCGGGCTCGGCGGCATGATGGCCGCGATGCAAGGGCGCTCGCGTCCGTTCATGATCTACGAACAGATCCGCGAGAATTTCGAGGTCCAGTTCCTGGAACAGGATTTCGACAGCGTCCCGAACGACGTCGACGTCGTCATGATCGCCCACCCGAAGCCCTTGAACGACAAGACGCAGTACGCGATCGATCAATTCGTCATGCGCGGCGGCCGCGCGCTCGTCTTTCTCGATCCCTGGTCCGAAATCGCCCAAGCCGAAGCGGACCCATCCGGCGCCCCGCTTGAAGGCTCGACGCAGTCTTCCGCGTCGAGCATCGACAAACTGATGAAAAGCTGGGGTGTAGAGGTCGATCCGAAGCACATCATCGGCGTGCGCGACCGCGCCCAGCGCGTGCAGTTCGCCGGCGACGTCGTCGACTACGTCGCTTGGATCGGGCTCACGCAGGTTGATATGGATCGCAAGGATTTCATCACCGCCGATCTCGAAGTGATCAACCTCGCGACCGTCGGCGCGATCGTGCCGCGAAAGGATGCGACGACGAAGCTCTCGCCGTTGCTCCAGACGACGGACGACACGATGCAGATCGAGCTCTCGAAGGTGCGCGGCACGCCGAATCCCGACGCCTTGCTGCGGGATTTTGCGAGGTCGGGCGACCGTTTCGTCGTGGCTGCGCGCATTCAAGGCCCGGTCAAGTCGGCCTTCCCTGCCGCACCGCCGGTCGAAGCGCCCGCCGCCGGTCAACCGCCGAAGCCCGCCCTGCCGCCGCATCTCAAGGAAACGAAGGGCGATGCGAACATCGTGCTCGTCGCCGACAGCGACATCTTCACCGATAGTTTTTGGGTCCGCGCCCAGGAACTACAGGGCGAGCGCGTCGCGGTTCCGATCGCGCACAATGCAAGCTTCGTCCTGAACGCGGTCGACAATCTGACCGGCTCGAACGAGTTGATTTCCCTGCGCGCCCGCGGCACGTCGAACCGTCCGTTCACGGTCGTCAACGCGCTGCGCGTGCGCGCGAACCAGCAGTTCCTGCGCCGTCAGAAGGAACTTGAAGACAAGTTGACCGCCACGCAGAACCGTCTGGCCGAACTCGAAGGGCGCCGCGCCGCCCAAGGCCGTTCGTCCTCGCAGGACGTCCTGACGCCCGAGCAAGAGGCCGAAATCGAGAAGTTCCGCAACGAACTGATCGAAACCCGCGTCGCGTTGCGCGACGTGAAACTGAAACTCCGCCGCGACATCGATCGGCTCGGCAACTGGCTGGCCGCGATCAACACGCTGTTCGTGCCGCTGTTGGTTGCCGGCACGGCGATCTTGCTCGCGTTCTTGCGCCGGCGCAAACAGGCGGGAGGTGCGGCATGAGCGCGACCGAAACCAAGGCACCGCTCGTGCCGGTGCTGAAGCGCCGCGTGACGAATCTGATGCGCCTGGCCGCGGTGACCGCGATCGCCGTGGTCTTGGCCGGTGTCGCGGTATGGCAGCGTTCGGCAACCGGTCAGCCCGACTTCACGCCGGTCCTCATGTTCCCCTCGCTCAAGGCGAACGCCGACAACGTCACCCAGGTTCAGATCGAAACGAAGAGCGCCTCGTTCAACGTAACGCGCAGCGCGCAAGGCGGCTGGGTGCTGCCGGACAAAGCGGGCTTCGCCGCCGATTTCGAAACGGTGCGCAAGACGATCATCGGCCTGGCCGATCTCAGGCTCGTGGAGCAGCGCTCGGAGCGCGCCGACTGGCACGAGAAGCTGGGCCTTGTCCTGCCGAAGTCGGGCGGCACCGGCACGCTCGTGACGTTGAAGGACGCGAAGGGCGAAATGCTGGCAAGCGTTCTCCTCGGTGGCGCCGTCGAGGGCGCGGCCGCCGGCGGCAAGCAGGCGTCCTATGTCCGCCGTCCGAACGAGCCTCAGGCCTACGTCGCGCGCGGCAATTTCGCGCCGGCGACCACGCTGACCTTATGGCTCGACAAATCCTTCATCGAACTCGCCCGCGACCGCGTGAAGGCCGTCGCGATGAAGCCGTTCAAGGGCCGCCCGTACACGGTCGCGCGCGACAAACCCGGCGACGAGAATTTCCGAATCGTGGAGGCGATCCCCGCAGGCCGCGTTCTGCGCACGCCGGGCGAACCGAACGGCGTCGGTAACGCGCTTCTGGGCATTTCCTTCGACGACGTGAAGCCGTTGTCGGCCGCGGACGACGCGAACGCGGCGCGCGCCGTCTTCACCACGTTCGACGGGCTGACGCTGAACCTCGGTTTTGTCGAGAAGGACGGCGACTACTGGATGAGCGTGAACGCCGCGGCCGACCCGGCTGCAGCTGCGCCGACTGAGAAGCCTGACCCGAAAAAGCTGAAACCCGACATCGCCAAAGAGGCGAAGGAACTGAATGAGCGTTTGGCGAACTGGTCGTTCAAGCTGCCGCGCTACAAAGGCTCGCTGCTGACGGTGCCGCTCGACGACCTCTTGAAGCCGGTCGGTTCGCCGTAGGAGCGGAAGCCTTAGTTGGTCCGCGCCTGTGCGGCGCCAAGCACCGGCCCGTTGTCGCCGACCTGGATCCAAACGGCGATGCCGTCGGTCAACTCGCCCGTCTTGCCCCGCGCCGGCGCGCCGAGCGTGATGGCCTGACCGGTCCACTTGCCCGCCGACGAAAAGTCGCGCACCACGTTGTGGTACGTGATCACGCGGCCGCTGTTCTCACCCTTCGCGATGTTCACCGTCCGCGACGACAGCGTGTGGGCGACCCACACGGTCGCCGGTTTTGCGGGCGGACCGCCTGCACCGATCTTGATCTGAACCGAACC
This sequence comes from uncultured Flavobacteriaceae bacterium, assembly GCA_964561925.1. GTDB lineage: Bacteria > Pseudomonadota > Alphaproteobacteria > Micropepsales > Micropepsaceae > SZUA-430. The sequence goes on from CAZLRW010000050.1 coordinate 12,055, forward strand.
GTTCGTTTGCCCGATCGAGACGGGGACGCGCTTGCCCCGCGTATCGTTCAGGCGCTTCTGCACCGCGTCGAGCACGTCGCGCCGCTGGTTCCCGACCACGTCTTGGACGCCGTCGACGACCATCTGCGGCGTGTATACGCGCCGTGACGGCATCACCGCCTCATAGGCCTGCTGGCGCAGCGTGTTTTCACGGGTAGCGAGCGTGTCGCGCCAGCCGATGTAGTCCCAGTAGTCGATGCTGAAGGAAAGCGTGACCACGTCGTCGCGTTTGGCGAGTTCGCCCAAAATCTTGTCGGCCGCCGGACACGACGAACAGCCCTGGCTCGTGTAGAGCTCGACCAGCACCGGCTGCTTCGTCTCGCCTGCATGGGCCGCGGGCCACAGCAAAAGCGCGCCGAATGCGGCAAGGCATCCTGCGCGCCAACAATGGGGAAGGACCGTACTCTTCATAACAACGAAGACTAGTCCGCTCCCACCCTCACTGCCTAGTCACGATGCGGTGTGAACCGGCCCGGCCTCGGACCATGGTTTATGCCGCTTTCGCGAGGTCCCTGAGCACGTAGTGCAAGATCCCGCCGTTCCGGAAATATTCGATCTCGTCCAGCGTATCGATGCGGCACAGAACGGGCACCTCCTGCCGCCGTCCGTCGCTGAACGTCAGATGAACGGCGAGCGTCTGGCGCGGCTTCAGCCCGTCCGCAAGGCCCGGGATGTCGACCGTCTCGCTGCCGGTGAGCCCGAGCCCGCGCCACGTCTGCCCGTTGACGAACTGCAGCGGCAGCACGCCCATGCCGACCAGATTCGAACGGTGGATACGCTCGAAACTCTCGACGATGACGGCGCGCACGCCCAGAAGCCGCGTGCCTTTCGCCGCCCAGTCGCGCGACGAGCCGGTGCCGTATTCCTTGCCGCCGAAGATGACGAGCGGCACGCCCTCGCGCTGATAGCGCATGGCGGCATCGTAGATCGGCATCTGCTCGCCCGACGGCTGGTGCTTCGTCACGCCGCCTTCGACGCCGGCCACCATTTGGTTCTTGATGCGGATGTTGGCGAACGTGCCGCGCATCATCACTTCGTGGTTGCCGCGCCGCGCGCCGTAGGAGTTGAAGTCCGTCTGCCGCACCTGCCGTTCTTGCAGGAACGTGCCCGCCGGGCTCGACGCCTTGATGTCGCCGGCCGGGCTGATGTGGTCGGTCGTGATCGAATCCCCGAACAGGCCCAGGATTCGCGCGCCTTTGACGTCGGTGATCGGTGTGGGCTCCGCCTTGATGCCGTCGAAGTACGGCGGCTGCTGCACGTAGGTCGAGCCGATGTCCCACGGATAAGTGAGCGACTTCGTAATCTTGACCTTCTTCCACTGCGGCCCGCCGTCGAACACGTCGGCGTAGCGCTCGCGGAACAGCTTCGTCGTGACCGACTTGCGCACGGTCGCGGCGACTTCCTGGGCGCCCGGCCAAATATCGCTCAAGAACACGGGCTTGCCCTTCTTGTCGTGCCCGATCGGATCCTTCGTGAGGTCGACCGTCATCGATCCCGCCAGCGCGTAGGCGACGACCAGCGGCGGCGACGCCAGATAGTTCGCCCGCGTCTGCGGGTTCACACGGCCTTCGAAGTTGCGGTTGCCGGAGAGCACGGCCGCAGCGACCAGATCGCCCTTCGTGATGGCGTCGCTGACGTTTTCGGGCAGCGGACCGGAATTGCCGATGCAGGTCGTGCAGCCGTAACCCACGACATTGAACCCGAGCTTGTCGAGATCCTTCTGCAAACCGGACTTCGCAAGATACTCGCCCACGACTTGGCTTCCGGGCGCAAGCGAGGTCTTCACCCAGGGTTTCACCTTCAACCCCTTCTTCAGCGCGTTTCGCGCCACCAGCCCTGCTGCCACCATGACGAACGGATTCGACGTGTTCGTGCACGACGTGATCGCCGCGATCACGACAGCGCCGTGGCCGAGCCTGTAGTCGGCCCCGGCAACATCGGCCGTGTCGCGCTCCTTACCGGCTTTTCCGAACGTCTTCGTGAGCGACTCGGCGAACCCCTGTGCCGCATTCGACAGCGGCACGCGGTCCTGCGGCCGCGCGGGGCCGGCGAGGCTCGGCTCCACGTCGCCGAGATCGAGGCTCAACGTGTCCGTGAACTCGGGGTCGGCATCCTTCGGCCCGCGCCACATCCCTTGCGCCTTCGCATAGGCCTCGACCAGATCGACGCGTGCCTTCGCGCGTCCCGTCGCCTTCAGAAAGCGGATCGTCTCGTCGTCGATCGGGAAGAAGCCGCAGGTCGCGCCGTATTCCGGCGCCATGTTCGCTATCGTCGCGCGGTCCTCGAGCGGCAGTTCGTTCAGGCCCGGCCCGTAGAACTCGACGAACTTGTTGACCACGCCCTTCTTGCGCAGCATCTGCGTGACGGTGAGCACCAGGTCGGTCGCGGTGACGCCTTCCTTCACCTTGCCCGTCAGCTTGAAGCCGACGACTTCGGGCAGCAGCATCGACTGCGGTTGCCCCAGCATCGCGGCTTCCGCCTCGATGCCGCCGACGCCCCAGCCCAACACCGCAAGCCCGTTCACCATCACCGTGTGGCTGTCCGTGCCGACGAGCGTGTCGGGATAGGCGATCTCGATCGTCTTGCGCCCTTCCTTGACCTTCGACGTCCAGACCGTCTGCGCCAAATACTCGAGGTTCACTTGGTGGCAAATGCCCGTTCCCGGCGGCACGACGCGAAAATTGTTGAACGCCGACTGCCCCCAGCGCAGGAACGCGTAGCGCTCGCCGTTGCGCTCGAACTCGCGCGCGACGTTCTGCTTGAACGCATCCTTCGTGCCGAAATAGTCGACCATCACCGAGTGATCGATCACGAGGTCGACGGGCGCCAGCGGATTGATCTTCTCAGGATCCCCGCCCAGCGTCTTCATCGCATCGCGCATCGCCGCCAGGTCGACGACCGCAGGCACGCCCGTGAAATCCTGCATCAGCACGCGCGCGGGGCGGAATGCGATCTCGCGGTCCGACGACTTCGTCTTCAGCCACGCGGCGACGGCCTGAATATCTTCCTTCGTGACGCTGCGCCCGTCTTCGTGCCGGAGCAGATTCTCGAGCAGAACCTTCATCGAAAACGGCAATCTCGAAATCCCCTCAAGACCGTTCTTCTCCGCCGCTTTGAGGCTGTAGATCGTGTAGGTCTTGGCTCCGACTTTGAGTGTCTTCTTGGCTTTGAAACTGTTGTGCGCGGTCACGGGAGAAAGGCTCCTGCAGGTCTTGAAAATTTGAAGAAGGGCCCGAGCGGCGGGGCGGCGCGGAACCTAGTCACATTAGGGCTCGGACGCCAACCGAAACGTTAAAGCCCGAACGGTCGCAAAGGGGACAACACCTGAGCGTAGCAGAGACCGCGACTACAACTGAGCAGAGTCGTGATAGGGTGACGCTATGAAAAGTTGAGGGTGACACCGCATGTCGACGCCTGCCGTACGCGCCGAGCGCAATGGGTCGGTCACGACCGTGATCCTCGCACGCCCGGACCGGCGCAACGCCGTCGACCGCCCCACCGCCGAGGCGCTGGCCGATGCCTTCCTGAGTTTCGACCGTGACCCTGACGCTGCGGTCGCTGTGTTCTATGGCGATGGCGGGGCGTTCTGCGCCGGTGCCGATCTGAAGGCGATTGCGGAGAACAAAGGCAACCGTGTCGAAGTCCCCAAGGCCGGGGCGGATATCCGCGCAGACGCGGGCCCCATGGGACCGAGCCGTTTCCTGCTCTCGAAACCCGTCATCGCGGCGATTGCAGGTCCGGCGGTCGCCGGCGGCCTTGAGCTTGCGCTCTGGTGCGACATGCGCGTGGCGGAGGAGGACGCAGTTCTGGGCGTGTTCTGCCGCCGCTGGGGCGTTCCCCTGATCGACGGCGGCACCGTCCGCTTGCCGCGCCTCGTCGGCATGGGGCACGCCATGGACATGATCCTGACTGGTCGCGCCGTCGGCGCGGAAGAAGCTCTTCGCATGGGCCTCGTCAATCGCGTCGTCGCCAAAGGCACGGCCCGTCGCGAGGCCGAGAAGCTCGCAGCCGAACTCGCGGCCCTGCCGCAGGTCTGCATGCGGCACGATCGCCTCTCCGCGTATCAGCAATGGGATCTCGACTACGCGGACGCGATGGCGAACGAGTTCGCGCACGGGGTCGCCGCAATGGCGGGCGGTGCCGCCACGATGGGGGCCGCGCGCTTCGCGTCGGGCCGCGGTCGCGGCGGCTCGTTCTCGGATATCTGATCGATGCGGCTGGTCGCGGAAAACGTGGCGGCGGTGCGTGGCGAACGCGTTGTGTTCCGCGACCTGAATTTCGAACTCGCGCCCGCCCAAGCGCTCGTGCTGCACGGTCCGAACGGCAGCGGCAAGACGACTCTGCTGCGCGTCATCGCGGGTCTCATCGGCGTACTCGCCGGCCGCTTGAACCTGCTCGACAACAAGGGCGTGATACTGACCGACGAAGCGCGCGACCAGTCGCTGCATTTCGTGGGCCACCAGGACTCGATCCGCCCGCAAATGCGCGTGCTGGAAACGCTGCAGTTCCACGCCGCCCTTCTTGGTGCGCCGCCGAAGCGGCTCGACAATGCGATCGACGTGTGGGACCTCGGCGCGCTTCTCGAATTGAGCGGCGGCCTTCTCTCGGCGGGTCAGCGCCGGCGCGTGTCGCTGGCGCGCCTTTCGCTGCAACAGCGGCCGCTCTGGCTTCTCGACGAGCCAACGGTTGCGCTCGACGCCACCGCGCGCACCCGCCTCAACGATCTATGCGCAAAGCACATGACGCTGGGTGGCCTGATCGTCGCCGCGACGCACGAGCCATTCTTGGGCGACCGGCGGACGCTGACCTTGGGCTATCAGGCATGAGGACGTTCTGGGCGATCGTCTGGCGCGACGTTCTTCTCGGCATCCGGTCGAGCGGCGGTGCGGCGCTTGCGGCCGCGTTCTTCGCGCTGATCGTGATTCTCGTGCCGTTCGGCTTGGGCCCCGAGGCGGGCGCGCTGCGCGGTGCGGCGCCGGGCTTGTTCTGGATCGCGGCGTTGCTCGCCACGCTGCTCGGCCTCGAGCGGCTACTCCAGCCCGATACCGAGGACGGCACGATCGATCTCTTCCGGCTGTCGCCGCTTCCCCTCGAACTCGTCGCACTGGCGAAAATTCTCGCGCATTGGCTGACGTCGGGTCTGATCGTGACGGTACTCGCGCCGATGTTGGGGCCGCTCCTGAACATGGAAACGCACGCGCTGCCGATGCTGGGCCTGTCGCTGCTCGTAGGCACGCCCGGCTTGAGCGCGATCGGCGCGGCCGGCGCCGCGCTCGGTGCCAGCGTCCAGCGCGGCGGCCTGGTCCTGGCCTTGCTCGTCTTGCCGCTCTACGTTCCGTTCCTGATCTTCGGCGCAAGTGCTGTTGCGTCCGCGCAAGCGAACGCAAGCGCGGGCCAAGCGCTGATCTTCTTGACCGCGTGCAGCCTTATCGCGCTCGTCGTCGGCCCGCTTGCGACCGCCGCGGCATTGCGTCTCAACGAGGACTAGCGGTGGTTCGAATGAGAGGCTCTCACTAGATTGACGCCATGCTGAGATACGCCAATCCGCAACGATTCCTGACGCTCGCGCGCAAGCTCACGCCCTGGCTTCTCGGTGCGACGGGGCTCTCGTTCGCGGCCGGGCTCTACCTCGCGCTGTTTTGGGCGCCGCCCGACTACCAGCAGGGTGAGGCCGCGCGCATCATGTACGTGCATGTGCCGGCGGCCTGGATGGCGATGTTCGTCTATGCGGCGATGGCGGCGTCAAGCGCGGTTGCCTTCGTGTGGAAACACCCGCTGGCCGACGTCGCCGCAAAGGCGTCCGCGCCGATCGGCTGCGTCTTCACCGCGCTTGCCTTGATCACCGGCAGTCTCTGGGGACAGCCGATGTGGGGCGCCTGGTGGGTGTGGGATGCGCGGCTCACCTCGGTTCTGATCCTCTTCTTCCTCTATCTGGGCTACATCGTGCTCTGGGGCGCCATCGATGAACCGACGCGCGCGGCCCGTGCGGCGCGCATCTTGGCTCTCGTGGGCGCGGTCAATCTTCCGATCATTCACTTCTCGGTCGATTGGTGGAACACGCTGCACCAAGGCGCCTCCGTGTTCCGTGCCGAAGGGCCGTCGATGACGTCCTCGATGCTCGTGCCTCTGCTGGTGATGGCGCTCGCCTACAATCTCTTCTACTTCACGTTCTTACTGGTCCGCATGCGCATGGAGGTATCCGAGCGCCGCTTGCGCACGATCCGTATGGGCCTGGAGCCCGCGACCGCATGACCGACTGGAACACGTTCTTCGCAATGGGCGGCTATGCCGCGTTTGTCTGGCCGGCCTACGCGGTCAGCGTCGCGGCCCTCGCCGCCGTCGCCTTTGCGAGCTGGCGCGGCATGAAGCGCAGCGAACGCCTGGCCGAACTCGGTGAAAAGCCTGACGCTGCGCGCCGTTAGGACGATCTGAACCAAGTTCGGGCGAGAGTTCCGCCATGAACGTCTCGAACGCCCAGATCGCCATCCAAACCCAAACGCGCCAGCAAACGCCGCCGCGTCGGCTCGACGCGGCCGACCTCGCCGATCTGACCGCGCCCGCGCAAACGCCGGGGACAGTCGAGGCAAAGCCCTCCGCCGCGGCATCGGAAGTCCGGCCTCAGCGCCCCGGGACGCTGCTCGACATCCGCGTTTAGTCGCGCGACGCTTTCCGTCCGCGTTTGCCGACGCGGTCGTCCTGCAGCGATGCGGTCGCGGCCTTCGCCAGAATGGTCAGGCACTTGATGAAATCGGCGCGCATGCGCACGGGCAGCGCCTCGAGAATGCGCGCCTCGGACTTCAAAACGGCGGGCAGGGCGGCCTTGAGCGCGCGCTTGCCCTGCGGCGTGATCCGCACCGAGTTCGCGCGCTGATCCTCTTCCGTGCGCTTGCGGGCGAGCAACTCGCGCTTCTGTAGCCGGACGATCATGTCGGCAAGCGTCGAGCGGTCGATGCCGGTCTGCTCGACCAGGTCGGTTTGCGTCATGCCTTCGTTCTTTTCGATCGCGAACAGAACGGCGAACTGGCGTTGGGTCAGCGCGTTGTCTTGTTCGTTCGTATACAGATCATTCGCGTATTGGTTCGCGCGCCGCAGCAAGTGGCCGGGCGAAGTCTCCAGATCGAAGGTCTTGGCCATTTGAATGTCCGGTGGGATAATCGGCGTGAAAAAGGTGCCGCGAAAAATGCTCCGTGTCCGTACCACATCCGCCCGGGGCGCGGGAAGTTGCCGAACGGGCGCACTCGCGGCCCGAATTTATTCGTGTACGGAGATCACATGACGGACAAGACGAAGTCGCTTGCGCCGCGAACGTGTTGCGAGTTCGTTCGCCGCGTGCCGGAAGGCGACAATCTGGAACGCGACGTATGTGCAAGATGCGGACACGTTCACTACGTCAACCCCAAGATCGTGGTGGGCGCCGTTTGCTCCTGGCACGGACGAATTCTCCTTTGCCGCCGCGCGATCGAGCCCCGCCGCGGATTCTGGACGATTCCCGCCGGTTACATGGAAGAGCGCGAGACCCCCGCCGACGGCGCACGGCGTGAAGCGTTGGAAGAAGCGACGGCCGCGATCGAGATCGACCGCCTGCTCGCCGTCTATTCTATTCCGCGCATTTCTCAGGTTCAGTTGATCTTCCGCGCCGGACTTGCGAACGGCGAATTCGCGCCCGGCACGGAGAGTCTGGAGACGAGACTCTTCGCGTGGGAGGAGATTCCGTGGGCCGATCTCGCCTTCCCGAGCGTGAACTGGGCGCTTGCCCATCACCGCGAGGTGATCGGACGCGACGACTTCGTGCCGTTCGAGAATCCGCAGGCCTTTAGCTGATGGGCTTCAGCGGCGGCTTGCCGGCCGCCTTCGCGCAAGCGGCGATCGTCGCCTCGTCCGCGCCGCCCGGCACCGCTTCCGCGTGCGTGACGGCCAGCGTGTTGGCGGCGCTCGGATAGAGATAGACGAGCAGCGTGCAAGTCGCACCGCCGCCGCCGTACTGCCACATCTCGGCGCCCGTTTCCGTGCGCTTCAGCGAAGGTTCGCCCCACAAAGCGCGCAGCGTCTCGCCGGACATGCCCATGAGCGATCCGGTCACCGGCGCCGCCGGCGCGGCCTCGTTCGGCGCGGCAGGCTTGACGGCTTCGGTTTGAGGTCTCGCCGGTTCGCCGGGCCCGCCCGTCACGACGCTCGCGACATCGCTCATCGTTTGACAGGCGCCGAGCGCGCCCGCCGCAAGAATGGCGGCCAATCTCATCGACGCGCGCATCAGCCGCTCCTAGCCAGTTTGTTGTATTCGTGGGTCATCATGGCCGCCGCGAACAACGGCACGAAGAAGTTCACGACGGGGATCATCACGAGCAAGGATATCAGCACCCCGCCCAGAAACAACCGCACGCGATGGCGCCGCCTGAGCGTGCGCGCCTCGCGTGCGGGCATGTGGCGCAAGGCGGCAAGTTCGAAGAACGTCCGCCCCGTCAGATACCCGTTGACGAAGACGACGACGACGGCGCCAAGCCCGACCGAGGCGAACTGCAGCGGGATCGCAAGCAGGTTCAACACCGTGCTGATCGCCGTGAAGCTCAGCCCCGCGCGCAGAAGCTCCGCGAACGTCGCACCGTCGGGTTTCGGACCGGGATAGTGCTTCGCCTCGACCGCGTCCGCGACACGGTCGAGAAAGATGCTGGCAAACATCTGCGCGACCGGCGCGCTCAAGAAGACGAAGGCGACGAAGAGCACGCCCTGCGAGACGATCGCGATCGCATCGTGCAGCCAGCTCCAGCCGAAATCCGGCAGATAGGTGATCGACCACCGCAACAGGATCGTCAGCACGACGAAGATGCCGATCGTGCCCGCGACGCCCAGCCAAAAGACGCTGCGGAACGTACGGTCGAACATCTGCCCCAAAGCGGAAAGGGCGCTGGCAAGCATGGAATAAGTCCGAATCTGTCCGATTGTGGCGGCGCGCGCCCTGCCTATACTGCGCGCCGCCTGCCGAGCAAAGGGTCGAACAATGGCGAATGCGCAGTACGACGTTCTGGGCGTGGGTCACGCGATCGTGGATATCCTGGCGAACACGACCGACGCGTTCCTGAACGAGCACGGCATCGCCAAAGGCGCGATGACGCTGGTCGACGGTTTTCGCGCCGAAACGCTGGGCCGCTCGATGAAGAATGCGATCGAGGCGTCCGGCGGGTCGGCCGCGAACACGATGGTGGGACTCGCGTCGTTCGGCGGCGCGGCCGCGTTCGTCGGCAAGGTCAACGACGACCGGCTCGGCCAAGTCTTCGCCGACGACATCCGCCGCGCCGGCGTCAGCTTCGAGTGCGCGCCGCTCGCCGGTTCCGTCGCGACCGCCTCGTCCCACATTCTGATCACGCCCGACGGGCAGCGCAGCATGAACACGTTCTTGGGCTGCGCCAGCGCGCTCGCAGAAGCGGACGCCGGCCCCGCGCGCGTCGCCGCCGCGAAGATCCTTTATGTCGAAGGCTATCTCTGGGACACGCCCGCCGCGAAAGCCGTGATCCGCGCTGCGATCGCGCGCGCGAAAGCCGCCGGCCGCAAAGTGGCCTTCACGCTCTCCGATCCGTTTTGCGTCGGCCGCTGGCGCGGCGAGTTCAAGGCGCTGCTCGCGACCGACATCGACATCCTGTTCGCGAACGAGGCCGAAGCGAACGCCTTGTTCGAGACCGAACGTTTCGACGAAGCGTTTCAGGCGCTGCGCAAATGGGGCAAGACGGCGGCCCTCACGCGTTCCGAGAAGGGCTCGGTCGTGCTCGACGATTGGCACGTGCATCTGATCGACGCCGAACCGGTCGAGCGCGTCGTCGACACCACGGGCGCCGGCGATCAATACGCCGCGGGCTTCCTGTTCGGGCGCGCCCGCGGCTTGCCGCTCGACGTTTGCGGAAGGCTAGGGGGGCTTGCGGCCGCCGAAGTGATTTCGCACGTGGGCCCGCGCCCGCAAACCTCTCTCAAGTCGCTCGCCGCGAAGGCCGGCCTGATCTGAGTCGCAAAGCGCGCGCCCGCAGGGCTTGATCGCGATCGGTTGCGCAGTCAGCGAGGCGGCCCGCTACTTCACCACGCCCTTGCGCGCGGCCTTGTCGTCGAGGCCGGAGCGGTTTTCGCGCGCGGCGAGTTCGGCGTAGACGTCATGGGGGTCGATGTCGGCCGCCACCCACAGCACGGCGAGGTGATAGAGCAGATCGGCCGACTCGGCGACGCGTTCGCGCTTGTCGCCGGCGATCGCCGCGATCCCGACTTCAACGCCTTCTTCGCCGACCTTTTTCGCGCACTTGGCCACCCCCTCGCGCAACAGCTTGGCGGTATAGGATTTCGACGGATCGGCCGACTTCCGGGCCAGGACCTGGTCGTACAACCGGTCGATCGGGTGCTCGCTCATGGGGACCCCGTAGGAGACGCAGGCCGAAGAATCGGCCCAATTCCTACAGCGTATATCCCCGCAACTCGCTCAGGCAAAATCGGCCATGGAACGGTTGTACCGTGATGTTATAATATTACATGTCTCGGAAACAGAACTCAGGTCCCCTGGCCGACAGTGCGCTCGAGCGCATCGTTCTCGCCGTTTGCCTGGCCGCCGGCCTTTGGCTGGCAACCCTGTGGGCACTGTCGTGACCACCCCCGCGATCACGCTGACCGACACGATCGTCGCCTATCGCCGCCTGCCCGCCGTGCACCACGTCTCGGGCACGTTCGCGCCCGGTTCGCTGACCGCGATCGCAGGCCCGAACGGCGCCGGCAAGAGCACGCTGATGAAGGCAATCATGGGCCTCATGCCGCTCAGCGAAGGCCGCATCGACACCGGCGGCCACCCGCCGCGCCGCTTTGCCTACCTGCCGCAAGTGCCGGAGATCGACCGCACGTTCCCGCTTTCCGTCGTGCAGACGGTCATGTTCGGCGCCTGGCCGCGCGCAGGTGCGTTCGGCGCCGTGTCGAAGGTCGACCGCGAATGCGCGCGCGCCTGCATCGCCAATGTCGGCCTCGACGGTTACGAGAACGCACCGATCGCCGCACTGTCGACGGGTCAGTGGCACCGCGTGCTGTTCGCGCGGGCGATCCTACAGGACGCGCGCGTCATCCTGCTCGACGAACCGTTCGCGGCGCTCGACGAACGCACGACGGAAGAACTGATGACGCTCGTCCACGGCTGGCACAACGAAGGCCGCAGCATCATCGCCGTTCTGCACGACGTCGCCTTCATAAAGAGGCACTTTCCCATGACGCTGCTCCTCGCGCGCGAGCTCGTCGCCTGGGGACCGACGGATGAGGCGTTGAGCGACGCCAATCTCGAGCGCGCCAAGGCGATGACCGACCGCTGGGCGCGCGATGCGAACCGCACGCCTGAGCGTCGTCACGACCACGCGGGCCACGCCCACGCATGACGATGCTCTACGATGTTCTCATCGGCCCATTCGCGGACTTCGCGTTCATGCGCCGCGCGCTCGTCGCCTGCCTCGCGCTCAGCTTGGGCGCAGGCCCGATCGGCGTGTTCCTGGTCTTGCGCCGCATGAGCCTGATGGGTGACGCGATCAGCCACGCGGTCCTGCCCGGCGTTGCGGTCGGCTATCTGATGTCCGGCCTCTCGCTGTGGGCGATGAGCGTCGGCGGCGTCGCGGCCGGCCTGATCGTCGCGCTGCTGGCGGGATTGACCTCCCGCGCGACGGGACAGAAGGAAGACGCAAGCCTCGCCGGCTTCTATTTGACGAGCCTTGCGCTCGGCGTCCTCATCGTTTCGGCCGCGGGCTCCTCCGTCGATCTCCTGCACATCCTGTTCGGCTCGATCCTTGCCGTCGACGATGAGGGCCTTCTCTTCGTCGCCGGCGTCGCCACGTTCACGATGCTGACCTTGGGCGCGATTTTCCGCCCGCTCGTCGTCGAGTGCTTCGACCCCGTCTTCGCCCGTGCCGTCGGCGCCGGCGGCGCGTGGGTCCACGCGGTGTTCTTAGGGCTCGTCGTCTTGAACCTCGTCGCCGCATTCCAGGCGCTGGGCACGCTGATGGCGGTTGGCCTCATGATGCTGCCCGCACTCGCCGCGCGTTTCTGGTCGGAGGACATCGCCGGTATCGTCGCCGTTGCAACCGCCTTCGCCGTGGCGTCGAGCGTCGTCGGCCTCCTCGTCTCGTTCCATGTCGAGATCGCCTCCGGCCCCGCCATCGTCCTGACCGCGGCCGCGCTCTATATGGTCTCGATCGTCGCCGGCGCGCGCTCCGGGTTGGTCGCGCGCTGGCTCCGCCGTCCGCACTACCACGAACCGGAGCAGGCCAAGCGATGATCCGCGCCGCGCTTCTTCTTCTGGCAATCCTCGCGCTGGCGCCTCAGGCGGCCGCGAAGAAGCTCGAGGTCGTCGCAAGTTTCTCGATCCTGGGCGACATGGTCGCGCGCGTCGGGGCTGAGGACGTGACGGTGACCGTCCTGATTGGCCCGAACGGCGACGCCCACACGTTCGAGCCGACGCCCGCGCACGCCCGAAGTTTGGCCGCCGCCGATATCGTCTTCGCAAACGGCCTCGGCTTCGAGCCCTGGCTCGACCGCCTGGCGAAGTCCGCGAATGCAAAGGCCAAGGTGGTGAGCGTCTCAAAAGGCATCTCAACCCGCGACTTCGACGACCACGGCCATGGCCATTCTCACGCACAAGACCCGCACGCCTGGCAGGATGCCCGCAACGCGCTCGTCTACGTCGCGAACATTGCAACGGCCCTTGCTGCGAAGGATCCCGTGAACGCCGCCCGCCACCGCGCCCGCGCGGAGGCCTACGCCAAGGAACTGCGCACGCTCGATGCGGACATACGCGCGAGCTTCGCCTCGATCCCGAAGGGCAAGCGCCGCGTCATCACCTCGCACGACGCCTTCGGCTACTTCGCCGCCGCTTACGGCGTCGAATTCCTGGCCCCGCTCGGCACCTCGACCGAAGCGCAAGCATCGGCCAAGGGCGTCGCGCGCCTGATCGCCCAGATTCGCCGCGAGAACATCAAGGCCGTCTTCGTCGAGAACATCTCCGACCCGCGCCTCATCGAACAGATCGCCCGCGAAACCGGCGTCAAGATCGGCGGCAAGCTCTACTCCGACGCGCTCTCGCCCAAGGACGGCGCCGCGCCCGACTACGTCGCGATGATGCGCCACAACACGCGCCTCTTGACGGCGGCGATGGCGTCGGGTTCCTGACGCGGAAAATCCCTTCGGAGTATCGCATGAGCCAAGTCCCCGTGACCGTGCTGACGGGCTTTTTGGGCGCCGGCAAGACGACGCTCTTGAACCGCATCCTGACCGAGCAGCACGGCAAGAAATACGCCGTCATCGTCAACGAGTTCGGCGAGATCGGCATCGACAACGACCTCGTCGTCGACACCGACGAAGAAGTGTTCGAGATGAACAACGGCTGCATCTGCTGCACCGTGCGCGGCGATCTGATCCGCATCCTGGGCGGACTGATGAAGCGTAAGGACAAGTTCGACGCCATCCTCGTCGAAACGACGGGCCTCGCCGACCCGTCGCCCGTCATCCAGACGTTCTTCGTCGACGATGAAGTGAAGGAGAAGACGAAGCTCGATTCGGTCACGACCGTCGTCGACGCCAAGCACATCCTGGCGCGCCTGAAAGACGCGCGCGAGGCCTCCGAACAGATCGCCTTCGCCGACCAGATCGTGCTGAACAAGACGGACCTGGTGAGCGAGGCCGATCTCGCAAAGGTCGAACGCGCGATCCGCGAACTGAACCCGCTCGCCCCGATCCACCGCACGGAGCGTTGCGCCATCGCGCTCGACCGCATCTTGGGCCAGGGCGCCTTCGACCTTGACCGCATTCTCGACATCGAGCCCGAACTGCTCTCGGGCGAAGACGATCACGAGCACGAAAGCGACATCGCGAGCATCTCGCTCTCCTCGACGAAACCGCTCGACGGCGACAAGGTGACGGCCTGGCTCCGGAACGTGCTCGCCGAACGCGGACAGAACATCCTGCGCGCCAAGGGCATTCTCGACATCAAGGGCAAGGACGAACGCCTTGTGTTTCAGGCCGTGCACATGGTGATGGACGGCGACTTCCAGCGCCCGTGGAAGGCGGACGACAAGCGCTACAGCCGCATCGTCTTCATCGGCCGCGATCTCGACGAGGCGGAGCTTCAGCTCGGCTTCGCCGGCTGCGTCGCCTGACATGGCCGCACCGAAGATCAGCGCCGGCCGGTCGTGGAGCTTCGACGCGCCGGTCGTCGCGGTCGCGTTCGACCGTGAAGAGGTCTGCGCCTTCGGTCTTGGCGACGGCACGCTGAGGTTCGTGACCGGCGACGGCGACGTCGAAACGGTCCAAGCGCACAACGGCGCGCTGCTATGCCTTGCGGCGCATCCTGAGGGAGAGTTTGTTTCCGGCGGTGACGACGGGCGGCTCGTGCGAACGACCGACGGCAAGTCGCGCGAATTGTTCGCCGCCAAGAACCGCTGGATCGAGAACGTCGCCGTCGCGCCGGAGACCGGCCTCATCGCCGTCACCGCCGGCAAGAACGCGATCATCCTCGGCGACGCGGGCGAAACGACATTCGCGCACGCCTCGACCGCCGCGGGCATCGCCTTCGACCCGAAGGGCAGGCGCCTTGCCGTCGCGCACTACAACGGCGCCTCGCTTTGGTGGACGAAGGCCGCCGAGCAGCAGCCGAAAACGTTCGAATGGAAAGGCTCCCACATCGCCGTGACGTGGAGCCCCGACGGCAAGTTCCTCGTCACCTCGATGCAGGAAAACGCGCTGCACGGCTGGCGCATCGAAGACGCCGCCGACATGCGCATGTCGGGCTACCCCGCCAAGATCAGGTCCTGGGCCTGGGACCGCCGCGGCCGCACGCTGTTCACGGCCGGCGCCGACCGCATCGTCGGCTGGCCGTTCACTGGCCGGAACGGACCCATGGGCCGCGAACCCGTGCAGATCGGCCCAGAACGTGAAGCGATGGTCACCGTCGTCGCCGCCCACCCGGACGTCGACATCGTCGCTGCCGGCACGACCGACGGCGCGGTCTGGTTCGAGGAAATCGGCGATCCCGGCGCGAACTTCGTGATGCTGAACGGCACGAAAGTGACCGCACTCGCGTTCTCGCCCGACGGCCGCCACCTCGCCCTCGGCACCGAAGACGGCTTCGCCGCCGTCGTGCCGGT
>CAZLRW010000051.1:0-26285 GCA_964561925.1 uncultured Flavobacteriaceae bacterium
TCGCGCGCAGCGTCGTGGTCGTGGCGACGTCGGATGAAAGCGCGCTGATGCGCCGCCAGGCGGCGTATTTGACGCTGACGACGGCGGAGTATTTTCGCGATCAGGGTTTGCAGGTGCTTTGCCTGATCGACTCGGTCACGCGGTTTGCGATGGCGCAGCGCGAGATCGGGCTCGCCTCGGGCGAGCCGCCGGCGACGAAGGGCTATACGCCGTCGGTGTTCGCGGAACTGCCGCGGCTCTTGGAGCGCGCGGGACCGGGCGTGCAGGGCGCGGGCGCGATCACCGGGCTCTTCACCGTGCTCGTCGACGGCGACGATCACAACGAGCCGGTGGCGGACGCGGTGCGCGGCACGCTCGACGGACACGTGGTGCTCGAGCGGGCGATCGCCGAGCGCGGTCGGTTCCCGGCGGTCAACGTGCTGCGCTCGCTGTCGCGCACGATGCCGGGCTGCAATGCGCCCGAAGAGCAGGCGCTGGTCGACGAGGCGCGGCGCGTGCTTGCGGTCTACGACAACATGGCGGAGCTGATCCGTCTCGGCGCCTATCGCGCCGGCGCCGATCCGGAAGTGGACCGGGCGATCAAACTCTTTCCGAAGCTCGAAGCGTTCTTGCGCCAGGCCAAGGACGAACGCGGCGCGCTTCAATCGGTTTACGGACAACTCGGCGAAATTCTCAAGAGCTGAGACATAACGGGCGGGGGTGACTTTCCATGAAATCGCGTGACGCATTGATCAGACTGCATCGTTTTCGCGTGGACGAGATCCGCAAGCGCTTGAAGTCGCTGGACGACATGCGCGCGGATCTGACGAAGAAGATGTCGGACCTGGAGACGATGATGCACGAGGAGCAACGCCGGGCCGCGCACAGCGACCTCGGACGGCTTGCCTATCCCTCGTTCGCGCGTTCGGTTCAGGCGCGGCGCGAGAACATCCAGCGCACGGTCGACGAGGTCGAGCGGCAGGCGGCCGGCGTGACCGAGGAGCTGCAGGCGGCCTATCGCGAACTCAAGAAGCACGAGATCGCGGCCGACAACGAGCAGCAGCGCGACCGCGTCGAATATGCGCGCCAGGTGCAGAGCGAACTCGACGAGATCGCGATCGGCCGGCACTTGCGGAAGGCCGAAGCCTCCTAAGCGATCACCGCGCCGAGCCGGGCAAGCGCTTCGTTGAGCGCGCGGTCGCCCACCGGCGCTGCGATCGTGACCGTATCGTGCGTGCCGCCCGCGCGGTTGACGAGGGCGGCCAAGGCCGCGTCCGCGAGGCTTCCTGTCAGCGCCACATCGGAGAGCGTGCCGCCCTTGGCGCTCCAGGCCAAAGCGAACGGCGCGCCTTGCATGTCCACCATGTAGAGACGCTCGCCCTTCTCGAGGCGCGCGAGCGCGTCGCGCAAGAGTTCGGCACGGGGCCGGCCCGTCAAACCCGCGCCATGCCGGGTCAGCAGTTCGAGGTCGTTCACGTTCACATGCAGGGCCGGGTGCGGCGTCACCGCCGTGGGCAGCGTCACGCGGTGGTTCACGCTCGACGCCGGTGCTTTGCGCCTCCCGCGCAAGCCTTGCACGGCGTCGCGGACGGTCTGCACCGCGGCGCGCGCCTTCGCCGCGTTCAGGCCGACGGCACGCAACGACGCTTTCGCGAGACCCTTGGCCTGTTCGATCGCGCGGGTGCGGGCCGCATCCGCGAGCGAGCGGTGCATGATCAGTTCATAGACGTCGCGTTCGCCGGTCGAGAAGCGGGCCTTCCACGGATCGCCACCCGGCGTGAGATCGAGCACGGTGCGGCCCTCATCGCCAAGCGCCAGCGCCGTCCGGTAGATGTGGAACTTCATCGGCGAGTTCTCGGCGTGCTCGGGCGCGTGCGCCGAGATCGCGAGATGCGCGTCGTTCGGGCTCATGACGAGAAGCAACGCCGAGGCAACCTCGCCGTCGAGCATGAGCGCGCTCGCGTGCAGCAGTTGCGGGGCGGTCTTCATCAGGTCGAGATGGAACGCCGCCTTCTTCGGGTCGTCGGTGAACGGGCAGACGCCGTTCATCGCGCCCTGCCGGAAGTCGTACATCGACGCGATGCGGCGCAGATGACTTGCCAAACCGGCCGCGTCGAGGCGGCGCAGATCGAGTTCGCCGCCCCGCTTCAAGCGGTTCAGCTTGCTCTTGTTGCCCTTCTTTTTCAGCGAGGCTTCGATCGCGGCCCGGTCGATCCTCAGTTCGTGCGTCCGGTGCCGGTTCAGCGTGATGCGGCCGTTGCGCTTTTCCAGCATTGCGACGACGTCCGCCGGCAATCCCGGCGGCAGATAGCGCATGCGCATCGCCTTGCCGGGAAGCGCCCTGTCGATCGCATCCAACGACGCGGCCATAAATGCGGCCGCGTCGGCTTCATGGCTCAGAAAGCCGTGGTACTCCGCCTGGTGTGCGCCGATGCCCGTGATCTCGGCATTGCGCACGGCGAGCGGCATGATCGCGGTCGCGGCACCGTTCGCATCGCGCGCGACCAGAAGAAGCGGCGTCCATTGCTGCCCGTAGTGGCGGCACCACACATCGAAGTAGGAGGGATGCTGAAACGCGGTCGCCCAAGGACACGCATCGTAAAGCGCAAGCCACTCGCGGCGGTGTTCGGGGCGCGCGGCCCAGGCAAGCGCAGGCAGTCCCAGCAGCCAATCGACCTGGGGCTTTCCGGCAAGGGGCAACGGCGCGAACGCGGTCATTGCGACGTCAGCCTTCGACTGTTTGAGCGGGCGCGCACGTGCCAACACCCATCGCCACGCCCGCGCGGGGGCAATCTACGTTGATGACCGTGTGCGGCTCAAGTCGAACGGCCGGGGAATCCGGCGTGTCACCGCAACTGTGTGTTTGCCGCAGCCGCCAGGATTCCAGCCTGTTCTTCTTGGTTGACATGTGGCGCGCCTGCGAGCCGGTCCCGGGCGGGGCCGTTAAGCGACGGGCGATTTTCCGCTTAAGTCCGCGGCACCCCGCGGCGTATACTTTTCTCGGTTCGCGCGAAGGCGATGAGGCATGTTTGAGACTTCGAATTTAGTACCGCGGACGATGGACTGGCGCGGGTTCCGCCGGCTTCAAGCGCTCGGCGTTGCTTGTTTCGTGCGCAGAGCTGCTTACCTGAGGGGGCGCTCTTGAGGAACGCTATCGCGGCTCGCGCCTGGTCGCCGGTAACGTTGAGAAGCGAACACGAAATGCAGGCGTTCGCCCGCGAGGTGCGAGCGACGTTTCCTTCGCTCGACATGAACTACGACGTCGAGTGGCTGTGTGTGCAACACAATTGGCCAAGGAACGACATTTTGTTCATGGCCGAGCGCGACAATGATGCGCTTGTGGGTTATGCGGCGTTTCTCGTTTCGCAGACGACGCTTACCTACGCGCTCGGCCCTGCGGTTCTGTGGAAGCAACCGGTTCGGCAACTGAAGCTCTTCCAAGGAGTCGTTGCGCGCGACGAGGCGTCGGTCGACGCGTGCTTTGAGACGCTCGCACGGACGATGGGACGAGGGGTCGTGTTTGCGGGTGCAGTGCCCGCTGGATCGCCGGTGCGCAGACGAATCGACGCGGTTGCAAGCGGACTCGCGCGCGCCTTCCATCTGATGCCGTGGGGCCACGAGACCTATCAGTGTCTGATCCAGTGGGAGGGGAGTCTCGAGAAATATCTCGCGTCCATCGGCAAGAAGAGCGCCAAGGAACTGCAGCGCAATGCCAGGCTTCTCCTTTCCGACAGCGCGCACCGTTTTGAGCTCAGGTTGTTTCGTACCGAGGCGGAAGCTGAGACGTTCCTTCGCGACGGGATTTCGATCTCGGACAAGACATATCAGAAGCGCGACCTTGGATTGGGCATCACGTTGGGCGGCGCGGTCGAGAGAATGATCCGCTTTGCGGCTTCGCGCGGCGCCCTCCTCGGTTACATTCTCTACATTGACGGAGCGCCCGCCTCGTTCATCTTCGGCTTCCTATGCGGGGACAAATGTACGATCAAGCAACAGGGCTATGATCCGGCTTGGGGTTCGCGCCACATCGGCGGCGTGACCTTCTTCGAGATGATGCGGGATCTCGAACGCATCAAGCTTTCCGTTCAATGGCTCGACTTCATGCCGGACGTGACGTTGTTCAAGCTGCGCACCACGAACGACCGGCGGTCGATCCGGCACTTCTATTTCTTTCCGCGGACGATCGAGGGGACGCTGCAGTTCTTGGCGCTCGGCGCGCTCGATCGGCTGTCGCGTGCGGCGGCGCCGTTCCTCACGAAGAAGCGCGAGGGCGAGCTGGAGAAGTATCTCGCGCGTCTGACGGCGGAGGCGAGCCCCGCGTCCTGACGAGGCGCGCCGGAACGAGCGCGCCTCGTGTTCGCGAACGCATCTTATGCCGCGCGGGCGGCAAAGAGGGACGGCTGATCCGGCCGTGTGCGCGGAGTGGTCCCCGCGGCGTGGCATTCGAGCAGGCTCGAGTCGCAGGGTTCGAGCAGCGCGAGCAGGTCCTCGAGCGCGGTGTCGGGATTGAGCCACGCGGCCAAGCCCGCGTCGTCGAGCACGACCGGCATGCGGCCGTTCACGAACGACACGAGCCGGTTTGCGGCACACGAGACGTAGGCGAAGCTTTCCTGCGTCTTCCCGCCGGGTGCGGGCGAGCGGTTCCAGAGGGCCGCGATCATCATCGGGCGCCGGCTTCTTAAACGGAACGCGTATTCTTTCGTCTTCACGCCACCAACGCGCGTCCATTCGAAGAACTGGTCCGTGGGTACCGCGCAGCGTCGCGCGTTCAGTAGGCGGCGCCATTCCAGTTGGCCCGCGATCACCTCAGCCTGCACCGCGACCAAGGGGCGGACGGCTTCGTCGTCCCGCTGCCAATCGGGCACGAGGCCCCAGCGCATGGGTGCCAGCGCGCACTCGCCGATGCCCTGCCTGCGGACGACCATGCGCTTGGCCTCAGGGTCGGCGTCGAAGCGGCGGCGCGGCGTCACGCGCAACACCTCGCCCTGGCGCCAAAGATCGCCGCGCAACCGCAGCAGTTTCGTGGGGTCCTTCATGTCACGCCGTCCGAACATCGTCTCACCTTCGCTTTCGTGCGCCCCACACCGTCAATGTTCCTATTTTGTTCCGTTCTGTCAAGTGGGGAACGAAGGCGGATGTTGATGCGTGGCGCGCGGGCTCTCTATGGTCGCTGGCGGATCGCTGAGGGAGCGGGATGTTCATGTTTCGAGTTCTGACGGCGGCGATCGTGCTTGCCACCGCAACTGCGGCGCATGCTGCGTCTGACGCGCTGCCGGTTCAGCAAGCCCAGCCACAGCAGCAGCCGATCATCACGCTCAAGGACGGCACGCGGCTTCGCTTCCTGCGCGGGATGGAGGCAAATCCCGACGGCAAGCCCGAAGAGCGCGAAATCGTCGGCGTGTTCCAGTTCGACGACGCCACGCGTTTCGACGATCACGCCAAGATGCTTGCGGTCGCCGACGACCTGTTCGGCGGAATCGTTCTCGTCGCCGCCGAAATGCGCGGGTACAAGCGCGCGGCCGTCGGCTTGCTTCCGGCGTTGGCTGCGCCGGGCGCGGGCGAGAAGACCGAGCAGATCCACTATGCGCGCCGCGCCGATACGGTGTGGCTGCGTCAAGCCGGTCCCGAATCCTGGAAGACCGCGCAGAACCCGAACGAGTGGACGGCGCCGAAGCCTGAGATCGTCGACCTCGGGGAATACGGCAAGGTCGAAGTTCCGTTCGCGGGCGAGATCGCGGCGCCCACCGGACGCCGCAAGGCGCTCGGCGTCGAGATGTACACGCGCACGCCCGCGCGCACCGGCCGCAAGATCGAAGAGATCCGGGCAATGTGGCAGTGGCTCGACCCGGCGAAGGTCAAGGCCCAAGGATACGACACCGTCGTCATTCAGAACTACGACGAGCGCGCGCGCGGCAAGTTTCATGCGCGGCAAATGGCGTTCGTCGCGCTCGTCATGCTTCCGAACGGCGAGTGGCCCAAGTTGCCGGATGGTCCGCTGGGGCCCGACGGCAAGCCGCTTGTCACGGCCGAGAACGTCGGGCGCAGCACGTTCGATCTTGCGATCGCGGCATTGGGCGGCGGTTCGGCGACGGTTGCCGGTTCGACCGACGAGCCGGCGGGCGGTATCCGCGCGGGTGTCGGGCAGGGTTCTCGCCCGCTCTCGGCTGCGATGCCGATCGCGCCGTTCGGGCGCGATGCGCCCTGAGATTTGGCAGCATCCAATTCACATGGCAGAGTTGTTGTGAACGCTTCGCCGCCGTGGCGGGGGCGCGGGACGCCGCTCGAACCAAAGGGGACATGATATATGGCCGGAACGGAACACGCGGCGGGAAGCGGCGCGACGGGCAAGGACGAAGACCTCCGACGGGTCTTGGGCCCCTGGCAACTGATCGGTATCGGTATCGGCGCGATCATCGGCGCGGGCATTTTCGTCATCACGGGGCAAGCGGCGGCGGACCATGCGGGACCTGCGATCGTTTTGTCGTTCGTCATCGCGTGCGTGGGTTGCGCGTTCGCGGGGCTCTGCTACGCGGAACTCGCCGCAATGATCCCGGCATCGGGCAGCGCCTATACCTATTCCTACGCCGCGTTCGGCAGTTTCGTTGGCTGGCTCGTCGGGTGGGATCTCTGTCTCGAATACGGCATGGCGGCCAGCACGGTCGCGGTCGGATGGGCAGGGTACTTCAAGGCGTTCCTGCACGATCAGTTCGGCATCACGGTGCCCGCCATGCTCGCGGAGGCGCCGATCAAATACACGGCGGAAAAGGGCTGGGAGACGACGGGCGCAATCATGAACTTCCCGGCCGTCGCCGTCGTTCTCTTTCTGACGGCGCTGCTGGTCGTCGGTATCCGCACGTCGACGACGTTCAACAGTGCGATGGTGCTGCTCAAGGTCGGCGTCATCCTGCTCGTGATCATGTTCGGCCTGCCGCTGATCAGCGGCGAAAACCTGACGCCGTTCGTGCCTGAGAACACCGGCACGTTCGGCGTCTTCGGCTGGAGCGGCGTGCTTGCGGGCGCGGGCGTGATCTTCTTCGCCTATATCGGCTTCGACGGCGTGTCGGTCGCAGCGCAAGAAGCGAAGAACCCGCAGCGCGATCTGCCGATCGGCATCTTGGGTTCGCTTGCGATCTGTACGGTGCTCTACATCCTGATGTCGCTGACGATGACGGGATTGGCGCATTACTCGACGCTGAAGGTCGACAATCCCGTGTCGGTCGCGATCGCAGGCGCGGGCGATCAGCTCGCCTGGCTCGCACCTTTGGTGCAGATCGGCGCGATTACCGGGCTTTCAACCGTCATCTTGATCTCGCTCTACGGACAGACGCGCATCTTCTATTCGATGTCGCGCGACGGGTTTCTGCCGCCGCTGTTCGCGGCGGTGCACCCGATCTACCGCACGCCGACGCTGAGCACGGTCATCATCGGCCTCGTGGTCGCGGCGTTCGCCGGCATCTTCCCGCTGGACGTGCTGGGCGATCTGGTGTCGGTCGGGACACTGCTTGCCTTCATTCTCGTCTGCATCGGCGTGATGGTGTTGCGCTACACGCGGCCGAACGCGAAGCGGCCGTTCAAGACACCGCTGTTTCCGTTCGTGCCGATCGCGGGCATCGTCGTGTGCGGAGCGATGGTCTATCCGTTGCTGATCGATCTCTGGTTCCGCCTGGTCGGGTGGCTCGTGCTCGGGGTGATCATCTACCTCGTCTACGGCATGCGTCACGCGAAGGAGCCGCAGTGGAAGATCGAGGACGAAACGCCGGCGACGTGATTCAGGCTTCCGCCGCTTGCGGTTTCGGTTGCGCCGGAACCTTGCGCGGCGGCACGCGGAGCGCACGGGCGACGTTCAGGACGATTTCGCTTTCCATCTGCGGAAGGTCGGCGATCGCGCCGTCGTAGGTGCCGCGCCAGATAGCGTGGCGGCCGTTCATCAGGCGCACGGTCATGACGACGCGCGGACCGGTCTTGCGCACCGCGCCTTCGATCGCAAGGCCCGAAGCCGTTTCGCCGATCGCGGGGTCGATGCGCTCGAAGCGCTTCAGACCGACCGTCAGGTCGCGGGCGATCGTCGTGCCCAGATAGAGATGGTTCGGGTCGGGCTTCAGTTCCTTCAGCGGGCGCACCATCAGCCGCAGCGGTCCGTCCGCGGGCAAGGGGGCGGGCGCGCCGCGCACCAAGCCGCGCACGAGGACGCCGAGCAGGCCCAAGAGAAGCGCCAGACCGGCCAGAATCCACACTTGTTCGTCTGCTGGCGGCATGTTTGCGTCAGGTGACCCGTTCGGTGCTTCGGCCGAACAACGTTAGAATCGCTTCGAGGTCCGGGCAAACGGCCTCATCCGGCAACCCAAGCGAAGGGAGTTCCCATGTCGTTCGGCGAGACCATCGCGCCTCTGGCCGGGCGCTGCCTGATCGCGGCCTTGTTCGTGCTTGCGGCGGTGCAGAAGCTTCAGAACTGGGGCTCGACAACGCTCTACATGGCCGAGCACGGGATCAAGATGATCGAGCCGCTTCTGGCGCTTGCGATCGTGCTCGAACTCGGGGCGGGGCTTGCGCTCGCCGCGGGTTTTCGGACCCGGCTCATCGCCTTGATTCTGTTCGTCTACACGCTCGTCGTCAGCTTTCAGATGCACGATTTTTGGACGCTGAGCGGGGAGGCCGCACAGGTCGAGATGCAGCTGTTCATGAAGAATCTCGGGATCGCCGGCGGGCTGCTGGTGCTCGTCGGTCTTGGGGCCGGCGGCTGGAGCTACGACAGCCGCCGCGGCGACTAATCGCTGACGAACGGGCGCGCCATGTCCTGGCGCGTCAGGCTGAACACCACGATCAGGAACGCATAGCCGCAGAATTCGGCCAGGAGCGACAACGGCTCGGCGGTTTTGACGGCGTCGGCCAATGCGGCCGGCAGAGTTGAGAGTTGGCCCGCCTGCATGAGCGGGATGGCTTCCATGATCGCGTGATGGGCCAAGACGGCGACGAGCGCCAGCGCGAGCCCGACCAAAACGCGGTTCGCCAGCATGGAGAGGGCCAGCGCGATCGGCATCGCCAGAACAATCCAATCCAGCGTGAAAACGTGGCTTACGAGATCGATGAATTGTTTTTCGGTCTCTTCCATCCCAGTACCCACCCCAACACCCGGTTTCCGCGAAGAAGCGCGGCCGGTTTCAACTCGCATCGTACCATATTGTCACAAACCGGCGCGCGGAGGCTGTGCTTTTTTTGCCGCGCGGACGGCGGAACCGGCGGGGAAAACGGCTCCCCCGGCCGGCTTCCCTCAGGGCCAGGCCGTCAGTGGCCGTTGCGCTGAACCGCGCCGCGGATCGCATGGACGATCGTGATGACGATCGCAAAAGCCATGAAGTAGACGACCAGGTCGCCGACCGACATGACCTTGAGGTCGTTCCAGGCCGTCATCGGTGCCGAGGCGGGTGCCGTCGACCCCACGAAAATCGAGTACGCGAGGCGGATCAGCCCGAAGATCACGAGCGACCCTACGGTAACCTGAACGATGCGACTGAACTGGCCGAGTGCCATGCCGCCGGCGACAACGACCAAAAGCATGATGATCAGCGAGATGCTGTCGGCACCGCCGAAGACCCGCATCACGATCGACCACATCTCATTTAGGATTTCCATGGCTTTGCTCCCTCCCCCGGGATTTGACGCAACTTGGCGATAGAGTAACCGAACTCAGGGATGCGGGAAGCGAGCGGTGGCGGCAGCGCGTGCCGCTGTGGCGCCGGTGCAACGGCCGAACTCAAGCCGCGTGGCGGTTAACCCCGATGGTGCGGTGCAGCGCGGCGCGTAACATCGCTTCGAGCCTCGCCTCGGGCGGAAGCGACGCCGTCCGGTCGATCTCAGCGGCAGGGCGGGTATCGGCTTCGGCTGCGGCGCGGACGACGACCCCTTTTCCGGTTCGGGCGTCTTCGACATCCAGGATCACGGCGTCCTCACCGAGTTCGCTTCGCACGAGCGCGATCGCTTCGCTTGCGGTGCGGCCGGTGAAGGTTCGGATGCGCATGGGGCGCTAAACCTGGCCCAGCGTGCGCAGGCGCGCGGAGGGGTGGATTTCGTTTTGCGACATGACGAAGGTCTGCGGACGGAAGCGCTCGACGATCGAGCGCACGTAGGGCCGCGCGAGCGGCGAGGCGAGAAGCACGGGCAGTTCGCCCTCGTTCGCGGCCGCGTCGAAGCGGGCACGGACAGTTTGAATGAACTCCTGCAGCTTCGAGGGCGCGAGCGCCAGCTGCTTCTCGTCCCCCTGACCGAGCAAGGCTTCGGCGAACGTTTGCTCCCACACCGGCGAAAGCGCGATCAGCGGCAAGTAGCCCGCCTGCGAGGTGTTGGCCGAGGAGATCTGGCGGGAGAGACGCGAGCGCACGTGCTCGGTCATCTGCAGCGTGGTCGTCGAGCGCGAGGCGGCTTCGGCGATGCCTTCGAGAATCGTCGGCAGGTCGCGGATCGAGATGCGCTCGGCCAGCAGCGACTGCAGAATGCGCTGTACGCCCGTGATCGTGATCTGCGAGGGCACGAGATCTTCGACGAGCTTTTTGTGTTCGGCCGGCAGATCGTCGAGCAACTTCTTCGTCTCCGCGTAGGAGAGGAGTTCGGCCATGTTCTCCTTGAGCAGTTCCGTCAGATGCGTGGTCAGCACCGTCGCCGGGTCGACGACCGTGTAGCCGCGGAACATCGCCTCGTCGCGCAGGCGTTCTTCGACCCAGGCGGCCGGCAGGCCGAACGCGGGCTCGCGCGTCGGTCGGCCTTGGAGCTCGATCGCGCCGCCGCGCGGATCCATGACGAGGAGGTGGTTCGGCTGCAGCTCGCCTTTGCCCGCGGGCAGTTCCTTGACGCGAATGACGTAGTCGTTCGAGGCGAGCTGCATGTTGTCGATGACGCGCACCGAGGGCATGACGAAGCCCATCTCGGAGGCGAGCTGGCGGCGCAGCGCCTTGATCTGATCGGTCAGGCGGTGGCCCTTCGCGTCGTTGACGAGCGCGAGCAGGCCGTAGCCGAGTTCGACCTTGAGATAATCCATCGCAAGCGCGGTTTGGATCGGCTCGTCGCCTGCGGGCTTCGTGCTCTCGGCAGTGGCGGCCGTCGATTCGGCCGTGCGTTCGGCCTCTTTGCGCTGCATCATCATGTAGGCGAGGCTGCCGGCGCCGGCCGCAAGTCCGAAGAAGATCAGCTTCGGCATGCCCGGCAGCAGCGCCATCACGCCCATCACGAAGGCCGACATGCCGAGCGCTTGGGGATAGTGCGAGAGCTGGCTGACCAGCGCCTTCTCGGCGGAGCCGTCCACGCCCGCCTTCGAGACCATGAGGCCGGCCGCGATCGAAACCAGCAACGCGGGGATCTGCGTCACCAGGCCGTCGCCGATCGTGAGCAGCGTGTAGGTGTGACCGGCGGTCGAGAAGTCGAGATTGTGCTGGGCGACGCCGATGATGATGCCGCCGATGATGTTGATGAACGTGATCAGGATGCCGGCGATCGCGTCGCCGCGCACGAACTTAGAGGCACCGTCCATCGAGCCGTAGAAGTTCGCTTCGTCTTCCAGGCGCTTGCGGCGTTCGCGCGCGTCCTTCTCGTTGATGAGGCCGGCCGAGAGGTCGGCGTCGATCGCCATCTGCTTGCCGGGCATCGCGTCCAAGGTGAAGCGGGCGCTGACCTCGGCGATGCGGCCCGAACCTTTCGTGATGACGACGAAGTTCACGATGATCAGGATCGCAAAGACGATGATGCCGATGACGAAGTTGCCCTGCATCAGAAAGTTGCCGAACGCCTCGATCACGTGGCCGGCGGCGGCCGTGCCTTCGTGGCCGTAGGTCAGGATCAGCTTCGTCGAGGCGAGGTTGAGCGAGAGGCGCAACATCGTCGAGATCAAGAGGATCGTGGGAAACGTCGAGAGCTGCAACGGGCGCTCGATGAAGAGCGCGGTCATCAGGATCAGGACGGAGAGCGTGAGCGAGATCCCGAGCGCCACGTCGAGAAGAAACGTCGGCACCGGGAACAGAAGCACGGCGATGATCGCCATGATGCCGAGCGCGAGCGAAAGATCGCCGCGCTTGAGCATGTCCAAACCGGCCGCGAAGGGGTTGGTGCCGGTGGGCTGCGGTGTTGCGTTCGCCTGGGCCATGAGTCCGATCTGTTTCTAGCGAGCGATGAGGATCAGTACGCCCGCAGCTCGCCGCCGCCGGGCATCGGCACGCGCACGCCGTCGTCGGCGTATTGCTTCAGCTTGTTCCTGAGCGTGCGGATCGAAATGCCCAGGATGTTCGCCGCGTGCGTGCGGTTGCCGAGACAGTGATCGAGCGTCTGCAGGATCAGATCGCGTTCGACGTCGGCGACGGTGCGCCCGACCATCTCGCGGTTGACGGCTTCGGCGGCTTGGGCCGCGCGCGCGATCGCGGTCGGCGTCGTGATCGCGACCTCGTCGCCCACGCGCGAGCCGTCGGGCAGGCGGATCGCGGCTTCGCCGATCTCGGCGCCTTGCGCGAGCAGGACGGCGCGGTGAACCGTGTTCTCGAGTTCGCGGACGTTGCCGCGCCAGGTGTGCGCCATCAGCGTCTTCTTCGCGCTTTCGGCAAGCGGGCGCACCGGCACGCCGTTCGCGTCGGCGTATTTGCGCGCGAAGTGGCTCGCGAGCGCCAAGATGTCGGCCGGGCGCTCGCGCAGCGGCGGTATCTTCAGGTTCACGACGTTCAGGCGGTAGAGCAGGTCCTCGCGGAATGTGCCTTCGCGCACAGCCTGCGCCAGATCTCGGTTCGAGGTGGCGATGACGCGGATGTTGACCTTGACGGGCTTGGCGCCGCCGACGCGGTCGACGACGCGCTCTTGCAGCACGCGCAGAAGCTTCGCCTGAAGGCGCACGTCCATCTCGGAGATTTCGTCGAGCAGCAGCGTGCCGCCGTCGGCCTCTTCGAACTTGCCGATGCGGCGGGCGACGGCGCCGGTGAAGGCGCCCTTCTCGTGGCCGAAGAGTTCGCTCTCGAGCAGGTTGTCGGGGATGGCGGCGCAGTTGATCGAGATGAACTGCTTGTCGGCGCGGTTCGATTTGCGGTGAACGTGGCGGGCGATCACTTCCTTGCCGGTGCCGCTTTCGCCGGTGATCAGGATCGAGGCCTCGCTGGGCGCGATCTGTTCGGCGAGCGCGATGACGGCGGCCATCGCCTTGTCCTCGAACACCATCTGGTGCGATTCGTCGGCGACCGCGGCGAGCACCGCGGCGATCAGCGTGGCGTCGGGGGGCAGGGGGATGTACTCCTTCGCGCCGCCCTTGATCGCGTCGACGGCGGCGGAGGCGTCGGTGCCGATGCCGCACGCCACGATCGGGACGTGGATGCGCTCGCTCTTGAGCTGGGCGGCGAGCAGGGCGATCGGCATCGCCACGTCGACCATCAGAAGGTCGGCGCCGCGGCCGTCGCGCAACTCGGCCAAACCCTGTTCGATCGTCGTGGCATGGGCGACTTTCGCGCCCCGGTCGATCGCGATTTTCGTCGCCGCGCCGATCTGCCCGTTCAATTGTCCGATGATGAGGAGACGCATTTCTTGTTCTCTCGCGTGGCGGGTTTAGGCGCGTTCGCCCTTGACGATTTCGGTCATGGTGATGCCCAGGCGGTCTTCGACGAGCACGACTTCGCCGCGGGCGACGAGGCGATCGTTGACGTAGATGTCGATCGCCTCGCCGACCTTGCGGTCGAGTTCGACGACGGCGCCGCGGCCGAGCTTCAGGAGATTCGACACTTCCATCGTCGCCTTGCCGAGAACGGCCGAGACGTTGACGGCGACGTCGAACACGGCCTCGAGGTCGGTGGCCGCGCGCTTGACGTCGGGCTCGGCCGTCTGGTCGACCGGCTCGGGCGCCTGCGTCTGAAGGTCCTGCAAAGTGACGTCGGTCGTTTGTGACATCGTCAGCTCTCTTCGGTGAGGGTGGTCGAGCGCCAACGGGCGGCGCCTTCTTCGATGGCGGCGAAAGCTTGGGCGAGGTCGCGTTCGATGCCGCCGTCGGCCCATTCGATGCGGCAGTCGGCGCCGCGGAGCGAAGGCTCGGCGATGACGACGACGCGTCCGGCAAAGGCGTGTTCGGCGCAAAGGCGATCGAGATCGGCGCGCAGCGCGTCGGCTGTTTGAGGGGCGACGCGCGCGACGAGGCGCGGTTCGCGATGGAGTTTGTGCATCACGTCGGCAAGCAACGCTTCGACTTCGACGAGCGGGAACGCGTCGAGGGCTGCGCCGGCAAGTTTTTGCCCCACTTTGAGGGCCGCGGCCGCGCTCTCGTGGCGAAGCGAGAGGAGCGTCGCGTCGAACTCGCCGATCAGGCGCACGAGACCTTGGGCGAGGGCGCCGAGCGCGGCGGCGTGCGCGGCCTGGGCCTGGGCTTCGGTGTCGGCTTTGCCTTGCGCGAAGGTTTCGCTGCGGATCGTCTCGACTTCGTCGGCGGTGTAGGAGGAACGCGCGTGACCGCCCGCGCTCTGCGGCGCGCCCTTCGTGCCGAAGACGTTGTCGAAGTTGTATTTGACGGGGCGGGTTTGTTGCATGGTCATTAGTAGACGAGCTCGTCCTCGCTGTTGCCCTTGGAGATCATGATCTCTCCCTTGGCCGCGAGGTCTTTGGCGACGTTGACCATGCCCATCTGCGCTTCGTCGACGTCCTTCAAGCGCACGGGGCCCATCGATTCCATGTCGTCGCGCAGGATCTTGCCCGCGCGTTCGGACATGTTCGAGAAGAAGAGATCGCGCAGCGCGGCCGAAGCGCCTTTCAACGCGATGCCGAGCTTGTCCTTGTCGATCGCGCGCAGCAGCGTTTGGATCGAGCCCGAGTCGAGCTTCGCCAGATCCTCGAACGTAAACATCAAGGCCTTGATGCGCTCGCAAGCTTCTTTGTTGCGCTCTTCGAGCGCGGTCATGAAGCGCTGCTCGGTCTGGCGGTCGAAGTTATTGAAGATCTCGGCCATCAGCTCGTGCGCGTCGCGCTTGGCGGTGCGGGCGAGGTTCGTCATGAACTCCTGGCGCAGCGTCTGCTCGACCTTGTCGAGGATGTCCTTCTGCACGGATTCGAGGCGCAGCATGCGGTTCACGCACTCGAGCGCGAAATCCTCGGGCAGCGCCGCCAGAACGCGCGAGGCATGCTCCGACTTGATCTTCGTGAGCACGACGGCGACGGTTTGCGGGTACTCGTTCTTCAGATAATTCGCGAGCACCGACTCGTTCACGTTCGAGAGCTTGTCCCACATCGTCCGGCCGGCGGGGCCGCGAATTTCTTCCATCACGCCGCTGACGCGTTCCTTGGGCAGGAACTTCTGCAGCAAGCGCTCCGTCGTGTCGTAGGAACCCATGACCGAGCCGGTCGAGGAGATCTGCGACACGAAGTCGACGAGCAACCGCTCGGTCAGCGAGGCCGACACGGTGCCCAGATTCGACATGACCTGGGAGACCTCTTTGACCTCTTCGTCGTCGAGCGACTTCCAGATCGAGGCGCCGTGCTCTTCACCGAGCGCGAGCAACAGGACGGCCGCGCGCTCCGGGCCGGTCAGGCCCTTGATGTCGTCGCGTGTGGCGGGTTTGGCGGCTTTAGTCATCGCGGTTCATCCGGTCACGCCGACTCGTGGAGCCATTGGCGAAGGATCGCGGTCGCCTCGTCGGGGTGCTTGCCGACGATCTCGCCGACCTTGCGGACGGACGATTCCTTCACCTGACCTTCGACTTGCGCGATGTCGATCATCGCCTGCACGCCCGATTGCGGCGGGGGCAGCGCACCGGCCGCACCCGCGGCCGCGAGGGCAGCCGATGCGGCGGCGCCGGTCAGCGCGGCGGCCGGCGCCGGCCCTGCGATCGCTTGCGAGGCGAGCGTGGTCGCGGGCATCGGCGAGACGAGCGCTTTGATCAGGGGACGCATGACGAAGAAGATCATGAGGAGCGCGATCAGTCCCAAGCCGCCGAACTGGGACGCGCGCCACCAGTCGTCCTTGTTCATGCCCAACAGCGGTTCTTCGACCGGCGGCAGTTCTTCGATTTCCGGCTGGTTGAAGCGCAGGTTCACGACCTTCAGCTGGTCGCCGCGCTTTTCGTCGAAGCCGATCGCGGAGCGGACGAGCTGTTCGATCTGCTGCATCTCCTCGGCGGCGCGCGGTGCGTAGGTGCGCGTGCCTTTGTCGTCGGCGGTGTAGGCGCCGTCGACGGCGACGGCGACGGACAGGCGCTTGATGCGGCCGCCTTCTTGGATCTCGACCGACTTCGTCTTCGAGACCTCGTAGTTGATCGTTTCTTCGGTGCGGTCTTCGTTCGAAGAGCTGGCGCCCGAGGACGCGCCGCCGCCGTCGGCACCGGCGGGCAGCGAATTCGTGACGGTCACGCCTTGCGAGCCCGAGCCGTCCTGGTTTGCGGACTTCGCCTGGCTCGTCACCTGCGAGATCACGACCTGACCGTCGGGGTCGAACGTCTGGCTTTCCTTGGTCACGCGGTTGTAGTCGATCTCGGCCGAGACCTGGACGCGGGCGCGGCCGGGGCCGACGACGCTGGTCACGATGTCTTCGACCTGGGACCGGACGCGGTCTTCGTACGCCGCCGTGCGTTCGTCGGAACGAATGCCGGCGGCGCCCGCCTGCGACGCGCCGCCGCCCAGCATCGTGCCCTTCTCGTCGATCACGGTGACGGCGCCGGCGGTCATGCCGGGCACGGCCGAGGCGACCAGGTTCTGGATCGCTTGGACCTGCGAGGGGGAAACGGTGCCGCGCGAGCGGATCACGACCGAGGCCGTGGGCTCCGGCTGCTTTTGCGCGAAGAGTTCGCGCTTCGGTATGTTCAGATGGACGCGCGCGTTCGCGATCGAGGTCAGCGAGCGGACCGTGCGGCCGAGTTCGCCCTCGAGCGCGCGCACGAGATTGATGTTCTGCACGAAGTTCGTCTGGCCGAAGCTGTCGGAGCGGTCGAAGATTTCGTAGCCGACCGATCCGCCGGCGGGCAGGCCTTCGCCCGCGAGCTGCATGCGCAGGCGCAGCACCTGATCTGCCGCGACCAAGACGGTCGAGCCGTCGCCTTCGACGGAGTAGGGAACCTTCAGATTGTCGAGGCGGGCGACGATTTCGGCGGAGTCGCGCCCGTCGAGCCCCGAGAACAACAGGGCCTTCGGCGCCTCCGTCATCGCGCCCATGACGTACATGAAGAAGCCGGCGACGGCGATCGTCAGACCGATCGCGGCGCCCATGCGCGCAAGGCTCATCGATTTCAACATGTCCGGCAAAGCCACCGCTCCCGCACCGACGCCGTTCTTCTCGTTGCGCCAATTCCGCACAGCGACGCTTTCATTCGCGCGCATTCGTGCGATCGACGTAGGCAAAAATTACCCACGTCGCGGTAAAGTCGCGGTTAGCGAGAGGTCAAGAAAGCATGAAGGCCGGGAGCGGTCTCCCGCGCCCGGCCTCGTCTGCAAATAATCCGTTTACGGATTAATTCCGGTATTGTTGAACCCGCGTCGTCCGCAGGCCGGCGAGCCCGTACTTGTCGATCGCGCGCTGCCAGGCGAGAAATTCCTCGACCGTCAGCGTGTAGCGGTTGCATGCCTCTTCGAGGCTCAGCAATCCGCCGCGCACCGCCGCAACGACTTCCGCCTTGCGGCGGATCACCCAACGTTTCGTGTTGGGCGGCGGCAGATCGGCGATCGTCAGCGGACTCCCATCGGGTCCGATGACGTACGTCACACGCCCTTGCCGTTCTTCGCTCATCACCATACGCGCTCCTGCACCCAAACCCTTACCCCAAGTCCCGAGAAGCCTACGCGTCCCCCCCTAAAGCGGGGTGAGGAAACAAGGCTTCATCCGGCTTAACTCAATACTCGCAAGTCATGTGCCAGCCGAAATGGTGCATTAATGTTTACGAGTACTACGAATTACAGTTAACGCTTCAGTCTCGTCAGCTCGTCGAGCATCTCGTCAGCCGTCGTGATGATCTTCGAGGCGGCGCTGTAGGCCCGCTGGATCACGATCATGTTCGAGAATTCTTTCGCCATGTCGACGGTCGACTGTTCGAGCGCGAGGTTCGAAACCGAACCCGCGCCGCCCGTGTCGGCGTGCTTGAACGACGGGCCGCCGGATTCGACGGTCGCACGGTAAGCATTGCCGTTCAGCGGGCCGAGGCCGTCGGCGTTCAGGAACGTCGCGATCGGCAGCTTGTAGAGACGCCGCTCCACGCCGTTGTTGAACAGGGCGATCACGTAACCTTGCTCGTCGACCCGCACGCCGCTGAGGCCGCCGTACAGCGTGCCGTTAACGTCGGACGAATAAAGCGTCGAGGTCGTGTCGAACTGCGTGAAGCCGTCGGCCTGGCTCGGCGTGCCGAAGTTCAGGTCGATCGGCTGGGCCGCGAGACCCGAGGCCGCCGTGAACGGCACGGTGATCGTGGTCGGCGGTGCGGGCGTCGCGATCGTACCGTCGGTGTTGAACGTCATCGTGCCGGTCGCGATCGGGTTCGCGCCGCCCACGTCGGCGGCGTTGCCGTCGTAGATGATCTCGTACTGCCAGGTGTTGGCCGCCGTCTTCACGAAAGCGAGGCGCAGCGGACGGGCGGAGCCCTGGCTGTCGTAGAACTCGATCGAGGTCTCGAACTGCGGCGAGATCGTGCCGGCGAACATGTCGCCTGCCGCGTAGCCCGCGGTGACCGGCAGCGTCGACTGGAGGTTCGCGCGCAGCGAGCCTGCCGTCGTCGGCAGCGCGGTGCCCGTCACTTGACCCAGGTTCACCAGCGTCATGTCGTTCGCGTTCGTCGGGACGTTGCCGTTCACGTCGAGCGCCCAGCCCTGCAGGTAGTAGCCGCCCGCGTTGCGGAGATAGCCGTCGGCGTCCTTCTGGAAGGCGCCGGCGCGCGAGTAGAGGACTTCGCTGACCGTCGGGTTCGCGACGGGCGTGTTCGTGACCACGAAGAAGCCCTGGCCCGAAATCGCGAGATCGGTCGCCGAGCTCGTCTGCGCGAGATCGCCCTGGGCCGTGACTTCGGGAAGGGCGACGGCCTTCACGCCGCCGGTCGCGGCGTTGCCGACCTGCGCGGTCGAAGCGAGCAGCGTCGAAAACTCCGTACGCGTCGTCTTGTAGCCGACGGTGTTGACGTTGGCGATGTTCGTGGACGTCGTCGCCATTGCGCGGCTGTTCGCGGCAAGACCTGCGACGCCCGTGTAAAGCGCACCATAGAGACTCATTTAACTGCTCCGTTTCGTCGTCTGGCGGCCGCGCCGTTCAGGTCGCCGCCACCGATGATCTCAAGCGCTGCGCTTCGGCGCCGCGCGGGTTCGTTCCTCAGTTCTTGAAGCCGATGACTTCAAGCAAGCTCACTCTGCGGCTGCCGATCGAGAGCAACGGCTCCGGCGTCGACATATCGATTTCCTTGATGAAGCCGAGGCCCGAGACCCCGGTCGCGATCGCGTTGCCGTTGGCGGCCGTCGCCGTCGCGGTCAGCGAATAGGTGCCTGCCGGCAGGTCGGTGCCCGCGTCGTTCTTGCCGTCCCAGACGAAGTCGTGTGCGCCGACGCCGCGGTCGCCGGCGAGCGTGCGAACGGTCCGACCGCTCGCGTCCTTGATTGTGAGCACGGTGGAGGCCGCGTCTGCGGTCAGCGTATAGCGCCAGGACGCGGCGCCGTCGCTCAGCGACGATTGCGGACCCAGCGTGACCGCGGTCTTGCCCAGATAGGAGACCGCGTTCGCACCGGCCGCCGACTTCGTCATCGCGATCAGCGTGTTCAGGTTCGCGTTCGTGTTGATCTGCTGTTCGACCTGCGAGTACGAGACGAGCTGCTCGGTGAACTTCGTCGAATCCAGCGGCTCGAGCGGATCCTGGTTCTGAAGCTGCGTCGTGAGCAGGCGCAGGAACGTGTCGAAGTTGCCGCTCAGCGACTGGCGCGCTTGCGTTTGGGCGGTGTTGGCGGCGACGGCTCCGACGTCCATGGGTCGTGTCCCTTAAATGCGAATATCGAGGCCATCGCGCTTGCGGACGGCGAGATAGGTTGAGGCGGCGTCGTTTTTCGTTGCGCCTTGCGCATCCTGCGCGTCGGCGAAGCCGGGCCATCCCACGAAGGGGGCCGGGCGCTGTCCATTGCCGCTGGACAGCGAGAAACTAAGCGAATTGGCGCCGACATCAAGGCCGGCTTGGCGCAGCTGCTGTTCCAGCACGCGGGCATCGCGCTGCAGCATGTCGAGCGTTTCGGGGCGCTCGGCGCGCAAGACCGCCTGAATGCGGCCGTCTTCGGCGACGTTCAGCGAGATGTCGAGTTGGCCGAGTTCCATCGGATGCAGGCGAATTTCGAACTGGCTGGTGCCCGCTTCGAACTTGCGCGCGATGTGGACGGCGAGCGTGTCGAGCGGCACGGCGGCCTGCGGCGTCGAGAGGACCGTCGCGCTCATCTGCTGGGCGTCGATCAATGTCGGCAGAACTGGCGCGGGAACGACCGCCGCGGCTTGCGGGTTGTTGACCGGCGGTGCCGTGTCGGCGGCGACCGCTTGCGGCTGGGCCGGCGCGGCGGCGTAGGGCTGGAGCGATGCCTGCTGCTGTTGGCCTTGGCCTGCGAGTTCGCGTGCCAGCGGATCGACGGCGGTCGACGTCTGCTGCGGGCTTGCCGACGCGACGGCAGCTGCCGCTTGGTCGACGAGTTTCGACGCTTCGCCTTTGAGAACGGGTTTTGCCGCCGGCGAGGTGTTGCGGCTTTGCGGTTCCGTCTTCGGCGTGAGCAGCGACGGCGGCACGGCGAGCGCTTGTGCTTCGGCCGTGCGCGTTTCGGGCGGAAGCTTGGCGACGTCGAGCGGCACTGTGTTCGCGGGCGCTTGATCGGCGACGATTGTGCCGCGGAGCATGAGTTCGGGTTGGACGGTTGTGGGCGAGGTTGGTGCCGGCGCGGTCGTCGGCGCTTGCATGGGCGGGACTTCGGGCACCTGCTGCAGCGTCGTGGCGAGCGCTGCGATCAGTTGGCCGGGCTCGACCGCGCCGTCCTTTGCGGGCGTCGCCGGTTCGCCGGGCGATACCGCGGCGAGCAATGCTTCGAGCGTTGAGACGGGCGATGTCTGACCGGCAGGAATGTTCGGCGTGGTCGCAGCGTCGCCGTTCGCGGGCAAAAGACCCAACGCTTGGAGCTTTGCCGTGACGTCGTCGGTCGACAATTGAGCCGGAAGGGCGAGCGCGGGCTCGGCGCCGTTCGATCCCAACTGAAGATTTGCGAGGATGTTCGCGAAGCTGTCGGCGGGCGCCGCACCTTCCGACGCGCGCACGACCGTGGCTGCCGCGGCGGGCAGTACGGTCGGGGCGAAGAAGGCAATCAGTTCGCTCATCTCAAACGCAATCTCGGGCGGACGCATGCCGCCGAGCGTTTTGTTAGCAAGGGGCTTGCCAGTCGTTTCGCCTTGCGTTTCCGCGATTTGCCGCGCGCGCCGAGCGTTCGCGTCGGCAGAGTTTGCAGCCTCATCCCGGCAGTTTCGTCCCTGCGTCGGGCTTGGCACCGGCGTTGCACTCTCGACTGCGGAACAACAGGTGGGCAGGTGCGAGCCATGCGAGGCGCGCCGTCATATCGCCAGCAATTGTGCGCAATTCGCGCCGCTTTGCCGTTCGCGCGGCGCGGCAAAGATTGCGCGTGCGGGCAAAACCTGCCGGTCGAGAGTTAGGAGACGTCCATGTCGCTCAATGCGATCTTGAACACGGCGACGAGCGGTCTGCAGACGAACCAGACGGCGCTGCGCATCACGTCGAACAACATCGCGAACGTGAACACGCAGGGCTATCATCGCCGCGTCGTCGACCTTGGACCGCGCTTGACGGCGGGGGCGCTGAACGGCGTGCAAGTCGAGGAAGTGCGCCGCATCGCCGACGCCTTTCTTGCGCGCGAGGCGACGACGGCGCAGGGGCTGCTGGGCAGCGCGGAGGTGCTCTCGTCCTACTTCGAGCGGGTGCAGGACTTGGTCGGGTCGCTGGATGCGAACTCGTCCTTGGATGCGCGGATTTCGGCCGCGATGAGCGCGTTGACGCAGCTCAGCGTCGATCCTTCGTCGACGCCTAGGCGCAACTCGGCGATCGCCGCGATCACGACGGCACTGAACTCGATTTCGGGGATGGCGGCCAACATTCAGGCGTTGCGCCAGGACGCGAACACGGAGCTCACGAACGACATCGCCGCGGCGAACACGCTGATCGCGCGCATCTACGATCTGAACAAGTCGATCAAGGTCGCGGTCGCGGGCGGCGACACGGCGACCGGGCTGCTCGATCAGCGCGACACGGCGATCGCGGAGCTCGGCAAGCTCATGGACATCCGCACGTTCGACCAAAGCGACGGGCGGGTCTATGTGTCGCTCGGTGACGGGACGTCGATCATCACCGATCTGAGTTCGCAGTTGCGCTATCCGGGGCCGACGGCCGTTTCGGCCACGACGTCGTTCCCCTCGCTGCAGCTGCAGCGCTTCGATCCGGAGGGCAGCAACGACGTCGGGCCGCCGATCGCGCTCGAAAGCCGCATTCAAGGCGGGGCGATCCGCGGGCTGATCGACATGCGCGACAAGGCGCTGCCCGATCTCGCCGAACAATTGGGTCTGGTCGGCGGCGCATTGGCCGAGACGCTGAACGCGGTGCACAACAACAGCGCCTCCGTACCGGCGCCTGTGAGCTTGACCGGGCGGAACACCGGGCTTCTTGCGACCGACGCGCTGAACTTCACCGGCAACGCTTCGATCGCGATCGTCGATGCGCAAGGCGCGCTGGTGCAGCGGCTCGACCTCAATTTGGGGGCGATCGCCACCGTCGGCGATCTCGTCACCGCGATCAATGCGGGCTTGGGCGGTGCGGGGACCGCGAGCTTTTCGAACGGCGTTCTTTCGATCAACGCTGCGGGCGGCAACGGCGTGGCGCTGCTGCAGGATCCCGCGACGCCGGCGGCGCGGGCGGGCCAAGGGCTTTCGCACTTCTTCGGGTTGAACGATCTCGTGACGGCGGCGAGCCCGTCGACCTTCGCGACCGGCGTGCAGGCGGCGAACGCGCACGGCTTCACGGCCGGCGGCGTTGCCGACTTCGTGCTGCGCGGCACGGACGGGGCGATCCTGCGGACGTTCAGCGTCACGATCGGCGGCGCGTCGTTCGCCGACATCGTCACCAGCCTCAACACGGCGGCGGGCGGTGCTGCGACGTTCGCGCTCGACGCGTCGGGCAAGCTCACGATGACGCCGGCCTCCGCCGGCGCGCGGCTTGAGGTCAAGAACGACACGAGCGCGCGCGGCGGGACCGGGGTCAGCCTCACGCGGTTCTTCGGCATGGGCAGCGCGATGCGCATGAACCAGGCCGCCGATCTTGCAATCCGCAGCGACATCGCGACCGACAGCTCGCGCATGGCGCTCGCGCAGCTTTCGCTCACCGGCACGACGGCGGTCGGGGACACGGTTCTGGGCGTCAGCGACAATCGCGGGGCGCTGGCGCTGGCGGCGGTCGGCGGCGGGGCGATGACCTGGCCTTCGGTCGGCGGACTTGCGTCGGGCGCGATGACGATCGGCGACTACGTCGCGCAGATCATGGGCGCGCAGTCGGACCTCAAGAATGCGGCGGACGCCGAGCGCTTCTTCCGCAGCGACGTCAGCGACGAGGTGAGTTCGCGCCGCGCGTCCGTCGAAGGGGTCAACCTCGACGAAGAGCTCGCGGCGATGATGGTGTTTCAACAAGCGTACAACGCTTCCGCGCGGCTGATGACGACCGTGCAGCAGATGTACGACACGCTGCTCAGCGTGGTTTAGGGAGAGATGAACCATGCTTGACCGGATCGGGTCTTACGCGTTCGGACAATCGCTGCTGAGCGAGTACACGCGCATCCAGGCGCGCACGCTCGTGACGCAGGCGCAGATCGCGACCGGCAAGGTCGGCGATCAGTTCGCGGACACCAAGGACAAGGCGGGCGTGCTGGTCGCGGCGAAACTGAAGGCGGCCGAAGTCGACGCCTATGCGTCCGCGACAAAGGAAGTTCTGAACCGGCTCAATCTTCAGGACTTGCATCTGCAGCAGTTGAGCGACGTCAGCGCGCGGCTGCGCTCGGCGATCGGGGACGCGCTGTCGACAGGGCATGCGCCGGCCTTGATGGAAGAGGTCAAGAACCTGTTCAACGAGACGGTGACGATCCTGAATTCGCGCGTCGACGGGAAGTACATCTACGGCGGTTCGCGCACGGATCAGCCGCCGGTGAACGCGACGGATTTGGCGGCTCTCGTCGCGGCTCCGACGGTTGCCGACATTTTCGACGACACCGACTTCAAGCAGACGCAGCGCGTCGACGACAACGAGATCATCGAAACCGGCATGACGGCGCGCGACATCTCGACCGACCTCATGCAGATGTTCAAGGACATCGCCGCCTTCGACGCCGGGGTGGGCGGGCCGATCGGGCTCGACCTCACGCCCGCGCAGGCGACGTTCCTGACCACGCAGCACGTGGCGCTGCCCGGCGTGCAAAGCGGTATCAACGTTCTGGCCGCGGTGAACGGCACGCGGCATGAGCAGGCGACCTCGGCTTTGGACCGGCACGAGGGGATGGCCGCCTATTTCACGAAGTTCATCGGCGACATCGAAGACGTGGATCTGGCGGAAGCGGTGGCGCGGCTGAACCAGGACCAGGTGGCGGCCCAGGCGGCCGGGCGCATGATCGCGCAGCTGAACCAAATGTCGCTGCTCGAGTATCTGTAAGGTCTCCAGCCTTGCGCCGCGGGCGGGCGCCCTTATATTCGCCCGCCCATGACGACCACGGACGATATCCGCGCCTTGATGAACCTGCCCGGTGCGCCGGCGCGGGTGCGCGTCGTCGCGGCGATGTCGGGCGGCGTCGATAGCGCGGTTGCGGCGGCGCTGGCCGCGCGCGCGGGCTATGACGTCGTGGGCGTGACGCTGCAGCTCTATGCGTCGGAGGCGAGCCCCAAGCGTAAGGGTTCGTGCTGCGCCGGGCAGGATATCTACGACGCGAAGGCGGCGGCGGATCGGATCGGCATTGCGCACTACACGCTCGACTACACGGCGCGGTTTCGCGCGTCGGTGATGGAGGATTTCGCGGCGACCTATGCGCGGGGCGAGACGCCGATCCCGTGCGTCAAGTGCAACGAGACGGTGAAGTTCCGCGACCTGCTGACGGCGGCGCAGGACATGGGCGCGTCGGCGCTGGTGACGGGACACTATATTCGCCGTGTCGAAGGCGTTCGCGGGCCGGAGCTGCATCGCGCGGTCGATGCGTCGCGCGACCAAAGTTATTTCCTGTTTGCGACCACGCGGGCGCAGCTCGACTTCGTGCGCTTTCCGCTCGGCGGATTGCCGAAGAGCGAGACGCGGGCGCTTGCGGCGGAGATGGGGTTGGCGCTGGCCGACAAGCCGGACAGCCAGGACATCTGCTTCGTGCCGAACGGGCGCTATAGCGACGTGGTGGAGAAGCTGAAGCCTGGCGCGATCGAGGGCGGC
Source organism: uncultured Flavobacteriaceae bacterium (assembly GCA_964561925.1). Classification (GTDB taxonomy): domain Bacteria; phylum Pseudomonadota; class Alphaproteobacteria; order Micropepsales; family Micropepsaceae; genus SZUA-430. The sequence continues at coordinate 25,410 of CAZLRW010000051.1, forward strand.
GAGATCGTCGACCTTTCGGGCCGCGTGCTCGGCCGGCATGAGGGTGTGATCAACTTTACGGTCGGGCAGCGCAAGGGGCTCGGCCTTGCGCATCACGAGTCGCTGTTCGTGATCCGCATCGATGCGGCCAAGCGCCAAGTCGTCGTGGGTCCGCGCGAGGCGCTGGCCACGCGGCGCATTCTGCTGCGCGACGTCAATTGGATGGATGCGGTGCCGCTCGGCGAGACGCCGCGCGCGGTGCTGGCGCGCGTGCGCTCGACGCGCGAGCCGGTGCGGGCGGAGATTCGCCGCCGCGACGGCGCGATCGAGGTCGAGCTTCTGGCGCACGAAGAGGGCGTCGCGCCGGGACAGGCCTGCGTGCTCTACGACGCAGCCGTGTCCAGCCGTATGCTCGGCGGCGGATGGATCGTGAAGGGTGAAGCTGCGGTTGCGGCTTAGCTCGGTCTTGCGCCGAAGAAGATGACCCAGGTGCAGAAGTCGTCGGTGAAATCACGGAAGCGATGGTCGACTTGTGCGGGAACGAACAGCGCATCGCCCGGCGCAAGCGGCGTTTTCTCGCCGCCGCACTCGAACGTCCCCGTGCCTGCGGCAATGACGTAGAGTTCGTCCCGCTTGTGGGCTTGTTGCGTGTCGACCTTCTCGGGCTTGTAGAGACCAACATCGAAGGTGCCCCGCTCCAGAAGCCTCGAAAAATCTGCACCCGATTTGGCAAGCCTGTCGAGCGCGTTTGAAACCGTTACCTTCTCCATGTCGCTCCGTCCTTCGCGGCCGGCTGCGGCCCAGCGGACCATAGCATGCGGGGTCTGCAGCGGCGGTCTTCACCTTGACAGGCGAAAGGGTCGCGCCTTACATCCGGCCCTCTTTTTCGGTTTGGCA